>JBDIBD010000302.1:0-6361 GCA_039812725.1 Vicinamibacteria bacterium | reverse complement strand
GGCCGGCCGGTGTGGGCGGTGGAGTCGGCGCCGGCGCGAGCCGCGGCCGCCCCGGCGGGAGGCGGCGCCCCGGCCGACGGATTCCGGCCCGGGGCGCGCGTGCGCCACCCCCTGTTCGGCGTCGGCACGGTGCTGCGGCGCGAGGGCGGCGGTGACGACCTCAAGCTCACCGTCAGCTTCCCGGGCCTGGGCGCCAAGAAGCTGGTGGCGCGCTTCGCCGGCCTCGAGCCGGCCTAGCCTGGCTGGAGCCCGCCCGAAAAGCGAAAGGGGCGCCCCGCGGGGCGCCCCTGGTCGGCCGCGGCCCGCAGCGGCTACTTCTTGGGCTCGAGCCCGGCGATGGCCCAGCGGCTGATCACGCGCGCCCCGCTCGACTCCTTGGGCGTGTACTTCTTCAGGTGCATGACCCAGCTCTCCTCCTGGTCCGCCACGGTCAGGGCCAGGTCGACGTCCTTGCTGGCCATGTCGGCCGCGATGGCATCGAGGTTGTCCACGTTGCTGCCCATCGAGAGCTGCACGATGCGGCGCTCGGCGTCCGCGGCGGCCTTGGTCTCGACGATCTGGCGCTTGAGCTCGACCTCGCGCTTCTTCCAGGCCTCGAGCTTGTCGTGCATGTCCTGCAGGTTGGCCGGGACCTTGCCGCCCTTCTTCTCGATGTCGCGCACCTGCTCGTACTCGGAGTACTTGTCGAGCGCCATGCGCTGGATGTCCTTCTTTTCCTTCTCGTAGGTGGCCTGGGCGTCGGCGAAGGCCTTGGCCAGCGCCGGCAGCGGGGCCTCCGCCACGGCCTCGGGGCTGACCGAGACGATCTTCCACTTGTCGACCTTCTTGTCGATCTTGGTGGCCGCGAAGCTGGTCAGGGTCTGGTTGTCGCCGGCCTTGAGCGCGCCGAAGTACTGGTCGACCACGCGCTGTTCGGGGTGGCCGCAGCCGGCCAGGGCCAGGGCGGCGGCGAGGAAGATTCCGGTTCCGACCGAGCGCTGCATCATGATTCCTGTCGTCCTCCCTTGTTGGCCTGCGGGTCCCCGGCTAGGCCGGCTCCCCCGAGCCCTGCGGCTCCTCGTCCTTCTCCGCCAGGCGCGCCACGGAGACCAGGTGGTCGCCCTCCTCCAGCTGGATGAGCCGGACGCCCTGGGTGTTGCGGCCGATGAGCGAGATCCCGGCGGTGTCGATCCGGATGATCATACCCTTTTCGGTGATCAGGATCACTTGCTCGTCGGCGGTCAGCAGGCGCACGCCCACCACGCGCCCGTTGCGCTCCGAGGTCTTGATGTTGATGATGCCCTTGCCGCCCCGGGACTGCTCGCGGTACTCCTCGAGCTCGGTGCGCTTGCCGTAGCCGTTCTCGGTCACGGTCAGCACGGTGCCCTGCGAGAGCACCTCCAGGGCCACCACCTGGTCGCCCGGCTCCAGCTCGACGCCCTTGACGCCGTAGGCCTGGCGCCCCATCGGGCGCACGTCCTCCTCGGGGAAGCGGATGGCCATGCCGTCGCGGGTGGCCAGCAGCACGCTGTCCTGGCCGGAGGTCAGCACGGCCCCGATCAGGGCGTCGTCGGACTCGACCGAGAGCGCGATGATGCCGGCCGCGCGCGGGTTCGAGAAGGCCGACAGCTCGGTCTTCTTGACGATCCCGGCGCGGGTGGCCAGCAGCACGTAGCCGGCGTCTTCGAAGCTCTTGACCGAGCAGAAGGCCGCGATCTTCTCGCCCGGCTGCACGCGCACCAGGTTGACGATGGCCTTGCCCTTGCCCTGCGGCCCCACGTCCGGGATCTCGTGCACCCGCAGCCAGTACAAACGGCCGCGGTCGGTGAAGATCAGGATGTAGGAGTGGGTCGAGGCGATGAACAGGTTGTCGACGAAGTCCTCGTCCTTGGTCTTCATGCCGATGCGGCCGCGGCCGCCCCGGCGCTGGGACCGGTAGGTGGTGATCGAGGTGCGCTTGACGTAGCCGGTGTGGGTGATCGAGATCGCCACGTCCTCCTCGGCGATCATGTCCTCGACCGTGATCTCGTCGGCGGCCTCGACGATCTGGGTGCGGCGAGGGTCGCCGCGCTCGGCGGCGATCTGGCGCAGCTCGCCGCCCACGATGGCGTCGATGCGGCGCGAGCTCTGCAGGATGTCCTTCAGGTCCAGGATGCGGGCCTGGAGCTCGGCCAGCTCCTCCAGGATCTTGTGGCGCTCCAGGGCCGTCAGGCGCTGCAGCTGCAGCTTGAGGATCTCCTCGGCCTGGATGTCCGACAGCCCGAAGCGCGCCACCAGGCCGGCGTGCGCCGCCGGCACGTTCTCGCTGGCCCGGATCAGGGCGATGACCTCGTCCAGGTGGTCGAGGGCGATGACGTAGCCCGCCAGCACGTGGGCGCGGGCCTCGGCCTTCCTGAGCTCGAAGGCCGTGCGGCGCCGCACCACCTGGCGGCGGAAGTCCAGGAACAGCTCGCAGACCTCGAGCAGGTTCAGCAGGCGCGGACGCTGGTCGACGATGGCTAGCATGTTGATGCCGAAGGTGTCCTGCAGCTGGGTGTGCTTGTAGAGGTTGTTGAGCACCACCTGGGCCGGCTCGCCGCGCTTGACGTCGACCACGATGCGCAGCCCCTCGCGGCTGGACTCGTCGCGCACGTCGGCGATGCCCTCGATGCGCTTCTCGCGCACCAGCTCGGCGATCTTCTCGATGATGCGGGCCTTGTTGACCTGGTAGGGGATCTCGGTGACCACGATCGACTCGCGGTCGCCTTTCTTCGAGACCTCGATCTCGGCCCGGGCGCGCATGACCACCTGGCCGCGGCCGGTGCGGTAGGCCTGGCGGATGCCGGCCCGGCCGCAGATGAAGCCGGCGGTGGGGAAGTCGGGCCCCGGCACGCGCGCCAGCACCCCCTCCAGGCGCTCGTCGGGCAGCAGGTCGCCGCTCTCCAGCAGGAACAGCAGGGCCTCGGCCACCTCGCGCAGGTTGTGGGGCGGGATGTTGGTGGCCATACCCACGGCGATGCCGGCCGCGCCGTTGACCAGCAGGTTGGGCAGGGCCGTGGGCAGCACCACCGGCTCGCGGCCGCTCTCGTCGTAGGTGGGCTGGAAATCGACCGTGTCCTTGTCGAGATCGGTCATCATGGCCGCGCCCAGCGGGGCCAGCCGGGCCTCGGTGTAGCGCATGGCCGCGGGCGGGTCGCCGTCGAGCGAGCCGAAGTTGCCCTGGCCGTCGACCAGCACGCCGCGCATGTTGAAGTCCTGGGCCATGCGCACCAGGGTGTCGTAGATGGCCGCGTCGCCGTGGGGGTGGTAGTTGCCCATCACCTCGCCCACGATCTTGGCGCTCTTGCGGTAGGGCCGGCCCGGCTGCAGGCCCATCTCGTGCATGCCGAACAGCACGCGCCGGTTGGCGGGCTTGAGCCCGTCGCGCACGTCGGGCAGGGCCCGGCCGATGATGACCGACATGGCGTAGTCCATGTAGGACTGGCGCATCTCGTCGGCGATGTTGGCCTGGTGCTTCCAGGCGGCGATCGGGGTCTCTTCCATCGTCTTCCCGCTAGATGTCCAGGTTGCGCACGTTGAGGGCGTTCTCTTCGATGAACTGGCGGCGCGGCTCGACGGCGTCGCCCATCAGGGTGGTGAAGATGTATTCCGCCACCTCCTCGTCCTCCAGGCGCACCTGCAGGAGCGAGCGCGTGGCCGGGTTCATGGTCGACTCCCAGAGCTGCTCGGCGTTCATCTCGCCCAGGCCCTTGTAGCGCGAGATGGTGAGGCCCTTCTTGCCCTCGTCCAGGATGCGCCTCACCAGCGTTTCGCGGTCGGGCACCTCGGTCTCGCCGCCGTCCAGCAGCACCAGCGGGCCCTGGTCGAAGTCGCGGAAGTCGTCGAAGGCCGAGTAGAGCGCGCGGTACTCGGGGCTCTGCAGGAACTCGCCGGTCAGCCGGCCGGAGCGGGCCGGGCCGGCGGTCGAGGCGGCCTGCTCCCACTCGATCTCGTACTGGCCGTGCTCCTCGTCGTTCTCGAGGGCCACGTCGAGGCCCGCCTCGCGCAGCGGGCGGATGACCGTCAGCAGCAGCTCCTTGTCGCGGAAGGCGCTGGGCTCGAGCACCTTGTGGCGCAGCAGCGACTCGACCAGCTCGCGCGGGGTGCCGCGCCGGGCCACCATCTCGATCAGGCGCGAGTAGCCGACCATGCGCTCGATCAGGCGGGCCAGACGCGGCCCCTCGACCTCCTGGCCGCCGGGCTGGCGCACGCGGCGCTTCTCGACCGCCCGCTCCATCAGGAAGGCGTTCAGCTCGGCGTCGTCCTTGAGGTAGCGCTCCTGCTTGCCCCACTTGGCCTTGTAGAGCGGCGGCTGCGCGATGTAGAGGTGCCCGCGCTCGATCAGCTCCTTCATCTGCCGGTAGAAGAAGGTCAGCAGCAGCGTGCGGATGTGGCTGCCGTCCACGTCGGCGTCGCACATGATGATGATGCGGTGGTAGCGCAGCCGGCTGGCGTCGAAGTCGTCGGCGCCCACGCCGGTGCCCAGGGCCGCGATGATGTTGCGGATCTCCTCCGAGGCCAGGGTCTTGTCGAGGCGCGCCTTCTCGACGTTGAGGATCTTGCCGCGCAGCGGCAGCACCGCCTGGACGCGGCGGTCGCGGCCCTGCTTGGCCGAGCCGCCGGCCGAGTCGCCCTCGACCAGGTAGAGCTCGCAGCGCTCGGGGTTGCGCTCCTGGCACTCCGCCAGCTTGCCGGGCAGCCCGGCGCCGTCGAGGGCGCCCTTGCGCCGGGTCAGGTCGCGGGCCTTCCTGGCCGCGTCGCGGGCGCGGGCCGCGTCGACGATCTTCTGCAGCACGCGCTTGGCCAGGCTGGGGTTCTCTTCCAGCCAGGCGCCCAGCTTCTCGTTGACCAGGCTCTCGACGATGCCCTTGACCTCGGAGTTGCCCAGCTTGCCCTTGGTCTGGCCCTCGAACTGCGGGTTGGGGACCTTGGCGCTGATGACCGCGGTGAGGCCCTCGCGCGTGTCCTCGCCCTGGATGGCCTCGGGCAGGTCCTTGGCGATGCCGGTGGTCTGGGCGTAGGCGTTGAGGGTGCGCGTCAGGGCGGCCTTGAAGCCCACCAAGTGCGTGCCGCCGTCGTGGGTGTTGATGTTGTTCGCGAAGCTGAAGACGTTCTCGGCGTAGCCGTCGTTCCACTGCATCGCGATCTCGACCGCGATGCCGTCCTTGCTGCCCTCGAAGAAGACCGGCTTCTGCGGCAGGGTCTCCTTGTTGCGGTTGAGGTGCTCGACGAAGCTGGCGATGCCGCCCTCGTACTGGAAGCGGTGCTTCTTGCCGTCGCGCTCGTCCTCGAGCGAGATGACGATGCCGCGGTTCAGGAAGGACAGCTCGCGCAGGCGCTGCGAGAGCGTGTCGAAGCTGAAGACCGTGGCCTCGAAGATCTGGCTGTCGGGCTTGAAGGTGACCTTGGTGCCGCGCCGGTCGGTCACGCCCACCTGGTGGATGCGCAGCACGGGCTCGCCGCGGCGGTAGCTCAGGCGGTAGACCTTGCGCTCGCGCCAGATCTCGACCTGCAGCATCTCCGAGAGGGCGTTGACCACCGAGATGCCGACGCCGTGCAGGCCGCCCGAGACCTTGTAGGCGCCCTTGTCGAACTTGCCGCCGGCGTGCAGCTTGGTCAGCACCACCTCGGCCGCGTCCAGCTCGGGCAGGGCCGGGTGGGGACCGACCGGGATACCGCGGCCGTCGTCGACCACGGTGACCGAGTTGTCGATGTGGATCGTGACGTTGATCTCGCGGCAGTGCCCGGCCAGGGCCTCGTCGACCGAGTTGTCGACCACCTCGTAGACCAGGTGGTGCAGGCCGGCCTCGCCGGTCGATCCGATGTACATGGCCGGGCGCACGCGCACGGCCTCCAGCCCCTCGAGAATGCGGATGGCCTCGGCGCCGTAGTCGCCGTCGGCGCTCGTGCTCGGGTTCAGCGTGCGGCTGTCGTCGCTCATCTCCTCCCCGCGTGGACTGGGCTCAAGCCGGGCGCACCCGGCCGGCGTCCACCTCGAAAACGCTCCCCAGCGGGCCCAGGCGGCGGGCCCAGCCGGCGTGAGCGGTCGTCACCAGCGCCTGGCCGGCGGCCGCGAGGCGCCGGCAGACGGCGCTGGCACGCTCCTCGTCGAGCTCCGAGTCGAGGTCGTCCAGGAGGGCCAGGGCGCTGGTGCCGCGCTCCTGCCGGTAGACCTCGAGGGCCGCCTCGGTCAGCGCCAGCAGCAGGCTGCGGGCCTGTCCGGCCGAGGCGCACTGGCTGGCCTCGCGCCCGTCGATCAGCAGCCCCAGCGCGTCGCGGTGCGGCCCCGCCAGGGTCCGGCGCCGGCGCTGCTCGTGCGGGCGCAGGGCCTGCAGCTCGGCGCGCAGGCGCTCCCGCCCGGCGG
>JBDIBD010000301.1:0-6382 GCA_039812725.1 Vicinamibacteria bacterium | reverse complement strand
CGGGGCCCCCGGCACCGCCACGCAGCGGGCCAGCTCGTGGCGGCGGGCCGCGGGGAAGCGCCCCCGCAGGGCCGCCTGGGCCTCGGCCGAGGCCCGCGTGACCAGCACCCCCTGGCCGCGCGCCGCGATGCGCTCCGCGATGGCGGTCACCTGCGCGGGGGTCTTGCCGGCGCCGAAGACGACCTCGGGAAAACCCCGCCGCAGGGCCCGGTGGTGGTCCACCCGCGCGAAGCCCAGGTCCTCGAAAGGCAGGTCGCCCAGGCGCTCGAGGGCCCGCGCCGGGCTCAGCCGTCCCGCCCGCACGTCGGCCAGCAGGCGCCGCAGGTCCTGGGGGCGCATTCAGCGGCGCTTTCCGGCCACGCGGGCTAAAGTTGACAATCTCAAGGGTTTGTTTAGAATTTTTCGGCTGGAAAGCGGTCGGCCGGGAGGGTCCCGGGCGGCCACGCCCCGGCGGTCGGATGTTCCCCGGCAGGCGCAGGCCCTGTCAAGGTGAAGCGACCGCCTCCCGACAAGGGCGCTCGGAGCCGGTCAGCAGTCCTCGCCGGAAGTCGGCCGGCGGGCAAGCCTGCCTGAGGTGGGCGGAACACCGCTCCGCGACGCATGACCGCACTCGAAGCCTCGATCCTGGGCCTCTACTTCGTCACGCTGGTGATCCTGTCGGTCTTCGGGATGCACCGCTACATCATGATCTGGCTGTTCTACCGCCACCGCGACCGCCGGCCGCAGCTCAAGCCGCTGCCCGAGCGCCTGCCGCGCGTCACCGTGCAGCTGCCGATCTTCAACGAGATGTACGTGGTGGACCGGCTGCTCGAGTCCGTCACGGCCATCCGCTACCCGCGCGAGCTGCTCGAGATCCAGGTGCTGGACGACTCGACCGACGAGACCACGCGCATCGCCCGCGAGGCCGTGGAGCGCTACGCCGCCCAGGGCTTCGACATCCACTACCTGCACCGCGTGGACCGCACCGGCTACAAGGCCGGCGCCCTCGACGCCGGGCTGAAGGTGGCGAAGGGCGAGTTCGTGCTGATCTTCGACGCCGACTTCGTGGCCCCGCCCGAGATCCTGGAGCAGTCGCTGGGGCAGTTCGACGACCCGCAGGTGGCGCTGGTGCAGGCCCGCTGGGGGCACATCAACCGCGACTACTCGCTCCTGACCCAGGTGCAGTCGGTGCTGCTCGACGGCCACTTCATCCTCGAGCACGGCGGCCGCAACCGCTCCGGGCGCTTCTTCAACTTCAACGGCACGGCCGGCATCTGGCGCAAGCAGGCCATCGTGGACGCCGGGGGCTGGGAGCACGACACGCTGACCGAGGACCTGGACCTGTCCTACCGGGCCCAGATGAAGGGCTGGCGCTTCGTCTACCTGCAGGAGCTGGTCTCGCCGGCCGAGGTGCCGGTGGAGATGAACGCCTTCAAGAACCAGCAGCACCGCTGGGCCAAGGGCTCCGTGCAGACCTGCAAGAAGCTGCTGCCGCGGGTGCTGGCCTCCGACCTGCCGCTGCACCTCAAGGTCGAGGCGGTCTTCCACCTGACCGCCAACCTGGCCTACCCCCTGATGGTGCTGCTGTCGCTCTTGATGTTCCCGGCCATGGTCATCCGCTACAACATGGGCATGTGGGAGATGCTGATCGTGGACGTGCCGCTCTTCATGGGCGCGACCATGAGCGTCTGCTCGTTCTACATGCTCAGCCAGAAGGAGATCTTCGGCGACCGCTGGAGGAGCCGGCTGAAGTACCTGCCGGCCGCGCTGGCGGTGGGCATCGGCATCTCGGTCAACAACGCCAAGGCCGTGGTCGAGGCGCTGGTGGGCCACCAGTCGGAGTTCAAGCGCACCCCCAAGTACAAGGTCGAGGGGCAGAGCGACACGACCTGGAAGCAGAAGCGCTACCGCGGCACGATCAACTGGGTGCCGTTCGTGGAGCTGGGCCTCGGGCTCTACTTCACGGCCATGGCCTACTACGCCGCCACCAGCGACATCTGGGGGACGCTGCCGTTCGTGTGCCTGTTCCAGGCGGGCTTCCTGTACTCGGCCTGCCTGTCGCTGTTCCAGAACCTGAGCTGGGCCAGCCTGACCTCGCGCCAGAGCGAGCAGGAGCAGGCGGCGTAGCTCCTCTTCGTTGAAGAGGCGCCCCCCCTCCAGGGGCGCCGGCGGGGAGCGCGCCCGCTCGTCGGCCCGGGTCGCAACAACAGCAAGGAGGACGGATGGACATCCGAGGCAAGAGCGTCCTGATCCTGGGGGGCTACGGCCTGGTCGGACAGGCCGTGGCACGGCGCCTGGTGCGCGAGCAGCCCCGCGCCCTGATCCTGCTCTCGCTGCGCCGCGAGGAGGCCGAGGAGGCCGTGGCCACGCTGCGCGCGGAGGGGGTCACGCTGCCGCTCGAGGCGGCCTGGGGCGACGTCTTCGGCTTCAGCGACGTCAAGGACCGCGACCGGCGCGAGCTGTACGCCGAGCGGGCCTTCCGCGAGCGCCTGATCGGCAGCCTGGTGGACACCCTCGACGAGCGGCGCGCCTCGGAGTACTACCTGCACCGGCTGGTCACCGAGAAGCGCCCCGACGTGGTCATCGACGCGGTCAACACCGCCACCGGCATCGCCTACCAGGACATCTACAAGACCTCGCGCCAGGCCTGGGAGGCCTTGCAGAGCGGGGCCGACCTGCGCGACAGCCTCGAGATGCTGCTGCTCACCGACTACGTGCCGCAGCTCATCCGGCACGTGCAGGTGCTCTACCAGGCCATGGTCCAGGCCGGCACCAGCGCCTACGTCAAGATCGGCACGTCGGGGACCGGCGGCATGGGCCTCAACATCCCCTACACCCACTCCGAGGAGAAGCCCTCGCGGGTGCTGCTCAGCAAGAGCGCGCTGGGCGGGGCCCAGACCCTGCTGCTGTTCCTGATGGCGCGCACGCCCGGCGGCCCGATCACCAAGGAGATCAAGCCGGCCGCGGCCATCGCCTGGAAGCGCATCGGCTACGGCGAGATCCGGCGCGGCGGCCGGCCGGTGCCGCTCTACGACGTGCCGCTGGCGGCGGCCGAGCCGCTCCGCCCCGGCCAGCAGTTCCTGCCGCTTCAAGCAGGCCGCGGCACGCCCACCGGCAAGAACCTCGAGAGCGTCTTCATCGACACCGGCGAGAACGGCGTCTTCTCGCTGGAGGAGTTCGCGGCCATCACCACCGGCGAGCAGATGGAGTTCGTGACGCCCGAGGAGATCGCCGACGTGGTGGTGCGCGAGATCCAGGGCGGCAACACCGGCCACGACGTGATCAACGCCCTCGACAACGCGGTCATGGGGCCGACCTACCGGGCCGGCCTGATGCGCCACTGGGCCCTCGAGAAGCTGCGCGCCCTGGAGGACCAGCACGGCGTCAAGAGCGTGGCCTTCGAGAACCTGGGCCCGCCGCGCCTGACCAAGCTGCTGTTCGAGGCCGACCTGCTGCGGCGCAGCTTCGGCACCATGGAGGCCGTGGGCCGGGCCTCGGCGGCCGAGCTCAGCCGGGCGCTCTTGGCCGACCTGGAGAAGGACGCCGCCCACCGCAGCCAGATCCTCTCGATCGGCATCCCGATCCTGCTGCCCGACGGCCGCCTGCTGCGCGGGCCCGAGTGCAAGATCCCGCTGGCCGGCGGCCCGGCCGATAGCCACACCGTGACCAGCGAGCGCGTCGAGGCCTGGGCCCAGGCCGGCTGGGTGGACCTGCGCGAGGCCAACCTCGAACGCTGGCGCGAGCGCTTCGCCCGCATCCGGGCGGAGGTCGAGGCCATCCCCGCGGGC
Source organism: Vicinamibacteria bacterium (assembly GCA_039812725.1). Taxonomy (GTDB): domain Bacteria; phylum Acidobacteriota; class Vicinamibacteria; order Fen-336; family Fen-336; genus JBDIBD01. The sequence goes on along the minus strand of JBDIBD010000301.1, from coordinate 2,615 downwards.
GAGAGCTCGTCGCGCTTCCTGCGCGACCGCCAGTTCTGGAGCGCCGAGGGCCGGATCCAGCCCGGCAAGGTGGTGGGCTGGATCTTCTCGGTCGAGGAGCAGGGCGCGCGGATGAAGTGACGACCTGGACCGGCGACGCCGGTCCAGGTCGTCATCCTGAGGAGCCGCGGTCCAAGCCGGCGACGAAGGATCCCTGAGGAGCCACCGTCCGGGCCGGCGACGAAGGATCCCTGAGGAGCCGCGGTCCAAGCCGGCGACGAAGGATCTCGCGGGCCGTACAACCCGGCAGAACCTTCGCTCCCGGCCCGACGGCGTCGCTCAGGATGACGAGGGCGCGCGCCGAGCGCCCTCGTCAGGCCCGCAGCAGCGAGGCGCCCCAGTTCATGCCGGCCCCGAAGGCCAGGGCCAGCACCAGGTCGCCCGGCGCCAGCCGGCCCGTGCGCACGGCCTCGTCCCACAGCAGCGGGATGGTGGCGGCGGTGGTGTTGCCGTAGCGCTCGATGTTGCTGAGGACCTTCTCGTCGGGCAGCCCCAGGGCCTTCTGGCAGTACTCGTTGATGCGCAGGTTGGCCTGGTGCATGAGGACCAGCTTCAGGTCGCCGAACGACACGCCCTGGCGCGCCATCAGCGACTGGCCGGACTCGATCATGCGCGTGGTGGCCATCTTGAAGACGTAGCGCCCGTCCATGACCGGGATGTGCTCGCCGCGCTCGATCTGGCCCGCGTCGACGTAGGGCCGGCGCTTGAAGCCCGTGCCGGGGACGTAGAGCTTGTCGTAGTCGCGCCCGTCGGTGTGCAGCTCGTGGTCGATCAGGCCGCGCCCGCCGCCCTCTTCCGCGCGCAGCACCACCGCCGCGCCCGCGTCCCCGAACAGCACGGTCAGGTGGCGGAAGCGGCTGTTCCAGGCCAGCTCCTCGGGCGTGGGCGGCACGTCGGCGCGGCCCAGCAGGTAGTCCCAGTTGGCGCGCGTCCAGGGCATGAAGCCGGTGTGCACCTCGGCCCCCACCAGCAGCACCGTGCGGGCCAGGCCGGCGCGCACGTGGGCGTCGGCCAGCTGCAGCCCGAAGAGGAAGCCCACGCACTGCTGCCGGATGTCGAAGCAGGGCACCGGCCGCAGCCCCAGCTTGGCCTGCAGCAGGGCCCCGGAGCCCGGGAAGTAGTGGTCCGGGGTCATGGTGGCGAAGATCACCAGGTCGACCTCGGCCGGCTCGACCCCCGCCTGCGCGAGGGCCCGGCGGGCGGCAGCCACCCCCAGGTCCGAGGTGCCCACGCCCTCCTCCACGAAGTGCCGCGCCTCGACCCCGCTGCGCTCGCGGATCCACTCGTCCGAGGTGTCCATGATGCGGGCCAGCTGGTGGTTGTCGACCCGCGTGGGGGGGATCTCGCTGCCCGAACCGACCACGACCGCGCGCCGCATGCCTCGACCTCCCGCCCCCGCACCGGGGGCGGGCCATTCTAAGGCAGTGCCCCCGGTCATTGCCCCGCGGGGGTGGAAGTGCTAGACAGGGGGCATGTTCACGGACCTGTCGACGCGGCCGTTCGCGGAGGTGCTGCGCCAGCTCTCGAGCGAGCGCCGCAGCGGGGACCTGCAGGTGACCAGCGGGCGGGTGGTGAAGACGGTCTTCTTCGACCACGGCCGGGTGGTCTTCGCCGCCAGCAACCTCAAGAAGGACCGCCTGGGCGAGGCCCTGGTGGCGGTCGGCCGCATCACCGACGAGGAGTTCAGGCGGGCCTCGGCGCTGATGAAGGACGGCGACCGCAAGCGGCGCTTCGGGGAGGCCCTGGTGCAGGCCGGGGTCATGGACAAGGACGAGGTCGGGCGCTCGGTGGCGCGGCAGGTCAAGCGCGTGTGCGTCTCGCTCTTCGAGCTCTCGGAGGGGGTGGCCACCTTCGAGGAGCGCCCCAGCTCGATCCCGCTCGAGTACATGGTCAGCGTCTCGCTGCACCGCCTGCTGTACGCGGGCATCAAGCAGATGTCGAGCGAGGCGCTGGTGCTCAAGGGCCTCGAGCCCCTCGACCGCTGGGTGACCCTGGCGACCGTGCCGCCCTTCCGTTTCGGCCTGCGCAAGTGCTCGGCCGAGGAGCTGGAGGTGCTGGAGCAGGCCAAGAAGCGCGCGACCCTGCGCCGCCTGGCCTGGGCCCGCGGCGGCGTGCAGCTGTCCCGCGCGCGCTCGGTCTACGCCCTGCTGGCCTCCGGGATCCTGGAGGAGGCCGACCGCCCCGACGACCAGCGCCAGCCGGTCATCCAGATGGAGACCGGCACCTTCCTGCTCTCAGCCCTGCGCAAGCAGCCCGACATCTCGCACCCCGAGGCCCTGCGGCGCGAGGTCGACGACGAGCTGCAGCGCTCGGCCCGCCTCGACCGGCAGGCCTGGCTGAAGGTCTCCGAGACGGCCCCGCGCGAGGTGCTGCTGAAGGCCATCGAGGACAAGATGGACCGCTACCACGCGCTGCTCGAGGCCACGGGCGACGACGAGGGGCTGAAGACCGACATCGAGCTGATCCTGGGCCGGGCCCTGTCGATGCTGCGGCTGGTCAAGCAGGCCCCGGCCCCGGTCAAGCCGGCGCGGCCGGCGGCCGCGGCGCCGGCGGCCCCGGCGCCCGTGCCGATCCCG
>JBDIBD010000300.1:0-6385 GCA_039812725.1 Vicinamibacteria bacterium | reverse complement strand
GTGGCCCAGCGGCTGCGCGAGGCCTCCGGGCTGGCGCGCGGCGGGGAGTGGCGCCAGGTCGCCGACCGCGCGTTCCGCGCGACGCGCACGCTGCTGGCCTGGGCCTGGGGCCATCCGCCGCCGTGGGCCTGATCCCTCGACCGCGGCCTCGCTTGACCTCCCCTGCGGCGAAGGGCACAGTCTCGCTGGCGCGGCTCGTGCGCGCCACGAGGAGGCACGTCTCCTGGGCTCCTGGATCTCGCGTCACCGCCTCCTGACCCCGCTGGCCGTGACGGCCGCGGCCCTGCTCGGCCTGTGGCTGGCCCTGGACGTCGTCGCAGCCGCGATCGTGCGCCGGGAGGGCCGCCGGGTGCTGGGTGTGCCGGTCTCGTTGTCGGCCGCCCGGCTGCGTCCCTTCGCCGGCCAGCTCGAGCTGCGCTCGCTGGCCGTCGCGAACCCGCCCGGTTTCGGCGAGAGCCCGGCGCTGACCCTCGAGCGCGTCAGCGTGCGGCTCGCGCCCCGGGCCGTCTGGCGCGACCCGCTGGTGGTCGACGAGGTGCGGGTCGAGGGCGCGCTCGTGCGGGTCGAGCTGCGCGACAAGCGCACCAACCTGCAGACCCTCCACGATCAGGCGCTGGCGGCCCTGGCGGCGCCCGCCGGGACGCGCCCACGCCGCGTCGTGCTCCGCCGCCTGCGCGTGCTGGGGGCGCGCGCCAGCGCTCCCGCCCCCGTGCCCGGGAAGCCACGCCTGAGCGTGCCCGTGAAGGACCTCGAGCTGCGTGACGTGGGCGGCGACTCGGGTGTGACGGGCGCGCAGCTGGCCGACCTGGTCGCGCACCTGATGGAGCCCGGCCTGGGCAACGCGCTGCGCAGCGCCAGCCTGGGCCGCATCCTCGGCGACGGCGCCGACAGCGGGGCCGAGGGCGCCAGGTCGGGCTGGCAGAAGATCAAGGGCATCCTCCACTGAGCCCGGCGCGAGGCCGGCTTGACCCGGTCCCGCGGCAGGCGCACCGTGCAGGCGTCACCGGCCGCCGCCGTCGAGCGGCGGTCCTTCGACCTCGAACCGAGGGAAGGAGTCGCTCCTGGGCTCACTGGTCGCGCACGGCGGGCTGCTGGCCGGCCTCGTCGTGACGGTCGTGGTCCTGCTGGCCCTGTGGCTCGGCCTCGATGCCCTGGCAGGCTGGGCGGTGCGGCGCGAGGGGCGCAGGGTCATGGGGGTGCCCGTCTCCCTCTCGGCCGCGTGGCTGCGCCCGTTCGCCGCCGAGCTGCGGCTGCGGTCCCTGGTCGTCCCCAACCCCGCGGGCTTCGTGGTGGGCGCGGCCCTGAGCCTGGAGCGCGTCACCGTGAGGCTGGCGCCGCGGGCCGCCTGGCGCGACCCGCTGGTGGTCGACGAGGTCACGGTGGAGGGCGCCCTGGTGCGGGTGGAGCTGCGCGGCGGGCTCACCAACCTCCAGGCGCTGCGCGACCACGCGGTCGCCGCGCTGGCGCCGGGACCGGGGAGCCGGCCGCGGCGGTTCCTGGTCGGCCGCCTGCGCTTCGTGGAGGCGCGCAGCAGCGTCCCGGCGCCGCTCTCCGGCTGGCCGCGCCTGACGGTGCCCATCCGGCACCTCGAGCTGCGCGACGTGGGCGGCCAGAGCGGCGCCACGGGGGCCCAACTGGTCGACGTGGTCGCGCGCCTGATCGAGCCGGGGCTGGTCAACGCCGTACGCAGCACGGATTTCGGCCGCCTGCTCGGCGAGGGGGCCGCCAACGGGGCCGGCCAGGTGAGCGCCGGCTGGCGGAGGATCAAGGGCATCTTCCGCTGAGCGGGTTGCGGCCTACTCCCTGGCCAGCGCGCGCGAGGCTTCCGCGATCAGGCCCTCCAGGACCTGGCGCGCCAGCTCGGCCTGCGCGGCCGGCACCAGCAGGTGGTCCTTGAGGAAGGCGCACTGCGGCACGATCGGCACCCCCGCGGCGGCCAGCCGTTCCGCGGCCGGGGCCAGGTAGCCGCAGACGTCGAGCTCGATGTCGACGTCGAGCGTGAGGGCCGTGAGCGGACCGTGCACGCGCGCCTCGGGGAAGCGCGGCGCCGCGGCGTCCCAGGCGGCACGCGGGAGGCTGAGCGAGACCTCGTCGCGCTCGACGACCAGCGCCGCGAAGCCCGGCGCCGTGCCCACGAGGGTCGCCGCGTCGGCCGCGCGCTCGCGCGGCAGGCTGACCAGCGCGTACTCGGCGGGCCAGACCTGCAGGCGCGTGGCGGCCCAGACGCGCAGCGCGCGCTGGCGGGTGATCGTCACGGGGCAGGGCTCCCCTCGGCGCGGGCCGTGAGCGTCGTGATCAGCAGGCCGACTCCGACCACCGTGAAGGCCCCGGCCGGGATCCACCACAGCCACTGCACCTGCGTCCCGAAGGCCAGCCCCAGCACCGTCACGAAGCCCGAGAGCAGCCCCCAGAAGGCCCCGTCGGAGCTGGCCCGCGTCAGCGTGGCCAGCAGGAAGATGCCCAGGATCGGGCCGTAGAAGTACGAGCCGAACTTGTTGACCACCTCGATGGCCGAGCCCAGCCGGCCGGCCTGCAGCGCCACCAGGCAGGCGAAGCCGCCCCAGGCCGCGGTGAAGACCCGCGACATGAGCAGGTCGTGGGCCTCGCCCCCGTCGGCGCGCACGAAGCGCCGGTAGAAGTCGATCATCGTAGCCGTGGCCAGCGAGTTGAACTCGCCCGAGAGGGTCGACATGGCGGCCGCGAAGATGACCGCGATCACGAGGCCGGCCAGGCCGCGCGGCAGGTGGGCCAGGATGTAGCTGGGGAAGATGTAGTTGGTGTCGTTGTAGCTCTTGCCGCTCAGCCGCTCGACCTCGGCCACGGCCTCGGCCCGGGCCCCGTCGAGCGTGGCCTGGGCCCGCCGCAGCGGCTCGAGCTCGGGCGCGCGCCCCTGGCTGCGCTGCAGGGCGAACAGGCGCGCCGCGGCCTCGCGCGAGGCCTGGGCGCCGTCGTAGCGGTCGAGTATCCCGGCCAGCCGCTGCGGGTCGGCGCGCTGCTCCAGGCGCTTCAGCTCGACCTGGTTCCACAGGAGCGGGGCCGGGTGGAAGTGGTAGAAGACGAACACCAGCACGCCGGTCAGCAGGATCAGGAACTGCATCGGCACCTTGAGGAAGGCGTTGAACAGCAGCGCCAGCCGGCTCTGCTTCAGGCTGGCCCCGGCCAGGTAGCGCTGCACCTGGCTCTGGTCGGTGCCGAAGTAGGCCAGGGCCAGGAAGGTGCCGCCGATCAGCCCGGTCCACAAGGTGTACGGCCGGGTCGGGTCGAGGCTGAGGTCGGTGCTGTTCAGCCTGCCCGCGGCCTGCGCCAGCGCCAGCCCGTCGCGCAGGCCGAAGTGCTCGGGCAGCTGGAACACCGCCACCCCGAGGCAGACGAGGATGCCGAACCAGATGATGCCCATCTGCACCACGTCGGTCCAGATCACGGAGCGGTTGCCGCCGTAGAGCACGTAGGCAACGGTCGAGAGGCCCATCAGCAGGATCGTGGCCGGCTCGCTCCAGCCCAGCACCACCGACATGACCAGCGACGGGGCGTACAGCGTGACGCCCACCGACAGGCCGCGCGAGAGCAGGAACAGCAGGCTGGTGAGGGTGCGGGCCCGGCCGTCGAAGCGGCGCTCGAGGTACTCGTAGGCCGTGAAGACCCGCGCCCGGTAGAAGAACGGGACGAAGGTCAGGCACAGGACCACCATGGCGATCGGCAGGCCGTAGTAGGTGGTCACGAAGCGCAGGCCGTCGGTGTAGGCCTGGCCCGTGGTGCCGACGAAGGTGATGGCGCTGATCTGGGTGGCCATCACCGACAGGCCCACGGCCCACCAGCGCATCTCGCGCCCGGCCAGGAAGAAGTCGTCGATGCGCCGGTTGCCGCGCCCGGCCCAGACACCCACGGCCAGGATCGCGACCAGGTAGACGCCCAGCACGCCCCAGTCGAGCGCGCTCACCAGCGCTCCGCCGAGAAAGCCGCGATCAGGGCCATGACCAGCAGGGCGCTCAGCAGCGCCGCCAGGTAGAGGCGCGGCCACGAGCCGAGCAGCGGCGGCTGGTCGTCCTGGTCCTGGTCGCCCTGCATGGCCCTCCTGGGGGCCGCCGGCCCGCCTTGACAAGCGCGCCGAACGACCGGGAGAATCGAGCGTCCTCGGCTTCCGAGGCGCCTCCGAGCCAAGCATGATCACGGGCTTCAACACCGACGTCAAGCACCGCGGCACGGTCTACCACGTGCAGACCGAGGACCGCGGCGCGGCCAATCCGCTGATCGAGACCCTGGTCTACAAGGGCGGCGAGATCCTGGCCTCGCGCCGGCTGCCCTACACCGACCTGGTCAAGGGCCCGGACGACGAGGCCACCATCACGCGGCTCATGGAAGAGCAGCACAAGGGCATGCTCCAGGAGATCAAGCGCGGGCGCTTCGACCCCGAGGAGCAGACCCAGATGGAGGACCTCTCGCTCGACGAGATCGTCCTGGCCTACCTCGCCGCGCGCGCCGTCGGCGCCAAGTGAGCGACGACGGCGCCGCGCTGCAGTCCCTGCGAGAGCGCCTGGCCGCCGAGGATGCGGCCTACGAGCAGGCCCTGGCCGCCCTCGACCGCCTGGCGGGCTTCCGCCTGCCCTACGAGGCCGAGCCCGACCTGCCCCAGCGCCTGGCCGAGCTGAACGAGCGCTGGCCCCTGCAGGACGGGCCGCGCGCGGGCGGCCCGCTGGCGCGCCTGCGGCGCTTCGTGTGGGAGACGCTGCTGCCCCAGCTGCAGCGCCAGCAGTCCTTCAACTCGGCCCTGGTGCAGCTGCTCAACGGCTACGTCAACCGCTCGCTCGAGCTGCAGGGGCAGGCCCGCGACCTGGCCGCGGCGGCCGTGCGCTACTCCCAGCGCGTGCTGCCGACCGTCGACGCGCGCGACCGGGTGGCCACCGCCCTCGCCACCACGCGGGCCGAGCTGGTGCTCGAGTCCTTCGACCGCCGCCAGGAGTCCCTGGCGCGCCGCCTCGCCGGCCTGCTGGCCCTGCGCGACACGGTCACGGCCCTGGCCGAGGAGCTGCGCGCCATCCGCCAGGCCCTGGCCGACCAGGCCCCGCCGCCGCAGGTGGCGGCCCAGGCCGCGCGCGCCTCGGGCGACGCGGTCTACGCGGCCTTCGAGGCCCGCTTCCGCGGCAGCCGCGAGGAGATTCGCGCGCGCCTGGCCGAGTACCTGCCGCACTTCGCCGGGCTCGGCCCGGTGGCCGACCTGGGTTGCGGGCGGGGCGAGTTCCTCGAGCTGCTGCGCGAGGCCGGCACGGCCGGCCTGGGGGTCGACGGCAACGCCGAGTTCGTGCAGCAGTGCCGGGCCCGCGGCCTGGAGGTGAGCCAGGGCGACCTGCTCGACTTCCTGCGTGGCCGCGAGGACGGCAGCCTGGGGGGCGTCTTCGCCGCCCAGGTGGCCGAGCACCTGCCGCCGCGCGCGCTGACCGCGCTGCTGCAGGAGTCGTGGCGGGCCCTGCGTCCGGGCGGCCTGCTGGCGCTCGAGACCGTCAACCCGCGCTCCGTGGTCGGCTTGCTCGAGGTCTACAACCGCGACCTGACCCACGAGAAGCCGCTGCACCCCGAGACGCTCTCGTTCCTGGCCGCGGCGGCCGGCTTCGGAGAGGTGCGCGTGGAGCTGCGCGCGCCGGTCGAGGCCGACGCGCGCCTGCAGCCGGTGCCGGCCGAGGGCCTGCCGCCGCGCGCGGTCGAGGCCCTCAACGAGAACCTGGCGCGCCTCAACCAGCTGCTCTACGGGCCGCGCGAGTACGCGCTCTTCGCGCGCCGATGAGCCTGCCGCGGCTGGCGGTCGTCACGCCGCTGCCCCCCTCCCCCAGCGGCATCGCCGACTACGCCCTCGACGTGGCCGAGGCCCTTCAGGGGCGCTTCGCCTGCGACTTCTTCACGGACCAGGCCGAGGTCGACACTCCCCGGCTGCCGCGCGACGCGCGCTGGTTCGCGGCCGCCGAGCTGCCGGCGCGCCAGGCCGCCTGCGCCGGCCTGGTCTACCACCTCGGCAACAGCCCCGAGCACGCCGCGGTCTACGAGCTGCTGCCGCGCCTGCCGGGGCTCCTGGTGCTGCACGACCTGGTGCTGCACCACGCCCGCGCGCGGGCCTTCCTCGAGTCGCCGGCGGCCCGGGCCTACGCTGCCCGGCCCGACAGCGCCGAGCGCCGCCAGGCCGCCCTGGCCGACGTGGCCCGCTACCGCGACGAGCTGGCCTACAACTACCCGGCCCAGGCCGAGCGCCTGCTGGCGGCCCAGCTCGACACGAGCGGCGTCCTGCTGCCCTACGCCTTCCCGCTGGTGCGGCTGCCGGCCGAGGCGGCGCGGCTGGTGGCGGTGCACAACGAGTACGCCGCCCGCGCGGTGCGCGCGGAGGCGCCGGGCGCCGAGGTGC
>JBDIBD010000299.1:0-6386 GCA_039812725.1 Vicinamibacteria bacterium | reverse complement strand
CGAGCCCCAGCAGGCCCATGAAGACGATGAAGTAGCCGGAGCCGCCCTCGCGGCTGCTGATGCGGTACCAGCCCACGCACACGTCGGCCAGGAAGCCGGCGCCGAGGCAGCCGGCCACGGCCGTGACGAGCGCAACCACGAGACTGAGCAGCCAACCCATGCGGGCCAAGCCTACCAAGCGGCGGCGGCACGCGCTCGGCCGGTCAAGGCCCGACGCGAGCGTGTCGTCGCGAATTCGCGACGACACGCGCTCGCGAGCCGTCCGGCCACGCCGGCTCGCCCGACGCAACCGGCTCGATTCCGGGCGCTTGCCGTGACGGGCCGGTCCGCCCCGGGTCGGCACGGAGCTTGCCCCCGATCGTGTCGTGGGCGAGCGGCCCGGGATGGTGGCCCAGGCGCCCGGACACCCGAGGAGGGACTCGTGAAGCGCGCGCGCTCTGCACCATCGCTCCTGGCGCGAGGCCTCGTGGCCGCCGCCCTGGCCGCCGCGGGTTGCAGCCGGGGCCAGGCGCCCCCGCCCCCGGGCCCCGCCGAGGTGGGCGTCGTGACCGTCCGGCCCGAGCGGGTCGTCCTGACCGCCGAGCTGCCCGGCCGCACCGTCGCGTTCCTGATCGCGGAGGTCCGACCGCAGGTGAGCGGCCTGATCCAGAAGCGGGCCTTCGAGGAGGGCGCCGACGTGCAGGCCGGCAGCCTGCTCTACCAGATCGATCCCGCCCCCTACCAGGCCGCCTACGACCAGGCCCGGGCGGCGCTGGCCGTGGCCGAGGCCAACCTGCCGGCCACGCGCCTGCTGGCCGAGCGGCTGAAGGGCCTGGTCGAGATCCGCGCCGTGGGCCAGCAGGAGTACGACAACGCCGCGGCCGCCCTGCTGCGGGCCGAGGCCGGCGTCGCCGCGGCCCGCGCCGCGGCCGACAGCGCCCGCATCAACCTGGCCTACACGCCGGTCCAGGCGCCGATCTCCGGGCGCATCGGCCGCTCGAGCGTCACGGTCGGCGCGCTGGTCACCGCGCACCAGCCGGTGCCGCTGGCCGTGGTCCAGCAGCTCGACCCCATCTACGTGGACGTGATGCAGTCGTCCTCGGAGCTGCTGCGGCTGCGGCGCGGCCTCAAGAGCGGCGACCTCACGCGCAACGGCTCGTCCTGGAACCGCGTCAAGCTCGTGCTCGAGGACGGCACGCCCTACCCGCTCGACGGCAAGCTCGAGTTCCGCGACGTGACCGTCGATCCCGCCACCGGCTCGGTCACGCTGCGCATGGTCTTCCCCAACCCCGACCACGTGCTGCTGCCCGGCATGTACGTGCGGGCGCTGGTCGAGGAGGCCGCCAGCGAGGCCGCCATCCTGGTCCCGCAGCAGGGCGTCACGCGCGACGTGCGAGGCGGAGCCCTGGCGCTCGTGGTGGGCCCGGACGGCAAGGCCGAGGCGCGGCCGCTCGAGGTCGAGCGCGCCATCGGCGACCGCTGGCTGGTCACGAAGGGCCTGGCGCCCGGCGAGCGCGTGATCGTGGACGGGCTGCAGCGGATCCGCCCCGGCGCGCCGGTGAAGGCCGTGCCTTTCGCGGGCGACAAGGCCGACGCGCCGCCGGCTGCGGGCGCGGCGGGATCCGCTCCCGCGGAGCGAGCGGCGAGCCCGCGGGGGACGCCTCCGCCCCCCTCGGCGGCGAAGAGGTAGGCCATGTCCCGGTTCTTCCTCGACCGGCCCGTCTTCGCCTGGGTGATCGCGATCGCGCTGATGCTGGCCGGGGCGCTCGCGATCTACAACCTGCCGGTCTCGCAGTACCCGCCCATCGCCCCGCCCTCGATCTCGATCAGCGCCTTCTACACCGGCGCCTCGGCCGAGACCACCGAGAACAGCGTGGTGCAGATCATCGAGTCGAAGATGACCGGGCTCGACCGGATGATCTACATGGACTCGACCGCCGACTCGTCGGGCATGGCCACGGTCACGCTCACGTTCGCGCCGGGCACCGACCCCGACCTGGCCTGGGCCAAGGTCCAGAACAAGCTGCAGCTGGCCCTGCCCGCCCTGCCCGACACGGTCCAGCGCCAGGGCGTGACGGTCAGCAAGTCGACCCGCAACTTCCTGATGATCGTCGGCCTGACCACCGACGACGGCAGCCTGGCGATGGAGGACCTGAACGACTACATCGTCTCGAAGATCGAGCCCGTGCTGGCGCGCGTGCCGGGCGTGGGCGAGGTGCAGGTCTTCGGCACCGGCTACTCGATGCGGGTCTGGTTCGACCCCGACAAGCTGGCCAAGTACCACATGACCTCGGACGACGTGGTGGCGGCGGTGCGGGACTACAACGTCGAGGTGTCGGCCGGCCAGTTCGGCGGCGCCCCGGCCGTCCCCGGCCAGCGCCTCAACGCCTCGATCCTGGTCCAGTCGCTGCTCAAGACGCCGGAGGAGTTCGCGGCCATCCCGCTGCGCACGAACCCCGACGGCTCCGTGGTGCGCATCCGGGACGTCGGGCGCACGGAGCTGGGCACCGACCTGCCCGACATCCGCGCGCGCTACAGCCAGGGCCAGCCCTCCGGCGCCCTGGCCATCCGCCAGGAGGCCGGCGCCAACGCGCTCGCCACCGCCGACGCGGTCAAGGCCAAGCTGGCCGAGCTGCAGGTCTTCTTCCCCCCGCACGTGAAGGTCATCTACCCCTACGACTCGACGCCCTTCGTGCGCGTGGCCATCCGCGAGGTGGTGCGCACGCTGATCGAGGCCATCGTGCTGGTGTTCTTCGTGATGTACCTGTTCCTGGGCAACCTGCGCGCGACGCTGGTGCCCACCATCGCGGTGCCGGTGGTGATCCTGGGGACCTTCGGCGTGCTGGGCCTGCTGGGCTACTCGATCAACATGCTGACCATGTTCGCGATGGTGCTGGCCATCGGCCTCTTGGTCGACGACGCCATCGTGGTGGTCGAGAACGTCGAGCGGGTGATGAGCGAGGAGGGGCTGCCGCCGCGCGAGGCCACCCGCAAGTCGATGCAGGAGATCCAGAGCGCCCTGGTCGGCATCGGCCTGGTGCTGGCGGCCGTGTTCGGCCCGATGATCTTCTTCCCGGGCTCAACCGGGGTCATCTACCGGCAGTTCTCGGCCACGGTCATCGCCTCGATGCTGCTGTCGGTGGTCGTGGCGCTGGTGCTCTCCCCGGTCCTGTGCGCGTCGCTGCTGAAGCCGGTCGCCAAGGGGCACGAGGCCGCGGAGACCGGCGGCCGCCTGCTGCGGCCCTTCCTGCTGTGGTTCGACCGCGGCTTCTACCGCGCCCGCGGCGCCTACCAGGCCTGGGTGGCGCGCATCCTGGGCCGGCGCGGGCGCTACCTGGCCGTCTTCGCCCTCATCGTCGCGCTCATGGCGGGGCTCTACCTGCGCATGCCGACCGGCTACCTGCCCGACGAGGACCAGGGCGGCGTGCTCACCATGGTGCAGCTCCCGGCCGGCTCGACGCTCGAGCAGACCACGGCCGTCATGGACCAGGTGCGCCAGCACTTCACCACGCAGCAGGAGCAGGCCGTCGAGGCGGTCCTGGCGCTGGGCGGCATCGGCTTCGCGGGCCGGGCCCAGAACCAGGGCATGGTCTTCGTGAAGCTCCGCGACTGGGACCTGCGCCAGCGGCCGGGGCTGCGCGCCAAGGACGTGGCCGGCCAGGCCATGCGGGCCTTCGCCCGTATCCGCGAGGCCGTCATCATCCCGTTCCCGCCGCCCGCCGTCCCCGAGCTCGGCACCGCCACCGGCTTCGACCTGATGCTCCAGGACCGCGGCGACCTCGGCCACGCCAGGATGTCCGAGCTGCAGGGCCAGCTGCTCGGCCTGGCGGCCAAGGACCCGCGCCTCGCCCGCGTCCGGCCGAACGGGATGGCCGACGTGCCGCAGTACAAGGTCGACATCGACTGGGAGAAGGCCGGCGCCCTGGGCGTGCCCGTGGACGGCGTCCAGCGCTACCTCTCCACCAGCTTCGGCAGCGCCTACGTGGCCAACTTCGTCCAGGGCGGGCGCGTCAAGCGCGTCTTCGCCCAGGCCGACGCCCCCTTCCGGATGCTGCCGGGCGACCTCGACCGCCTCTACGTGCGCAACGTGCGCGGCGGCCTGGTGCCGCTCTCGGCCGTGGCCTCCGGGCGCTGGCTCTACGGCTCGCCGCGGCTCGAGCGCTACAACGGCTTCCCGGCCATGAACATCCAGGGCGAGGCGGCGCCGGGCCACAGCACCGGCGAGGCCATGCGGGCCATGGAGGAGGCCATCGACCAGCTCGGCCAGGGCCTCGGGCACGAGTGGACCGGCCTGTCGTACCAGGAGCGCATGGCCGAGTCGCAGGCCGGCCTGCTCTACGCCTTCTCGATCCTGGTGATCTTCCTGGTGCTGGCCGCGCTCTACGAGAGCTGGACGGTGCCGATCACGATCCTGCTGGCGCTGCCGCTGGGCGTGATCGGCGGCGTGCTGGCCTCGTCGCTGCGGGGCATGGCCAACGACGTCTACTTCCAGATCGGCCTGCTGACGGTGCTGGGCCTGACCACCAAGAACGCCATCCTGATCGTGCAGTTCGCCGAGACCCGTCGCGAGCAGGGCCTGGACTTGATGGCGGCCACGCTGGAGGGAGCCAAGCTGCGGCTGCGACCGATCGTCATGACGTCGCTGGCCTTCGGCTTCGGCGTGCTGCCTCTGGCGCTCGCCCGGGGCGCCGGGGCGGGGGCCCAGTCGGCCATCGGCACGAGCGTGCTGGGCGGCATGCTCACCGCCACGTTCCTGGCGACGCTCTTCATCCCGCTGTTCTACGTGGTGGTGGTGCGGCTCTTCGAGCAGCGCCAGGGCCGAAGCGCGGCGCCGCCGGCGCCGGCCGCCGGGCAGGAGCTGTGACCATGGAACGCGCGCCGATCCTGGCTCTCGGGCTGGCGCTGGCCCTGGGTGGCTGCACGATGATCCCGAAGTACGACCGCCCCGCCGCCCCCGTCCCCCCGGCTTTCCCGCACGCCGAGGCGGCGCCGGCGGGCGGAGAGGGCGCCCGCGCCGCCGCCGAGACGCCCTGGCGCGCGTTCTTCACGGACGAGCGCCTGCGCGCGGTGATCGAGCTGGCGCTCGGCAACAACCGCGACCTGCGCGTGGCGACGCTGGCCATCGAGCGAGCCGAGGCCGTGCACCGCATCCAGGGCTCGGGCCTGTACCCCGGCCTGGGCGTGGAGGCCGCCGGGCAGAAGACCCGCATCCCGGAGAAGGTCGCGGACGACGGCGTGGCCTACACGACCGAGCAGTACTCGGTGCGGGTCGGCACGCTCTCGTGGGAGCTCGACCTGTTCGGGCGCGTCCGCAGCCTCAAGGCCGCGGCCCTCGAGCAGTACCTGGCCACGCGCCACGCCCAGCGCGCGGCGCAGCTCTCGCTGGTGGCGGCCGTGGCCGGAACCTGGCTGGCGCTCGGGGCCGACGCCGAGAACCTGGCGCTGGCCCGCGCCACGCTCGAGTCGCAGCAGGCCTCCCTCGAGCTGCTGCGCCGCAGCCGCGACGCCGGCATCGCCTCCGACCTCGAGGTCAGCCAGGCCGAGATCCAGACCGAGACCGCCCGGGCGGCGCTCTTCCAGTGGACCGGCCAGCTGGCCGTGGACCGCCACGCGCTCGACGTCCTGGCCGGCGCGACCGTCCCGGCCGAGCTGCTGCCCGACCACCTGGGCGAGGTGGTGGACGCCGGCGCGCTGGCGCCGGGGCTGCCCTCGGACGTGCTGCTCCTGAGGCCCGACATCCTGGCGGCCGAGCACCAGTTGCTGGCCGCCAACGCCAACATCGGGGCGGCCCGTGCGGCCTTCTTCCCGCGCATCACGCTCACCGCCGCCTTCGGCACCATGAGCCCGCAGCTGGCCGGGCTGTTCGAGTCCGGCACCCGCACCTGGAGCTTCCTGCCCCTGATCCAGGCCCCGCTCTGGGCGGGCGGCTATCAGCGCGCCAACCTGAAGGCGGCCTGGGTCGACCGCCGCATCGCCGTGGCCCAGTACGAGAAGGCCATCCAGGCGGCCTTCGCCGAGGTCAGCGACGGCCTGGCCCTGCGTTCCACGCTGCTCGAGCAGCGCCAGGCGCAGCAGGCGCTGGTGGCCGCGCTCGAGACCAACCAGCGCCTCTCGACCGCGCGCTTCGAGGCCGGCATCGACGGCTACCTCGGCGTGCTGGTGGCCCAGCTCGGCTCCTTCCGCGGGCAGCAGGCCCTGGTCGGCGTGCGCCTGGCCGAGCAGGCCAACCTGGTCACGCTCTACAAGGCGCTCGGGGGCGGCGTGTGATCCGGCTCGAGTCGGAGGCGGGCGGGCGCGTGCGGGTGATCGGCTCGCTGCAGGAGCCGGCCCTCAGGCTGCTGGCCGAGGCCGTCTCCCGCGGCGCACGGGTGCTCGACCTGTCCGAGGTCGACCAGGCCGACGAGAGC
>JBDIBD010000298.1:0-6388 GCA_039812725.1 Vicinamibacteria bacterium | reverse complement strand
CGCCCGGGTGCCCGTGGCCGCCGCCGTGCGGCTGCCCGCCGCCCTCGGCCGGGGGCGCGCCGCCCTCGGCCGCCTCGAGCAGCGCCTTGCGCGACAGGCGGATCTTGCCGGAGGGGTCGATGTTGACCACCTTGACCAGGATCTGGTCGCCCTCCTTGACCTCGCTGCGCGGGTCCTGGACGTGGTGGTGGGCCATCTCGGAGACGTGCAGCAGGCCGTCGGTGCCCGGGAAGATCTCCACGAAGGCGCCGAACTCGACCACCCGCACGACCTTGCCCAGGTAGGTCTTGTTGAGCTCGGGGGTGGCGGTCAGCTCCTCGATGATGGCCACGGCCTTGCGGGCGGCGGCCTCGTCCACCGAGGCGATGGCCACGCGGCCGTCGTCCTCCACGTCGATCTTGCAGCCCGTACGCTCGACGATCGAGCGGATCATCTTGCCGCCGGGCCCGATGATGTCGCGGATCTTGTCGACCGGCACGCGCACCGTGATGATGCGCGGCGCGTAGGCGCTGATGCTCTCGCGCGGCGCCGACAGCGACTCGGCCATGCGATCGAGGATGTAGAGCCGGCCCTGGCGGGCCTGCTCGAGGGCCTGGGCCAGGATCTCGGGCGTGATGCCGGAGATCTTGATGTCCATCTGCAGCGCCGTGATGCCGGCACGCGTGCCGGCCACCTTGAAGTCCATGTCGCCGTAGTGGTCTTCCTCGCCGGCGATGTCGGTCAGGACGGCCCAGCGCTCGCCCTCCTTGACCAGGCCCATGGCCACGCCGGCCACCGGCTGCTTGAGCGGCACGCCGGCGTCCATCAAGGCCAGCGAGCCCCCGCAGATCGAGGCCATCGAGGACGAGCCGTTCGACTCGAGGATGTCCGAGACGATGCGCACCGTGTAGGGGAAGCTCTCCTCGTCGGGCAGCATGCCGCGCAGCGCCCGTTCGGCCAGGGCGCCGTGGCCGATCTCGCGCCGGCCCGGCCCGCGCAGGAACTTGACCTCGCCGACGGAGAAGGGCGGGAAGTTGTAGTGCAGCATGAAGCGCTTGCGCCACTCGCTTTCCTGCACGGTGTCGATGATCTGGGCGTCCTCGGAGGTGCCCAGGGTGACGATCACGAGCGCCTGGGTCTCGCCGCGCGTGAACAGCGCCGAGCCGTGGGTGCGGGGCAGCACGCCGACCTCGCAGGTGATCGGCCGGATCTGGTCGAAGCGCCGGCCGTCCAGGCGCTTGCCGCCGATCAGGATCTCGGTGCGCAGCAGCTTCTCGCGCAGGCCGTCGTAGACGGCCGGCACGGCCGCGCGCTTGTCGGCCTGGTCCTCGCCCAGCGTGGCCAGGTAGGCGTCGCGTACGGCCTTCATGCGGGCGTACATCTCGAGCTTGCCGGGGGTGCGCATGGCCTCGAGCAGCGGCCCGGCCAGGGCGCCCTCGATCTCGGCCCGCAGCGCCGGGTCGAGCTCCTTCTTGACGAAGGTACGCTTGGGCTTGCCCACCTTGGCGCGCAGCTGGTGCTGCAGCTCGACGATGCGCTTGATCTCGGCGTGGCCCGTGCTGAGGGCCAGCACCATGTCGGCCTCGGAGATCTCCTGGGCGCCCGACTCGACCATCACGATGGCCTCGGCCGTGCCGGCCACCAGCAGGTTGAGCAGGCTCTTGGTCTTGAGCTCCTGCGTGCTGGGATTGACCACGCACTGGCCGTCCCAGTAGCCCACGCGCACCGCCGCGATCGGCGTCTCGAAGGGAATGTCCGAGATGAAGAGCGCGGCCGAGGCGCCGGTGATGGCCAGGTGGTCGGAGTCGTTCTCGAGGTCGGCCGACAGCAGCAGGCTGACGATCTGGGTCTCGCAGCCGTAGCCCTCGGGGAACAGCGGGCGCAGCGGCCGGTCGATCACGCGGCAGGTCAGGACTTCCTTCTCGTTGGGCCGGCCCTCGCGCTTGAAGAAGCCGCCCGGGATCTTGCCCGCGGCGTAGTTGCTCTCACGGTAGTCCACCGTGAGCGGCAGGAAGTCGATGCCGGGACGCGGCTCGCGGGCGGCGCAGGCGGTGGTCAGCACGACCGTGTCGCCCAGGCGCACCAGCACGGCTCCGTCGGCCTGCTTGGCCATGCGACCGGTCTCGATCGACAGCGTGTGTCGCCCGAGAGGCAGTTCCACTCTCTCCATCACTCAGTTCTCCGTGGGGGCCGCGCCGGCTGCGGGGACGCGGCAAAGGGAGAGCACGCGGCCGCGCCCGTGCGGGCGGACGTCCGCATCAGAAAAAAATGATTCCGGACGAGGGCTGGTGGCGAACGGCCCCCGGCGGGATCGGCATGCGTGCTCTCGGGTCGTGTATGCGGCCGGCATCGGGGCCGCCGGTCCGGCGTCCGGACGGGCGCCGGGGGCGAGGCTCGGGCAGGCGCCGCGCGTGGCGGCTACTTGCGCAGCCCGAGCTTGTCGATGACCGTGCGGTAACGGGTCGCGTCCTTGCCCTTCAGGTAGTCGAGCAGGCGGCGACGGTGACCGACGAGCTTCATCAGACCACGGCGCGAGTGATGGTCCTTCTGGTGGGTCTTGAAGTGCTCGGTCAGGTAGTTGATGCGCTCGCTCAGGATGGCGATCTGGACCTCGGGCGAGCCCGTGTCCCCATCGTGAGTCTTGTAGGTGGTGATGACGTTCGTCTTGGCAGCCTTCGTCAGGGTCACCCGTCTGTCCTCCTCGGTCGCCGGCCGGTCTTTCTCTCTTTCAACAGTCGCGTAGACTACCACGCCGGGCAGCAGCTTGTAAACGCTTGAGCCGGCTGGCGCCCCGGGTCAGCCGGCCAGCACCACGTCGGGCTGCAGCAGGCCCCCGGGCTGCTGCAGGACGGCCAGGGCCAGCAGCTCCCCCGCCGCGTCCAGGAGCCGCACGCGGGCGCCCTGGCCCAGCTCCAAGTCCCTGGCGATCAAGTCCTTGTGGAGGGCCTGCCCGTGCCGGACGGCGGCCGCCTGGGCGGCCTCGAGACGCAACGCGGGCAGCTCCGGGAGCAGCTCGGCCAGGGGCAGCAGGCGGGCCGGGTCGCCGTCGAGCCGGTCGAGCGCCACGGCCTCGGCCAGGCCGAAGGGGCCGCTGCGGGTGCGCCGCAGGGCTGCCAGGTGGCCGCCCACGCGGAGCGCGGCCCCCAGGTCGCGCGCCAGCGCTCGCACGTAGGTGCCGGCCGAGCAGGTCACGTCGACCACCAGCTCGGCCCCATCCCAGGCCACCAGCTCGATGGCGTGGAAGGTGACGCGCACGGGCCGGGCCACCACGCTCTCGCCCCGCCGCGCCCGGGCGTAGAGGCGCTCGCCGTCCACCTGCTTGGCGGAGTAGGCCGGCGGCACCTGCTCCTGGGAGCCCAGGAAGCCCCGCAGCACCGCCTCGACCTGCGCGCGGTCGCAACCCACGCCGCGGGGCTCCCCCAGCGGCCGGCCCGTCAGGTCGTCGGTGTCGGTGGCGAAGCCCAGGCGCACTGTGGCGCGGTAGGCCTTGTCGTGGCCGGTCAGGAAGCGCGCCAGGCGCGTGGCGCGCCCGAGACAGACCGGCAGCACGCCCGTGGCGAAGGGGTCGAGGGTGCCCGTGTGCCCCACCCGACGCGTGCGGTAGGCCCGCCGCACGGCGTCGACCACGTCGTGCGACGTGCGACCGGCGGGCTTGTCGACCACGAGCAGGCCGAAGGGCGGCGTCACCGGCGGTCCCGACCTAGCGGTCGTCGCCGTCGTCGCCGGGGCCGGGCTCGCCCCCGGCGGCCTCGGCGGCCTGGGTCTCCTGCAGCAGCCGCGCCACGCGGTCGGTGGCGTCGAGGCCGGTGTCGTACTGGAAGCGCAGCTCCGGCACCTGGTAGATGCGGATGCGGCGGGCCAGCTGGCGGCGCAGGAAGCCCGCGGCCTGCTTGAGCCCCTCCAGCGAGCGCTGGCGCTGGGCCTGGTCGCCGAGCACCCCGAAGTAGACCCGCGCGAAGCCCAGGTCGCCGGTCAGCTCCACGCGCGTGAGCGTCACGAAGCCGATGCGCGGGTCCTTGACCTCGTCGCGCAGCAGCTCGGCCAGCTGCTCGCGGATCTCGTCGGACAGGCGCTCGCTGCGGCGGCTCACAGCCACTCCGTGCTGGCGTCCAGCAGCTCGATCTCGCGCGCCCGGCCGGCCTCGCTGGCGACCGACGAGAGCGTGGCGTCGAGGTGGGCCTGGTCGGTGTTGACCGAGACGACGGCCAGCCGCGCGCGCTGCCAGAGGTCCTGGTGCTCGACCTCGGCCAGCGAGACGTTGAAGTGGTTGCGCAACTTGGTCTCGAGGGAGCGCAGGGCCTGGCGCTTGTCCTTGAGGGAGCGCGCCCCCGGGAAGTGCAGGTCGAGCATCAGCAGTCCGATCACCATGAGGTTCTCCCCTCTCCCCCGGGGAGGGGGGCCAGGGGGTGAGGGCGGCCGGCCCCCGGCGCGGGCCGGGGGCGACGGCTACTCCAGCGTCTCCTTGACCTTCTCCGTGGTGAAGAACTCGATCACGTCGCCGGGCTTGACGTCGTTGTAGCCGGCGATGCCGATGCCGCACTCGTTGCCGGCCTTGACCTCGCTGGCGTCGTCCTTGAAGCGCTTGAGCGACGAGACCTTGCCGGTGTGGATGACCACGTTGTCGCGCAGCAGGCGGATCTGGGCGGCGCGCGTGACCTTGCCGTCCTGCACGTAGCAGCCGGCGATGGTGCCGACCTTGGAGATCTTGAACGTGTCGCGCACCTCGGCCGCGCCCAGGCGCACCTCTCGCAGGGTCGGCTCGAGCATGCCCTCGGCCGCCTTGCGCATGTCCTCGACCGCGTCGTAGATCACGGTGTAGAGGCGCACGTCGATCTCGTCGCGCTCGGCCATCTCGGCCGCCTTGCGCTCGGGCCGCACGTTGAAGCCGATCACGACCGCGTTGGAGGCGGCCGCCAGCAGCACGTCGCTCTCGGTGATGGCGCCGGCGCCCGAGCGGATCACGCGCAGCTTGATCTTCTCCTGCGGGATCTTCATGAGGGCGTCGGTGACGGCCTCGACCGAGCCCTGCACGTCGGCCTTGATCACCAGCGGCAGCTCCTTGAGCTGGCCCTCGGCGATGGCGCGCGACAGGTCCTCGAGGCGGATCTTGGACGAGGCCGCCATGCTCCGCTCGCGCAGCTTGAGCTGGCGGAAGTTGACGATCGACTGGGCCTTGATCGAGTCCTGCACCACCATCAGCTGGTCGCCGGGCTCGGGCGGCGCGGCCAGGCCCTGGATCTCGACCGGGGTCGAGGGGCCGGCCTGCTTGAGGCGCCGGCCGTGGTCGTCGACCAGGGCCCGCACCTTGCCGGCCACGGCGCCGGCCACGACGTTGTCGCCCACGGACAGGGTGCCGTCCTGGACCAGCACGGTGGCCACGGGGCCGCGGCCCTTGTCGAGGCGCGCCTCCAGCACCGTGCCGATGGCCGGCCGCTTGGGGTTGCCCTTGAGCTCCTTCATGTCGGCCACCAGCAGCAGCATCTCGAGCAGCTGGTCGAGGTTCTGGCGCTTCTTGGCCGAGACGTTGACGAACACGGCGTCGCCGCCCCACTCCTCGGGCATCAGGCCGCGGTCGGAGAGCTGCTGCTTGACCCGGTCGGGCTGGGCCTCGGGCTTGTCGATCTTGTTGACCGCCACCACGATCGGCACGCCGGCCGCGCGGGCGTGGTCGATGGCCTCCAGGGTCTGGGGCATCACGCCGTCGTCGGCCGCCACCACCAGCACGACGATGTCGGTGACCTTGGCGCCGCGGGCGCGCATCAGGGTGAAGGCCTCGTGGCCGGGGGTGTCGAGGAACACCACCCGCCGCTCGCCCACCTCGACGTGGTAGGCGCCGATGTGCTGGGTGATGCCGCCGGCCTCGCCCAGGGCCACCTTGGTCTCGCGGATGCCGTCGAGCAGCGAGGTCTTGCCGTGGTCGACGTGGCCCATCACGGTGATCACCGGCGCGCGCGGCACCAGGTCCTCCGGGCGCGACTCGTGCTCCTGCTCGTGGACCAGCTCGTCCTCGAAGGTCTGCACCTCGGCCTCGTAGCCGAACTCCTTGCAGATCTCGACGGCCAGCTGCGGCTCGAGGGTCTGGTTGACGGTGGCCATGATGCCGCGCTGGATGAGGCTCTTCATGATGTCGCGGCTCTTGACGTCTTCCATCTTCTCGCCCAGCTCCTTGACGGTCACGCCCTCGCTGAGCTTGATCTTGCGCGGCGGACCGGTGTAGACCGGGCGCTCCTTCTCGACCGGGGCCTGCAGGCCCTTGCGGTCCTCCTTGCGCGACGGGCGCGGGGCCGGGCGGCCGACCGGGGCCGGGGCGCCGGGACGAGCGCCGGGGGCGCCGGGGCGCGCGCCCATCGGGGCCCCGGGACGGGCCCCGGGGGCCGCCGGGCGGGCCACCGCGTGCGGCGAGCGCGGC
>JBDIBD010000297.1:0-6390 GCA_039812725.1 Vicinamibacteria bacterium | reverse complement strand
CCTTGTAGGTGATCTCGCCGCCCAGCTCGCTCTTCAGCACGCCGCGGTCGTAGCTGTACTGGTTGTACTTGTACTGCGCGCCCACGCCGACGGTGCGGTTGAAGTAGTAGTCGGCCGCGACACGCCAGTCGGTCACCGAGGCCTCGCTGTTCTCGGGCTTCACCTTGATGTAGAGGTAGTCGGCGTGCAGCGCCAGGCGCTTCGCCAACCAGGCGTTGACGTAGCCGCCCACCGCTCCGGTGACGCTGCCCGTGCTCTTGCCCTCGTCCAGGGTGCGGCTCTGGCCGTTGACCGTGCCGGTGGCGCGGATGCTGGCGTCGAGCCACAGGTAGCCCACGCCGAGCGTGGGGCCGATCTCGAAACGGTCGTTCCGGTACACCGCGAAGCGGTAGTAGCCCCCGAGGATCCGGCTGCTCGAGGCGGACGAGGTGCTGAGGCCGGCCTGGTAGACCTGTCCGCCCCACTCGATCTGGCGCTCCAGGGTGTGGCCCGTGGTCTCGCGGCTCAGCCGCGTGAAGGCCAGCTTGACCTGCTGGCGGCGGCTGACGCGCCAGGTGCCGTCGAGCCAGAACGTGTCGGCGGTCGGCTTCAGCCCGAGGTCGTCCTCGAAGTCGACCTGGCCCGTTCCGCCGGCGGGCGAGTCGTAGCGCAGCACGGTGCTGGCGTCGATGCGGAAGTAGCCGGCGTCGACCTGGAAGCGGTCGGGCAGGTCGTTCCAGGTGGTGGACGTCGACTGGGCCTGGGCGGACAGGCCCACCAGCCCGGCTGCGAGCACGGCCACGAACACGGTCCTCATGTCGCTCAACTCCTTGGTTCTCCTTCGAACGCCGGGCGCGCCAGGTTCACTCCAGCTCCAGGCCGGCGCGCGCCAGGCCCAGGACGACCTGCTGCTCCAGGTCGGGAAACTTGATCAGCCGGCCGATCAGCTCGCGGCCCCGGGAACGAAACGCGGGGCGCAGCCGCAACAGCTCGGCCACGGGCACGGCGGCCTCCGCCCGGCGTCCGAGCAGGCCCAGGCAGGAAGCCTGCATCAAGGCGCGCCAGAAGAAGCCGCTGTCGCGGTACTGCAGGGCCGCCTGGTAGGCCGCCTCGACCTGTCCTCGTCGCAGGTGGTCGGCCCACAGCGCGTGCCAGGCGATGGGCAGGTGGTCCGGGTTGCGCGCCGCGGCCGTGCGCACCGTGTGCAGGCCGCGCTCCCAGTCCCCGAGAAGGGCCAGCAGCCAGCCCAGGGTCTCGAGGTACACCAGCGAGTCGGGGTGGAGGGCCAGGGCGGCCTCGGCTTCGGCCCGGCCGGCGCCCAGCTCGCCCTTGACCAGCAGGCCGAAGGCCAGGGCCGCGCGCGCGCGCTGGCTGGCGGGGTCCAGCCGCACGGCGGCGGCCGCGCAGGCGAGGCCCTGCTCCAGGGACGTGTCGGCCGGGCCGATCTCGAAGGCGTGGTTGGCCACGTGCAGCCGGGCCAGTTGCAGCCAGACCAGGGCGCAGGAGGGGTCGCGCTCGGCGGCCCGCCGCAGGGCGTCGAGCGTGGCCTCGAGCTCGGCCGGGTCGCGAGCCAGGAAGAAGCGGAAGGAGCGCAAGAGGGCCGCGAAGGTCGAGCCGTCGTGCGGGGCGGGACGGCCGTGGCTCAGCAGGGTCTGGACCACCAGGCCCTGCTCCGAGGCCACGCGCGCGGCCACCCGCCGGGCCGTCTCGGCCTGGAACTCGTCGGAGGACGAGCGCCCCTCGTACTCCTCGGCCCACACCTGCCGCCCGCTGCCGTGCTCGACCAGCCGTACCGTCACGCGCAGGGCTCCCTCCGCGCGCGCGGCCACGCCCGCCAGCACGAAGAGCTGTCCTCCGGGCCCCGCGCCCCGCAGCTCGCCCAGCTCCCCCCGCCGCGCCACTCGCACGTCGCCGTAGCGGCCCAGCTCGAGCGCGAGGTGGTCCACGAACCGCCCCGCCGGCTCGTCGTGAAGGTCGAGGACGACGCAAGGCCAGCCGTCCGCGTCGACCTCCGACGCGCTGGCCTCCGGGCGCGCGACGCGGGCTTCGGTCCGGTGGAACGCGGGCACGTACGTGCCGCGCGGCAGCTCGAGGCGGATCCCCGCGCGGGGACCGGCCATCAGGTAGAGGCGCTCCAGCGAGCGCCGCAGCCGCCCGGCCTGGATGCGCACCACCGGGTCGATGGTCGGGTCGAAGTCCCCGCGGCGGCCGAAGACGCGGGTGGCGATCGCCAGCTGCGTCAGGCCGGCCTGGCGGCCGGCCAGGGTCTCTTCGACGATGAAACGGAGGAAGGAGCGCGAGCGGGGCGAGGCGTCGAAGTGGGGGCTGTCGAGGACGGCCTGCAGCTCCCTCAGGACGTCGTCCGCCGGGGGCACGGGCGCGCCCTGCGGCTCCACGCGGTCGTGCACGGCGCAGGCCCCTCCCCCGTTGCCCTTCATCGCGGTACCACCTGTCGAGCTTGACACAGTCTAGCAGCGGAGGGACGGAGATTGTACTCCCAGGCGGGCTCGTTGCCCAGCCCCGGAAGGGCAGGATCCCGGCCGGTGGCCCCCCTCCGGCTCAGAGCTGGCGGAGGTACCGGCGAATCTCGTCGCGCGAGCCCACGCGCACGAGCGTGAGCAGGCTGGCCTCGAGCGCGAAGACGAGCCGGAGCCCCAGCCCGACGCGAGCCTCCCAGATGCCGCTCGCGTGGAGCTTCCGGATGCCCAGCCCGGCGTGGGCGTGGGGATCGCCCAGGGCCCGGGGAAGCGAGAGCATCGCGTCGAAGACGGCCAGGCGGTGGGCACCCGCCAGGCCCCGGACGTCCCGCTGGAAGGCCTCCCCGAGAGCGACTCTCATCGAGCGGGTCGTGCCTTCCGACGAGCCGGCCGCGGGGCCGGCCCGGGGCGCGGCGGACGGCGCGCGGGCGACGACAGCTGGGCCACGGCTTCAGCCGGTCCTTCGAAGACGAGACTCGCCCCGCTCGAACGCTCGCTCTCGATCTGCCGCCACAGCCGCTCCGCCTGCGGGTCGTTGAGGCGCGGGGCGAGCTCGAGGTCGGCGGGCGACACCGCGATGATCGCCGCCACCAGCCTCGACCCCCGCATCAGGACCACCTGCTCGCCGCGCTCCGCCGCGCTCACCAGAGCATTCAGCCGGGCCTTCGCCTCGCGAATCGTCACCGTGTGCATGCGCGATCGTGCTCCCGGGCCAGGTCCCTGTCAAGGGACCTCCGATGAGGACTCTGACGTGGCGCTCTCCGAGGAGCCCTCAGGGCCCCCTGCGACCTCGGAGCGGCCGAGCCGGCGCCCCCGCCGTGGGCCCTGAGGCGCTTCGTCGGCGCGGGCGGCGGGCCCGGTCCACGGCCACCTCCCGAACGACCCGCCGACGGCCCGGGCACGGTAAGATACCCGCTGATACTTCCCCCCCGGGGGGCGCCGGCCCCATGTTGGAGAGGCTGATCCCGTCAGCGCTTCGCCCGGCCCGGCCGGGGGACCAGGAGTCACCCATGCGGATCGAGATCGTCGTCGCCGCCGCCCTCGCCTTCGTGGCGGGCCTCGCGCCCGCCCACGCCCAGCAGGCAGCCCAGCCGGAGCAGGCGGCGCCCGTGGCGCCCGCCGCCCCCAAGCCGGCCACGCTGGGGCTGTTCGTCTATCCGGGGGCCAGCCAGGACGCCGCCCAGCAGGCCACCGACGAGAACGAGTGCTACGCCTGGGCCCGCCAGCAGACGGGCATCGACCCCACCGCCCCGCCCAAGCCCGTCGAGGCGCCGGAGACGCCCAAGGGCGGCGCCGTCAAGGGCGCGGCCCGAGGGGCCGCCCGGGGCGCGGTCGTGGGCGAGATCTCCGACAACCGTCACATCGGGGACGAGGGCAGCCTCGACGCCGGCGAGGGCGCCGCCGCGGGCGCCGCCGTCGGGGCGGCCAAGGGCCGCCGGGCCCAGAAGAAGGCCGAGAAGAAGGCCGAGGGGCAGGCTCAGCAGGCCGCCCAGGCCCAGGACGCCCAGGCCAAGGAGACCTTCAAGAAGGCCTGGAGCACCTGCCTCGAGGGACGCAAGTACAGCGTCAAGTAGCGCCGGCAGCGGCGCGATCGGAAGGGATGCCATGAAGACCACGCGTTTCGTCGCGGGCCGGGCGCCGGTGGCGCTGCTGACGGCCCTCTCCCTGGCCCTGGTCCCGGCCGCGCCCCTCGGTGCGGCCGAGTCCGCCGGCCCGCCGGCCCCCAAGGGCGCCCAGGCGGCCCCGGACCCCGCCCGCCCGGTCGACGGCGGCTGGCCGCGGGCCTACACGACCGCCAGGGAGGCCCACGTCGTGGTCTACCAGCCCCAGGTGGCCGAGTGGGCTACCCAGAAGCGCATGGTGGCCTACGCCGCCGTCTCGTACGAGGCCAAGGGCGCCACGAAGGCGGCCCTGGGCAGCCTCAGGATCGAGGCCGACACCAAGGTCTCGGCGGCCGAGCGTCTGGTCAGCTTCTCCGACTTCCGGATCGCCGAGGCCAGCTTCCCCACGCTCCCCAAGGAGCAGCTGCGCGACCTGGTGACCGAGATCGAGAAGGCCATCCCCGACGACGACCGCGTGATCGCCCTCGACCGCGTGCTGGCCAGCGTGGACCGCAGCCAGATCATGCCCAAGAACGTCGAGGGGGTGAAGGCCGACCCGCCGGTGATCTTCTCCAGCCAGACCCCGGCCCTCATGGTCAACCTCGACGGCGACCCGATCTGGAGCCCGGTCAAGGACAACGACCTCAAGTTCGCGGTCAACACCAACTGGGACCTGTTCGAGCACGGCCCGACCAAGACCTACTACCTGCGCAGCGACGAGAGCTGGCTGAAGGCCGCGGGCGTGGACGGGCCCTGGGGCCCGGCCGGCACGCTGCCCGACAGCTTCAAGAAGCTGCCGGCCGACGACAACTGGAAGGACGTCAAGGCGGCCCTGCCCGGCAAGAAGCTCTCCCCGGAGAAGGCCCCCAAGGTCTTCGTCAGCACCACCCCGGCCGAGCTGATCCTGGTGGCCGGCGCGCCACGCTACGAGCCCGTGGCCGGCACGCAGCTCA
The DNA here is from genome assembly GCA_039812725.1 of Vicinamibacteria bacterium. Classification (GTDB taxonomy): domain Bacteria; phylum Acidobacteriota; class Vicinamibacteria; order Fen-336; family Fen-336; genus JBDIBD01. The sequence goes on along the minus strand of JBDIBD010000297.1, from coordinate 1,380 downwards.
ACTGGATCAGCAACACCGAGAGCGACGTGTTCCGCATGGGCGGCACCGGCCTGGTCTACTTCCTGGTGGCCGGCCGCTGGTTCTCGGCCCCCGGCCTGCAGGGCCCGTGGAAGTTCGCCACTCCCGAGCTGCCGGCGGAGTTCCAGAAGATCCCGCTCGAGCACCCGCGCTCGCGTGTGCTGGCGGCGGTGCCCGGCACGCAGCAGGCCGCCGAGGCCGTGCTGCTGGCCCAGGTGCCCCAGACCGCGCGGGTCAAGAAGAGCGAGCTCAAGGCCCCCGAGGTGGCCTACCAGGGCGATCCCAAGTTCGAGAAGGTGCAGGGCGCCAAGGTCGAGTACGCCGTCAACACCGACAAGGACATCATCAAGGTCGGCGACATGTACTACATGTGCTACCAGGGGGTCTGGTTCATGGGCAGCAGCCCGAACGGCCCCTGGACCGTGGCCAGCAAGGTGCCCGGCGAGATCTACGAGATCCCGGTCAGCTCCCCGGCCCACAACGTCACCTACGTCACGGTCGAGGACGACGACGACGAGTGGGTCACCTTCGCCACCGTGGCGGCCTACACCGGCGTGATGATCGCCTGGGGCTGCGCGGTCTGGGGGACGGGCTACTACTACCCGCCCTACTGGGGCTGGGGCGGCGCCTACCCGTACTACTACCCGCGCTATCCCACCTACGGCTACGGCGCCTCGTACAATCCCTGGACCGGCGCCTACGGGCGCGGCGCGGTGGCCTACGGCCCCTACGGCGGGGCCGGCGTGACCTCGCGCTACAACCCGCGCACGGGCACCTACTCGCGGGGCGCGGCGGCCTGGGGCCCCTATGGGGCGCGCGGCTACGGCGAGGCCTACAACCCGCGCACCGGCGCCTACGGGCAGACCCGCCAGGGCTCGAACGTCTACGGGAGCTGGGGCACCACCTCGGTGCAGCGCGGCGACCAGTGGGCCACCACCTCGCGCTACACCAACCGCGCCACGGGCGACACCACCCGCGTGACCCGCACCGACAGCGGCGGGGCGGCCGTCAGCCACCGCGGCCCCGGCTCCGACGCGGCCGCGGTGCGGACCCGCAGCGGCGACGTCTACGCCGGCCGCGACGGCAACGTCTACCGCAACGAGGGCGGCTCGTGGCAGAAGTACGACAACGGCTCGTGGAGCGACGCGAACCGGCCCACGCCACAGGGCACCGCGCGCGACCGCGGGACGGCCGCCGGCACGACCGGGCGCACCACCACCGGGACCACCGGCGCGGCCACGGGCCCGGCCGTTCCCGCCGGCAGCGGCGGACGGCTCGACGCCAGCACCATGGACCAGCTCAACCGCGACTCGCGCGCGCGCACGGAGGGCTCGCAAGGCTCGCGCGACTACAGCAACTACC
>JBDIBD010000296.1:0-6391 GCA_039812725.1 Vicinamibacteria bacterium | reverse complement strand
GCGGGTCAGGCGCTTGGAGTCGTCGAGCCCCGCCGTCTCGGCGGGGCCCAGCACCACCGCGCAGGCCAGCACGGGGCCGCACAAGGCCCCGCGCCCGACCTCGTCGACGCCGGCCACCAGGCGCTGGCCGGCGCGCGCCGCCGCGCGCTCGAAGCGGCTGTCGCAGCGCAGCTCCCGGCCCTCGTGGACCAGGGGCCGGCGACGGCCCTCGGGCGCGCGGCCCACCGGGGCCTACTCGGCCACGGCCTCGCGGCGCTCGCGCATGCGGCTGGCCTTGCCCTTCAGCTCGCGCAGGTAGTAGAGCTTGGCGCGCCGCACGTGGGCGTGCTTGACCACCTCGATCTTCTCGATCGTGGGGGCGTGCACCGGGAAGATGCGCTCGACGCCGGTCCCGAACGAGACCTTGCGCACCGTCACCGTGCGGCGCGTGCCGCTGCCCCGCAGGCCGATGACCACGCCCTCGAAGACCTGCACGCGCTCGCGCTCGGTCTCCTTGGTCTTCTTGCCCTTCTCTTCCTTGATGGTGGTCTCCTTGACCCGCACGTGCACGCGCACGGTGTCGCCGGAGGTCAGGCGCGGCAGGCTCTTCTTCAGGTCCGCGGCTTCGACGTCTTGGATCGCCTTCATGATCTCCCGTTCCTCTTTGCTTGAGTCCTCAAGGGGCCTCAGCAGGCGTCCGCCAGGCGGGCCGCCTCGGCCTCGATCTCGTCCAGCAGCTCGCGGTCCTCCCGCGAGAGGCGCGCCCCGGCCAGCAGCTCCGGGCGGCGCTCCAGGGTGGCCTGCAGGGCCTGCTTGCGGCGCCAGCGCCGCACCTTCCCGTGGTCGCCCGACAGCAGCACCTCGGGGACGCGCAGCCCGCGGAACTCCGCCGGCCGCGTGTAGTGGGGGTGGTCCAGGAGGCCGTCGGCGAAGGAGTCGCAGGCAGCCGACTCGTCGTCGCCCAGGGCCCCCGGCAGCAGTCGCACGCAGGCCTCGACCACGGCCAGGGCGGCCGTCTCCCCGCCGGTCAGCACGAAGTCCCCCAGGCTGACCTCGTGGGTGCAGAGCGCCTCGCGCACGCGCTCGTCCACGCCCTCGTAGCGGCCGCACAACAGCACCAGCCGCGTGAGCCCGGCCAGCTCCTCGGCCAGGCGCTGGTCGAAGCGCCGGCCGCGGGGCGACAGCAGCACCACCGCCTCCGTGGGGCCGCGGCCCTCCGGGAAGAGCAGCTCGAGCTGGCGCGCGAAGGGCTCGACCTTCATGACCATCCCGGGGCCGCCGCCGAAGGCCTTGTCGTCGACGCTGCGGTGGCGGTCGCTGGTCTGCTCGCGCAGGTCGTGCACGTGCAGGCTGCAGAGCCCCTTGTCGCAAGCCCGGCGCACGATGCCCTCGGCCAGGGGCGCCTCGAGCATGCGCGGGAAGATGGTCACGACGTCGACGCGCAGCAAGGGGCTACCTCCCCCCCGCGCGCTCGGCGCCCACGCTCCCGGGCACCTCCACCAGCAGCCGGCCGGCGGCCAGGTCCACGCGCCGGACGAAGCTCTCGGCCAGCGGCAGCAACGTCTCGCCCTGCGGGCCGCGCACCACCAGCACGGGCGCCGCGCCGGTCTCGAGCAGCTCGGCCACGCGGCCCAGCGGCCGGTCGCCGTCCGTCACCTCGAGGCCGATCAGCTGGTGGTGGTAGTAGGAGCCCTCGGGCAGGGGCTCGAGCTGCTCCTCGGCGATGCGCAGCTCGAGGCCGCGCAGGCGCTCGGCCTCGTCGATCGAGTCGACGCCCTCGAGCTTCAGCACCCAGCGCCCCTGGTGGGGCCAGGCCGAGGCCACCCGCACCTCGCGCGCGGCGCCGCCCGGGCCGGGCAGGCAGGCCTGCCGCAGCTCCGGGAAGCGCCGCTCCCGGTCGGTCAACGGCAGGACCGCCACCTCGCCGTGGCGGCCCTGGGGCTTGACGATCACGCCGATCGTGACCATGTCGGCGAAGGCCGGGAGGCTCACTCGAGCACCTCCACCCGGCAGGTCTCGCCGCGCGCCCGGGCCAGCGCCCCGAACAGCGTGCGGAGGGCCTCGACGGTGTGGCCCTGGCGCCCGATCACGCGCCCGCGGTCGTCCGTGGCCACGCTCACCTCGAGGCAGAGCTCGGCCCCCTCGCGGCGCTCGGTCACGCGCACGCGTCCGGGCTCGCGCACGAGCCCGCGCACCAGGGCCTCGAGCAGGGCGCTCACGCCGGCGGCTACTCGGCGGCGGCCGGGGCCGGAGCCGGGGCGGCCTTGCGGGCGCGCGCCAGCAGGCTGGCCACGGTCTGGGAAGGCTGGGCGCCCTTCTTGATCCACTCCTCGGCGCGGCCCAGGTCCATCGTGATCACCGGCGGGTCCTGGCGCGGGTCGTAGTGGCCCAGCACCTCCACGAAGCGCCCGTCGCGCCAGGCGCGCGAGTCCGCCACCACCACGCGGTAGTACGGCCGCTTGGTGGTTCCCGTCCTACGGAGCCGAATGGCCAGCATGTGTCGAATCCTTCCTCTTGCTTTAGCGGAACTGGGGCAGCCGGGCGGCCATGCGCTGGAGCGCCTTGGGGCCGCCGCCGCCCAGGGACTTCATGAGCTTGCGGGCCTGCGCGTACTGCTTGAGCAGGCGGTTGACGTCCTCCACGGCCGTGCCGCTGCCGCGCGCGATGCGCTTGCGGCGGCTGCCGTTGATGACGGAGTGGTCGCGGCGCTCGTGCGGGGTCATCGAGTCGATGATGGCCACGGCCCGGCGCATCTCCTTCTCCCCGGCGGCGGTGTCGACGTCCTTCACCTGGCCGCCCAGCCCGGGGATCATCGCGAGCACCTGGTCGAGCGGGCCCATCTTGAAGACCTGCCGCAGCTGGTCGCGGTAGTCCTCCAGGGTGAACTCGGAGCGGCGCAGCTTGCGGGCCAGCTCCTCGGCCTGCTGGCGGTCGAGGGCCCCCTCGACCTTCTCGATCAGGCCCAGCACGTCGCCCATGCCCAGGATGCGCCCGACCATGCGCTCGGGCTGGAAGGGCTCGAACTCCTCGACGCGCTCGCCCAGGCCGGCGAACTTGACCGGGCAGCCCGTCACGGCCGCGGCCGAGAGGGCCGCGCCGCCGCGGGCGTCGCCGTCCAGCTTGGTGAGCACCAGGCCCGTCACGCCGATGCGGCGCTGGAACTCCTCGGCGCTGCGCACGGCGTCCTGGCCGGTCATGGCGTCGGCCACGTAGAGCGTCTCGGTCGGCTCGCCCAGGGCCTTCAGCTCGGCCAGCTCGACCATCAGCTCGTCGTCGACGTGCAGGCGCCCGGCCGTGTCGACCAGCAGCACGTCGTGGCCGATCGAGCGGGCCTCCTGCAGGGCCGAGCGCAGGATCGCCAGCGGCTCGCCCAGGGCCTCGGGGAAGTGCACCGGCAGGCCCATCTGGCGGCCCAGCGTCGAGAGCTGCTCGCGGGCGGCCGGGCGGTAGACGTCGGTCGAGACCATCAGCGGGTGGTGCCCGCCCTTCTTCAGCCAGCGCGCCAGCTTGGCGGTCGAGGTGGTCTTGCCCGAGCCCTGCAGGCCCGTCATCAGCACCACCGCGGGGATGCGCGAGGAGAGCTGCAGCCGCGGCGGCGCGCTGCCGCCCAGCAGCTCGACCATCTCGTCGCGCACCACGCGCAGCACGGCCTGGTCGGGGCTGAGGCTCCTGAGCACGTCCTGGCCGACCGCCCGCGCGCGCACCTTCTCGAGGAACTGCTTGACCACCCGGAAGTGGACGTCGGCCTCGAGCAGGGCCACGCGGATCTCGCGCAGGGCGGCCTCGACGTGGGCCTCCGACAGGACTCCCTGGCCGCGCAGCGACCTGAAGACCCCCTGCAGCTTTTGGCTGAGCGACTCGAACACGGAGATGATCACGGTCCGCGCGCAGACGGACCGCCCCCTGACGCCTCCCGACCGAGAGGCAAAGCGGGATTCTACCGAACCTGCAATGCCTGTGTCAAAGCTTACGCCTGGAGAGGTTTAGCGGCGGGCGGCGAGGGCCACCAGGCTCACCAGCCGGCCGTCGGTCTGGCGCAGCCGGCCCGCCAGCGTGCGGGCGAAGGCCCACAGGAACTTGGCCGCCAGGGCCGGCCGGCGCAGCATCAGGGCCTCGACCTCGGCGTGCGGGATGACCCACAGCTCGCAGTCCTCGTGGGCGACCACGTCGGCCGAGACCTTGCCGCCGTCGAGGAACGAGACCTCGCCCACGAACTCGCCGGGGCCCAGGATCACCAGGGCCTCCTCGCCGAAGCCGGGGATCTGCCGGCTGACCCGCACCTGGCCCCGGTGGACGACCATGAGCTGGCCGCCCGGGCCGCCCTCGCAGAGCACCCGCGCCTCGGCCGGGAAGCGCCGCACGCGCCCGGCCATCAGCACCTCGGCCAGCTCCTCGTCGTCGAGCGCACGGAACAGCTCGACCTCGCGCAGGAACTCCTGGATCACGCTAGACCCCGCGCAGCAGGTGGCCGAGCTTTTCCTTCTTGGCCCGCAGGTAGCGGAAGCCGGCCTCCGAGGAGGGCGCGATCTCGAGCGGCACGCGCTCCACGATCTCGAGCCCGTAGCCCTCGAGCCCCACGAACTTGCGCGGGTTGTTGGTCATCAGCCGGATCTTGGAGAGGCCCAGCTCGGCCAGGATCTGGGCCCCGATGCCGTAGTCGCGCTGGTCGGGCTGGAAGCCCAGGGCCTCGTTGGCCTCGACCGTGTCCTTGCCCTGGTCCTGCAGCTGGTAGGCCATGATCTTGTGCGCCAGGCCGATGCCGCGCCCCTCCTGACGCAGGTACAGCAGCACCCCGCGACCCTCGGCCGCGATCAGGGCCAGGGCCCGGTCGAGCTGGTCGCCGCAGTCGCAGCGGGTCGAGCCGAAGATGTCGCCCGTCAGGCACTCGGAGTGCACGCGCACCAGCACCGGCTCTTTCGAGCGCACGTCGCCCATCACCAGGGCCACGTGGTGCTGGGCGTCGAGCGAGCTGCCCCAGGCGTGGATGCGGAACTGGCCGTGGCGGGTGGGCAGCTGGGCCTCCGCCACCTGGCGCACCAGGCGCTCGGTGCGCATGCGGTGCTGGATCAGGTCCTTGATGCTGATGACGCGCAGGCCGTGCTCGGCCGCGAAGCGCAGCAGGCGCGGCAGGCGCGCCATGGTGCCGTCGTCGTCCATGATCTCGCAGATCACGCCGGCCGGGTAGAGCCCGGCCAGGCGCGCCAGGTCCACGGCCGCCTCGGTGTGGCCCGCGCGCACCAGCACGCCCCCGGCCTGGGCCCGCAGCGGCACGATGTGGCCCGGGCGCGAGAGGTCGCTGGGCTTGGTGGCCGGGTCGATGGCGGCCTGCACCGTACGGGCCCGGTCCGCGGCCGAGATGCCGGTGGTGGTCCCCTGGCGCGCGCCGATCGGCACGCACATGGCCGTGCGCAGGCGGGCGCTGTTCTCGTCGTCCTGCACCATCAGCGGGATGCGCAGCTCGTCCAGGCGCTCGCCGGTCATGGGCAGGCAGATCAGCCCGCGCCCGTGCCGGGCCATGAAGTTGATGACCTCGGGCGTGACCTTCTCGGCCGCCACCGTCAGGTCGCCCTCGTTCTCGCGGTCCTCGTCGTCGACCACCACCACCAGGTGGCCGCGACGCAGCTCCTCGAGGGCCTCGGGGATCGTGGAGAGGGCCATGCCGGCCTCAGGCCGCCCGGTGCGGCAGGAGCAGGCGCTCGACGTACTTGGCGATCACGTCGGCCTCCAGGTTGACCGGGTCGCCGGGGACGCGCTGGCCCAGCGAGGTGACGTCGAGGGTGTAGGGGATGAGGGCGATCGTGAAGACCCGGCCCTCGAGCGCCGCCACGGTCAGCGAGACGCCGTCGACCGAGACCGAGCCCTTCAGCACCAGGTAGCGCTCCAGCTCGGCCGGGGCCTCGATCAGCAGCTCCGCCGACTCGCCCAGCCGGCGCAGCTCGACCACCCGCCCGACCCCGTCCACGTGCCCCTGCACGATGTGGCCGTCGAAGCGCCCGTCGGCCTTGAGCGGCCGCTCCAGGTTGACCCGCGCCCCGGCGCGCAGCCGGGCCCCGAAGGCGGTGCGGCGCATGGTCTCGGGGGTCAGCTCGAAGGTCAGCACGTCGCCCTCGCGGCGCACGGCGGTCAGGCAGCAGCCGTCCACGGCCAGCGAGCCGCCCTGGGGCAGGTCCGGCAGCACGCGCTCGGCCCTGACCCGCACGGACACGATGTCGGCGCGGGTCTCGACGGCCACCACGCTGCCGGTCTCCTCGACGATCCCGGTGAACATAGCAGGCCATTCTACCGCGGCCGGGCGGGCGTGGCCCGGCGGGCGGGGTACAGCAGCTCGAACAGCGGCGGCTGGCCCAGCAGGTCGGGCAGGGCGGGGCCGCCCGCGGGCGCCAGCGGGCTGCGCGCCACCAGGCGCAGGCCG
>JBDIBD010000295.1:0-6396 GCA_039812725.1 Vicinamibacteria bacterium | reverse complement strand
CCGTCTCCGCCGTCGCCCAGGGCCAGCCCGAGGCCGAACCCCAGGGCGAGCCCCAGGGCCGTGGCCTCGCGCTGGCTCAGGCCCGGCTCGGCGACCTCGACCGCCTCCAGCCCGGCGCAGCGCCGGCTGCAGACGCTGGCCTCGCGGGCCAGGGCGCCCGGCGCCGGCGGGAGCTCCGCCGCCCCTGCCGACAGCGTGGCCAGGAGCGCTTGGGCTGCGACGCGTGCAGGGACCGACCGTGGGCGGGCCAACTCAGCGCCCTGCAGGACAGCCGAACGCCGCCACGCGCGGGAAGCTCAGGTTGAGCGCGCGGTGGTCGTCGCAGCAGGTGGCGTCCCCCAGCGCCACCCCGCCACGCTTGAGGCTGGCGTTGGCCCACAAGGGAAGCCGCAGGCAGCTCCCGCAGCACGACCCGTAGCCCATGATCGTCCGTCCTTGGTTGTCCGCCAGGAGATAGCCGTGGCCGAAAGGGAAGGGCGACCGGGTCGCGTCGGTGCAGGGGTCGTGACGCGCACCGAGAAGATGGCCGAGCTCGTGGCCGAAGGAGTAGTTCCCCGCGGCGCAGCCCTGGGCCACCACGGCGAACGCGTCGTTCCCGCTCCGGGCCGGGACCCCGCTCGCCACGCCGCAGTAGTCGGAGCGCCCCGTGAGGAGCACGCCGACGTCGGCGCCGAGGCGCGCGACCTCTTGGCGAACCGCAGCCAGGGCCGGCTGCTGGCGCAAGGCGGCCAGGTCCGTGTCGACCTGGCCCGATTCCTCGTAGGGCACGGGCCGGGCGGCGACGATCCGCACACGACCCTCGACGCCGCTGGCCTCGAAGGCGTCGTTGGTCTCGCGCTCGACCAGCTGGATCAGGCCCTCGATGTCCCCGGCCTCGCGGGCCGCACGCGCCGTGTACGCCACCACCACGTCGAGTCGCCGCTCCTTGTCGGCGCACTCGGGCGAGGGCGCCGGTGGCGCGTCGTGCGCCTCCTCCACGCCGGGCCGCCAGGAGGGCGGCTCGTCGGCCGGCAGCCCGCGAGTCTCGACCCTGACGACGGCGTGCAACCCTGCTCCCAGAGGGCGGATGGAGTAGAGCTGTTTCCCCTGGATGACGGTGCCCGTGATGCCGCGGGGCGTGACGACCAGCGTGGCGTCGGCGCTGCCGTCGGGAGCCAGTCCCTTCCAGGAGAACGACTCCCCCTTCGGCCGCACGTCGCGACGGGCGAAGGCCGCGGGAGCGCCCTCGTCGAGCGTCAGCTGCAGGGTGGTCTTCGCAGCGTCGCCCACCAACCCGTAGCGCAGGACCTCGGACGCGACCTGGGGGGACGGGAGGCGGAAGACCCGCACGGCCGAGCTCGTCGGCAGCGCCCGCAGGACCCTGACCTGCTCTTCCTGCTCCGGGGTCAGGTCCAGCTCGGGAAGACCGTCGAGGGGCCTGCGGACGTCCCAGCCCAGCGTCTCGACCGACTGCACGAGCTTCCTCCGGCGCAGATCCTCCAGGGTTCGCTGTTCCTCGTCCGGCTCGGCGGTCAGGATCCAGACCTGCTTGCCGTTGCCCAGCTCGGCGTCCTTGCGGCCCATGCCCCGCAGCATACGGTCGATCTCGCTGCCACGGGCCCCGGCGGAAGGCGTGACGAGCACGGTCTTCTCCTCCGCGTGCACCACCTGCGCAAGGACCGCCAACGCGAGGAGCGACGACGACACCAACCGCATGGCTCCCTCCCTCGGGTTCGAAGCGGCGAGCGTGCGGTCCCGCGACCCGCAGGCACCGCACGCCGGTCCTACTGATGCGTGCGCAGCCACTCCTGGCAGGCCCGTTGCACCTGTCGAGCGCGCCCGGGGTCCGAGGCCGCCTCGGCCTTCGAGTCCGCCAGTGTGCCGCACAGCCGCTCGTCCTCCCGCGTCGGGGCTTGCTTCCCGGCGTCTCGCACCGGAAACCGGTCGGCCACGCGCGCCCTGAGCGCGTCCACGCACTGGCCCGCCCCGCCGGGGCACGGCGCGCCCTCGCCCGGCGATGGGGGAGGTGCGAACAGGAAGTCGCCGGCTGCGGGAGCGGCCAGCGGATACGAGCGCTCCTTGTCGTGGGGGAGCGCTTCGGCCTGGGCGGCGGCCCGAGGCCCGAGCATCTCGAGGAGCAGGCCCTCGGCGGCGGCGTCCTTGCGTGGAGCGGCCTTTCGGGACCGGTTGGGAACGGACGGCGAGGCTTCGATGACCCGGCCCAGGTCGAGGCAGGCCCCGCCGGCGCGCGCGATCCTGACCTCTCCGTGCAGGAGGGCGCGCGGGTCTTCGCGGGCCTCCTCGGGCCAGCGGAAGCGCAGCACGAGGGATCCCTGCTCCAGGCTCAGCGCCGGGCCCGTCACGCCGGGCAGGCTCGCCTGAAGGTCAGACGACGCTATCCCGGCTCGCGTGACCGTACCGGAGGTCGGCAAGGCGATCGCGAAGGTGAGGAGGGGCGGGTCGAGAAAGTGGGGCAGATCCCACTGGCTGCACCAGCCCTGGTTGCCGGCCGTGCGCACGAAGACCTGCCAGGTCTCGCTCGTCTGGTCGCACGCCGTCTGGATGGCGAGGGCGTGGGCCGGGTGCAGCTCGCTGAAGGCGCCGTGCTCGGCGTCCAGGCCCAGGAGCCCGGTCGCCACCGCGGGCAGGCCGGCCACGTTGCTCCGCCGCTGCGCGGCACCGCCCCCGAGCAGCTTCTGCCACCCGGGCCGGTCGAAGCGCTCGAGGGTCTCGCCCGCTTTGGCCTCGACGTGCAGGACGTGGTCGAGGCCCTTGCCGGACAGGCCGGACAGGATCTCGGTCCGCTTCTCGAGCCCCGGGTCGAGGGGGCGGTTGGCCGTCAGGCCGGTCCGCTTCAGAACCCAGCCGTCGGCCTGGCGCACGATCGGGAGCAGCTCGAAGTCGAGATCGTCGTCTGGGAACGAGTGGCCCTGGTAGTAGATGAAGCCGACGTACGTGGCCGGCAGGAAGTTCAGGTGCCCCGCGAAGCGCGTGAGACCGCGCCCGGTGTTGCACACCACGCCGTGCACGACGTCCTCGAGCGGCGCCTCCGCCCTGGCGGTTGCGGTGCACTGCGGCCGCCCCTTGGGAATCCCGTTGTCGGCCTTGGGGAAGCCGGAGCACACGACCTCGCTCTCCGGGTCGGGCAGGCACAAGGCGCCATCTCCTACAGCCGACTGGACGTTCCAGCGGGGTGCCAGCGGGAGGCCGTTCGGATCCAGGGCGTCCCAGGTCGGGTCCATCTGGACCGCCGCCGCCGGCGTCCCGACCGGGGGGACGCAGACGCCGCGGATCGTGTGATGGCAACCACCCAGGCCGAGGAGGGCCAGGACGGCGATACGTGCGGGTGTACCGCTGTGAGACGCGCGCATCAGAGCTCCTCCGGGTCGGGTGGCCGAACGGCTTGCAGGGGTTGACGGGAGTATCGCAATGCGTACTGAACAAAGTCAATACTCGTTCCTCTGTCTGTGGTCTCGACGGCCCCCGGGCGCCGGACTAGCATGGGACATGGTCAAGGGCCGCTGGACGGTCGCCTCGGCGCTCGCCCTGCTGGCTACCGGCTGCGGCTCCGGCAGCGGCGCTCCCGGCCCCACCGCGACGCTGCCCGCCGCCGCCGCCACGCCCTCGACCGTCTCCCTGCCCGCGGGCGACGAGAACGCCCTGCTCGACGCGGCCTTCCGCATCGACATTCGCGAGGTGCAGGCCACCCTCGACGTGTACCCCGACGAGCGCCGGGTGGACGGCCGCGCGCGGCTGGCGTTCCGCATGCGGCCGGGGCAGACGCGCCCGCTGGTGCACCTCGACCCGGCCACGGGCGGCGACTGGCGCGGCGCGCTCGACGGCCAGCCCCTCACGGGCAGCAACCCGGCCGACGCGCGCGTGGTGGTCTTCGAGGGCTCCAGCGAGCGCGCCATCGAGGTGGAGCGCGAGCTGACGGACGGCGGCGAGCACGTGCTCGAGATGGCCTACCGGCCGCCCTTCACCGACGCCTTCGGGCGCTTCTTCACCGACGTCAACGACCTGGCCGGGCAGGGCAACGAGGCCCTGTGGCCGACCCTCAACACGCCCCACGAGCTGGCCCGCCACGTGATCACCGTGCGCGTGCACTCGACCCGGCCCTACGTGGGAGTGGGCTCGGCGCTCTTCGAGCGCACGGGCGCCACCGACGCCCAGGAGTGGCGCCTGGACAGCGAGCGCGAGGTGGCCTCGTACACGCTGCTGTTCTTCCTGGCCCCGGCCGCCGACGCGACCGTCGCGGAGCGCCGGATCGCCGGCGTGGACGTGCGCGTGCTGTCGCCGGCGGGCGGCCCGACCGCGGCCGAGGCCTTCGCCCAGCTCGAGGGCTGGCTGCCGGAGCTGGACGCCGCCATGGGCCCCTTCCCGATGCCGCGCGGGCTGAGCCTGGTGCTCACCCCCACGGGCGGCGGCATGGAGTACTACGGCGGCAGCATCACCTCGCTGCGGGCCCTGCAGCACGAGGTCTTCCACATGTACTGGGGCTGCAGCACCGTGATGCGCACCTACCGCGACTCGTGGCTCGATGAGGCCGTCAACATGTGGTACGAGCTGTCGAAGGACCCCGCCTTCGCGCCCATCGAGGATTCTTTCCGCTCCGACATCGTCTCGGCCCGCTCGCCCATCGGCGTGGGCTTCGACCGCCGCGCCTACCAGGAGGGGGCGCAGGTGGTCCAGGCCATCGCCCGGGACCTGGGCAGCCGGGACGCGGCCGTGGCCTGGTTGCGGCAGGTGCACCAGCAGCGCTCCTTCGCGCCCTTCACGACCCTGGACTTCGCCGGCTTCCTGCGGCAGGACCGCGGGCTCGACTTCGGCGAGCGGCTGCAGCGCTGGCTGTACTCGCCCGCGGGCACGACCACGCTCGGGCAGCCGCCCGGCCCGTGGGAGTGGATCGACCAGGTCGACACCACGCCGCCGGAGGCCGTGCGGCGCCGCTACCGGTAGGCCGGTCGCCGGGGGCGCCCGAGGCCGAACCTAGGCCGCGCTGGCGGGCACCTGCACGGGCGGAGGCTCGGGGGCCGGGCGGGCGAAGAGGAAGCCCTGGCAGAAGTCGGCGCCGTGGTCGCGGGCCCAGCGCCACTCGGCCTCGGTCTCGACTCCCTCGACCACGCTGTGCACGCGCAGCTCGCGCGCCAGCTCGAGCAGCCGGCCGAGCACCCGGCCGCGCCACGGGTCGTGGTCCACGCCGCGGGTCAGGCCCATGTCGACCTTGACGTACTCGGGCTGCAGGCGCGCCAGCAGGTCGAGCGAGGCGTAGCCGGCGCCCAGGTCGTCGAGGGCGAGGCGGAAGCCGCGCTGGCGGTAGTAGCGCGCGATGCCCAGCAGGTGCGAGAGGTCGCTGACCTGGTCGGCCTCGTTGACCTCGAAGACCACGCGCTCCGGCGCCAGGCCGCTGGCCTCGACGGCGCTCACCGTCGTGCGCAGGCAGTAGGCCGGGTCGTAGATCGCGCTCGGCGAGAAGTTGAGGAACACCAGGCCCGTGGGCCCGTGCTCGACGACGCTGCGGATCGCGGCCAGGCGCGCTGCCCGGTCCACCGGGAAGAGCAGCTCGGCCTCGCGCGCGACGCGCAGGATCTCGCCGGCGCCAACCAGCGAGCCGTCCTCGTCGCGGCCCCGCAGCAGGCACTCGTGAGCGTGCACCTGGCGCGGGTCGTCGGTGCGCACGATGGGCTGGAAGAAGGTGGTCAGGCGGCCGGCGCGCAGCATCTCGATCAGCCAGGCCCCCTGGCTGCGGGCCAGCAGGGCGGCCAGCGACTGGGTGCGGGCCAGGTCCGCCGGCTGGGGGAGCGCGCCGGGCGGGAGCAGCAGGCAGCGCGAGCCGCCGAGCTCGGGCGCCGTGAAGGCCCCCACCAGCTCGACGCCCAGCCGCCGCAGCCGGCCGGGCGGCAGGTCCACGGCGATGAGCCCCGCCAGGGACTCGTCGGGAGCCAGGCCGCGCTCGCCCAGGAAGGCCCGGAGCCGGGCCTGCGTGTGGCCGAGCGGCGCCGCCAGCCACAGCCGCCCGGCGTCGGGCACGTCCGGCAGGAGCTCGCAGTCGCACGGGCTCACGCCTCGTGCTCCCGGTCCCAGGGAAAGTCGCGGAAGTACCGTTCGGTGGTCACGAGGGGCGAGAGCAGGTCGTCCTCCGGGTCGTAGTCCCAGGCCACGCGGTCGAGCACGTCGGCCGTCGGGCCGGCCGGCTGGCGGGCGGGCCCGGACGGCGTCCCCGTGCTCACGGCGTCGCCAGCGGGCGCAGGCCCAGGGCCACCAGCAGGTCGGCGTCGGGCGAGCCGTCGACCGGCGCCAGCAGCCGCTGCAGGCGCGCCTCGGTGGCGACCACGAAGCGGCAGGGCTCGAGCGGCCCGCGGCCGCAGGCCAGCTCGCGTCCGGCCAGCCGCCGCCCGGACAGGTGCGAGAGCAGGC
>JBDIBD010000294.1:0-6423 GCA_039812725.1 Vicinamibacteria bacterium | reverse complement strand
CGGGTGCTCGCGCCAGCGATCGGGCCGCGCGGCGGCGACCTCCAGGGCCGCGGCCAGGTGGCCGAGCTGGTCGTCGTAGCCGGCCCGCACCACCTCGAGGTCCTGCGAGACGCGCGAGAGGGCCTCCGCGCGCACGGCCCGGGCCAGGCTGGCCACGCCCACCGCGCCGAGCAGCGCCGGCGGCACCAGGGCCACCGCCAGCGTGCCGGCCACCAGCACGGTGCGGATGGAGGGGGCGGGGCGGGGCATGCTCACTCCCGCAAGGCCGGCAGCTCCAGCACGAAGGTGCTGCCGCGGCCCGGCTCGCTCTCCACGGAGACGCAGCCACCGTGGGCCAGGGCGATGCGCTTGACGATCGAGAGCCCCAGGCCGCTGCCCTTGGCGCCCGGGCCGGGCGAAGCCGGGCTCTGCAGCCGCACGAACTCCTGGAACAGGCGCTCCTGGTCGGCGGGGGCGATGCCGGGGCCGTCGTCGGCCACCTCCACCCGCACCACGCCGTCCCGGCTCAGCACCCGCACCGCCACGTGCCCGCCCTCGGGCGTGTACTTGACGGCGTTGGTGAGGTAGTTGACCAGCGCCTCGTGCAGCAAGCGCGGGTGGCCCACCACCGGCGGCGGCGGGTCGGGCACCTCGAGGGTCAGCTCGTGCCGGCGCGCGGCGGCCACGTCGGCGTACTCGTCCACCACCTGCCGCGCCAGCTCGGCCAGGTCCACTCGGCCGAACTGGGTCTTGATGATGTCGGTCTCGAGCGTGGCCAGGGTCTGGATGCCGGTCATGAACTCCGACATGTCCCCCAGCCGGCGCAGGCTGCGGTCGAGCCAGTCGCGCTGGCGCTCGCTGGTCTCGCCCGCCAGGCCGGCGCGCATGTTCTCCAGGAACATGGTCACGGCCCCCAGCGGCGCCTGCAGGTTGTGCGAGGCGATGTGCAGGAAGTCGCGGCGCTGCTGCGACAGCCGCAGCAGCTCGCCGTTGGCCAGGCGGATGCGCTGCTCGACGCTGCGCAGCGAGCGCGTCAGGCCCAGCAGCAGCACCGCGCTGAGCCAGAACAGCGTGCCGTGCACCAGCGCCAGGGTCAGGGCGTAGAGCCCGCCCAGCGGGCCCACGCCGGCCACCGTCCCCTCGGCCAGGGGCGGCCGCGCCCAGCCCGTCCACTCGGCCAGCACCAGGCCCGCCAGCAGCGCGCAGGCCAGCCCGGTCAGCGCCAGGGCCGCGCGGCGCGAGAGCAGGATGCAGCAGACGCACACGTGCAGCAGGTAGAAGGCCGTGAAGGGCGAGCGTGCGCCGCCCACCAGCCAGACCGCCGCGGTGAGGGCCAGGAAGTCGAGCGCCACCGCCGCGTAGCTGACCGCCAGCAGCAGCGGGAAGGCCTGGGGCGTGACCTCCACGTCGTGGAAGCGGCGCAGGAAGACCCAGGCCACCAGGTTGTAGAGCAGGATCGCGGCCGCCAGGAGGGCGAAGCGCTCCACGTCGACGGCCCGCAGGTCGAGCGCGAAGCGGGCGAAGACCGCCGCCGCCAGCATGGCCACGGCCACCAGCCGGCGCACGCGGGTGTAGACGTAGAAGCTCTCGCCGATCAGCCGGCGGTGGTCGGGAGCGTCCCAGCCGGCGTCGTCGCCGACGGGAGGCGGGGCGGGGAAGGCGGGCTGAGGCGTCATGCTGGTCGCCGAGGGGAGATTAGCGCACCTCGCGCCCGCGGGCGAGGCGGGCGGCGGCGCCGCCTCAGAACTGGAAGTACAGGAACGGGCTCTCCTGGGCGAACCGTAGCACGCACAGGAAGAAGAGCAGGCCCAGGGCCACGGCGGCGAGCGGCCCGCGGGGATGGCGGATCTGCCAGGTGTTGGGCGCCGCCCAGGCCACCACCAGCGCGCCCAGCAGGAGCCCCAGCGGCGCGGGACTGAGCAGGTCGCCCAGGGCGGCGCTGCCCTCGATGCCCCGCCGGCCCGCGAGCGCCCCGAGCAGGCCCAAGGCCTGCGGCAGGGTCGCCGAGCGGAAGAAAACCCAGCCGATCACCACCGAGAGGAAGGTGACCGCGACGCTCACCGGCCGGGCCCGCGGCAGCCAGGTCAGCGGCCGGAGGAGCGCGTGGATCGCGAGCAGCGCGCCGTGGTAGAGGCCCCAGACCACGAAGGTCCAGGCGGCCCCGTGCCACAGCCCGCCCAGGAACATGGTGATGGCCAGGTTCCGCAGCGTGGCCAGCCGGCCGCCCCGCGAGCCGCCCAGCGGGATGAACAGGTAGTCGCGCAGCCAGAAGGACAGGGACATGTGCCAGCGCCGCCAGAACTCCGCGATGCTCTCGGCCTGGTAGGGCGAGTGGAAGTTCTGGGGGAACCGCAGGCCCAGCAGGAAGGCCAGGCCGACCGCCATGTCGCTGTAGCCCGAGAAGTCGAAGTAGATCTGAGCGGTGTAGGCCAGCGTGGCGAGCCAGGCGCCTACCAGCCGCAGGCCGTCGGCCGCGCCGAACAGCGGGGTCACGAAGCTGGCCGCGATCGGGTCGGCCACCAGCACCTTCTTCACCATGCCCAGCACCAGGAACCAGGCCCCCAGGGCCAGGTAGGCGGGCGGCGGACGCCGGGGCAGGTTGGCGAACTGCTCGTCCATGTCCGCGTAGCGGATGATGGGCCCCGCCACCAGGTGCGGGAACATGGCCACGAAGGCCGAGAAGGCCAGCACGCTGCGCGTGGGCCGGATGTGGTTGCGGTAGATGTCGATGGTGTAGCTGATCGAGTTGAAGGTGTAGAAGGAGATGCCGATCGGCAGGACCACGTCGAGCAGCGGCAGCCGCCAGGCGGCGCCCAGCAGGCCCGCGAGCGCGTTCAGGTTGCCTGCCAGGAAGTCGTAGTACTTGAAGAAGCCCAGCAGGCCCAGGTTGAAGACCAGCAGCCCGGCCAGCCAGAGGCGCTTGCGCGACGGGGTGGCGGCCCGCGCCACGGCCGCGCCCGCCACCAGGTCGGCGGAGGACGAGACGATCATGAGCGGCACGAAGCGCCAGTCCCACCAGCCGTAGAACAGGTAGCTGGCCAGGGTCAGGAACACCAGCCGCCCGCTCGGGGAGCGGATGCCCCACCAGCCCGCGAGCACCAGGGGCAGGAAGGCGAAGACGAAGACGTAGCTATTGAACAGCACGCCGCGTGTCCGGCCCGTAGACCCGCTCGAGCAGGCGGGTGGAGCTGGCCTCGTCCATGTGCTCGCCGTCGTAGAAGCCGTCCGCGTCGCCGCCTTGGCCCTGCAGCCCGTCCAGGGCGTGCAGCCGCAGCAGCCCCTGCTCCTCCAGCTCGCGCAGCAGCCGCTGCGTGTCCCTGCGGCGCTGGGGGAAGCGGGCGGTCCGCCCGAGGGCCCGCAGCACGCGCGGGTGCAGCGGCGGCAGGCAGGCGTCCACCTGGACGCCGCGCTCGCGGGCCTCGGCCAGCAGGCCGCGCAGCTCGGCCACCCGGTCCGGGTCCAGGCGGTCGAACGACTCGTACCAGCGCCGGAAGTCGCGAATGCTCTCCCTCAGCCTCTGCTCCGGCGGCCCGCCACCGCGCGCGGCCTCCGCCTCCCAGCGCAGGAACTCCACGAAGCCGTCGGGCTGGATCGCGAACTGGCGCGGCGGCTGGCCGCCTTCCAGCAGGTGCACCCGCAGCGAGCGCAGCGCCAGCAGGACGGTGTCGCCGCTCAGCAGGTCGTAGCCCAGCGAGGCCAGCCGCGAAGGCGCGCCGGTGGCCGCGTAGCGCCTGAGGTGGTGCGAGGTCGCCAGGCCGCGGCCCATGGGGCCGTCGTTGCGCAGCATCTCGGCGTCCACCCCGATCAGCACCCGGTCCAGGGCCGCGCCGTTGGCGAAGGCGAAGCGCAGGATGGCCCGCATGTCCTCGGGCCGCGCCGCGCTGACCGAGAAGTTGAAGGCCGGGCGGCCGGTGAGGCGGGTCAGGACGCGCGGGCTCATCTTCATCATGTGGGAGGAGCCCAGCACCAGGAGCCGCGGCCTGGGCTCCCGGGCCAGGAAGAGGGCCGCCTTCTGGTCGGCGTCGTGCCAGACCAGGGGCTGCACCAGGCCCGTGCCGAAGGCGCCGATCGGGTCGAGCAGCAGGGCGCCCGCCACGCTCATCGCCACCAGCCCCAGCCAGACGGCGAGCACCACGCGCAGGAAGCGGCGATCGTGCGCCTCGGGCACGAGCTGGCGCAGCAGCGGCTCGGCGGCCTGCTGGGGCGCGCTCAACGGGTGCACGCGCTCCGCCTCACCCGCCGCGGGCCTCTCCGGGGTCACGGCGCCGGAGGTTAGCGGGCGCCAGCGGCGTGGTCAACCGTGGCGCCTCCGGCCAGCAAGTCGCGGAGGCCTCAGCGCTGCCAGGCGTAGGAGAGCTTGACGAACAGCTGGCGCTCGGCCGCCGCCAGGCTGCCGCCGGGGTCGAGCGCGCGTTCGTCGCCGTAGCCGAGGTAGAAGGCCGTCTGCCAGTCCAGGCGGTAGCTCAGCAGGGCCGAGCCCGAGAAGCCGGCCTCGCGGGCCGGTACGGGGTACGGGAAGAGGGCCGGCTCGTTCTCGGTCTCGACGTACTGGCCCACCAGCCGCAGGAAGCAGCGCGCCGAGAGGTGCAGCTGCAGCTTGGCCCGCTGGACCTGGGCCGTGAACAGCCGGCCCTCCGGCAGGTCGAGCCACGACACGGCGCTGTTGAGCTCGAGCGTCAGCCGGTCGGCCGGGCGCAGGGTGGCGAAGACGCGCAGGTCCGCCCCGTCGCCCACGCGCGCGCCCGCGTAGTCGATGCGCGCTCCCACGCTGCCGTCGAAGCCCACGCGCGGGAGGCGCCGCCCCGGGTCGACCTGCAGGCCGAAGGCCGGGGCCGTGGCGTCGAGCAAGGCCTCGCCCACCCGCGTGCGGGCGCTGACGAGGTCGACGAAGCCCTGCAGGTTCTTGCGGCCGAAGCCCATCAGCTCGGCGGTCAGGGCCTGCTCGAGCAGACGGCCGGCGCGGTCCCACTTGGCCTCCGCCGTGAGGCCCGGCCGCAGGAAGCTCCAGAAGCCCTGCGGGTAGCGCGGCAGGGCCAGGCTGGCGCGTGCCCCCCGATAGCCCACCTGGGGGACGAAGCCCTGGTCGTCGCGGAAGCCCTCGCCGAAGTCGCGGTAGCGCAGGCTCCAGAAGACGCGCTCGGCGCTGTGCTGCCACTCGGCGTGCAGGCCGTGCCCCGACGAGTCGGGCTGCGGCGCCGCCGGGTCGCGCGTGTCCGAGAGCAGCAGCTGGGCCGCCAGGGTGTCGACCTGGCTGGGGCGCCACTGGCCGTCGGCGCCGAGCACGCGGTTGTGGCCCCCGCCGTCCTCGACCTCGCGCCCGGCGTAGAGCAGGCCGAAGAACGAGCCGCCCAGATCGCGCCGCCAGCGCGCCAGCCCCACCAGCGAGCGGTCGTCCTGGGGAGCGAACGAGGAGCCGGTCGGGCCGGGCAGCACCACGCTGCCGCCGCCGCGGTCCTGGGTCAGCAGCAGCGTGTACGAGGACGGGCCCCGCTTGCCCGTGGCCCGCGCCCCCCAGCGCGGCGAGGTGACCGTGCGCGTGTAGACGGCCTGGATGGGCGTGTCGAACAGGTCCACGCCCTCCAGGAAGAAGGGCCGCTTCTCCGGGTAGAACAGCGCGAAGCGGGTGTTGGCCGTGATCTGGGCCACGTCGGACTCGATCTGGGAGAAGTCCGGGTTGAGGGCGGCGTCGAGGGCCGTGCCGGCCGTGGGGGTCCACTTGACGTCGAGGCCGGCCGCGGCGTCCTTCTCGGCGGGGTCCAGGGGCTGGCCCGGCTCGGGGGGCCGGCTGACGCCCTGGCCCGAGGCGTAGGGGGCCGCCACCAGGTGCCCGGCCGCGGGCAGGCCCGTGATGCCGGTCAGCTCGCGCGAGCGGCAGATGATGCAGTTGGCGCCGCGCGGCTGGGGGCTGCTGTAGATGGCGTAGCGCCGGTCACGGGGGTAGTTGCGCCAGACGATGAGGCCCCAGCTCTGCGGGTCGCCGCCACCGTAGCGCAGCGACGAGAGCGGGATGCGCAGCTCGGCCTCCCAGCCCTGGGCCGTGACGCGCGCGGCGCTGTCGTAGAAGAAGTCGGGCGAGAAGTCCTCGTTGCCGTTGGCGTCGTTGTAGACCGCGTCGGCCTGGATGCCGCGCGGGTTGACCCGGAACTCCTGGGCGGAGCGCCGGTCGTTGCGGGTGTCGAGGAAGACGGCCACGTTGTCGTCGGTGCCGATGACCGCGTCGCGCTCGACGTAGGGGGCCCGGATCAGGTCGGGGCGCGGGTCGTCGCAGCGCAGCCCCACGTAGAGCGCACGGTCGTCGTACATGACGAGCGCCAGCGTGCGCACCGCGGGCTCGCGGTTGTCGCCGAAGACCGTCTCGAAGAACGCCTCGACGCGCGTGGCGCCGTCCCAGGCCGGCTCGTCGAGGCGCCCGTCCACGCGCACCGGCCCGGCGGCGCGGGCCAG
>JBDIBD010000293.1:0-6436 GCA_039812725.1 Vicinamibacteria bacterium | reverse complement strand
TAGACGAGGCGGCCGTCGATCCGGCCGAAGCCGGCCCCGACGCCGTCGCCGGCGATCTTCTTGTCGGTCATCTCGAAGTCGGAGCAGCGGTGCGTCACGAAGACGCCCAGTTCGGTGAAGCTGCGCTGGTCGAGCAGCAGATCGATGCGTTCGCGGGCCGTCAGGCGCCCGGAGGCATGCATCTTGGCAATGCGCTCGGGGCCGCCCCCCTGGCGGGCCGCCGCGCCCAGCAGGCCGCTCGCCACCGCGCGGTAGACCGCCGGCAGCGGCGCTCGGTAGAGCACGCAGGCCAGGAGCGAGTCGCCCAGGCCCGCGGCGACACCGCCGGCGGCGGCGGCGAGCATGACCTTCCTCCACGTCAGGCGAGCGTCGCCAGGCATCTTCCCTCCCCCGGGCATGCTGACGGGGATGTGGCGCAGCGTCCAGGGCCAGTTCGAGCGCCCCGGGGCCGGCGCGCGTGAGGCCAGTTGTCGGCCGCGGCGCGCCACGACTGGCCCTTTGTCCCGGGCGGGGCTGCGATAGCCTGAGCCTCGGGGGCGCGGAGGCGAGGCATGGTTTTCCGGAGCCGGCGGATCGGCGTGTGTCTGGCGGCGGTCGTGCTGGCACTGGGTGTCGGCGCGCTGAGCGGCGCCGGCCAGGGCCCGCCGCCCCGTGAGGGCGCGGCCCAGCCGGAGCTGGTCGCGCCGGGCGTCGTCTCGACCGGCGACGACGAGGCGCACGCCACGCTCTCGCCGGACGGCCGCCGGCTGTACTTCCTGAAGGACGCGCCCGACTTCTCGCACTGGACCATCGTGGTCTCGGCGCGAGCGGGCGACTCGTGGACCGCACCCGAGGTGGCGCCGTTTTCGGGACGCTACTCCGACGCCGATCTCTCCTTCGCACCGGGCGGCGAGTTGGCCTACTTCGTCTCGAACCGGCCGGTGGACGGGGGCGAGAGCCCGCGCGCCGACACGGAGATCTGGCGCCTGCGCCGCAAGGGCGAGACCTGGGGCGACCCCGAGCACGTCGCCGAGCTCACGAGCGACGGCAACGAGTGGTACCCGAACGCCACGGCCGAGGGCTGGCTCTACTTCGGCTCCGAGCGACGCGCAGGCAATCGCGGTCCCGCGGGGACCAGCGACCTGTGGCGGGCGCGCCTGGTGCGCGGGCGCTTCGCCCCACCCGAGAACCTGGGCCCGGCCCTCAACACTCCGGGCGAGGACATCGAGCCCTGGGTCTCGGACGACGGGCGGCTCATGATCTTCGCCTCGAACGGACGTCCCGACACGCTGGGCGCCTACGACCTGTACGTGAGCCGGCTCTGCGGTGACTCGTGGGGCGCGCCCCGGCACCTCGGTGGGGGCGCCAACTCGTCGCGCTGGGACTTCGGGGCGCGGCCCACGCCCGACGGGCGCTGGCTCCTGTTCACCAGCAACCGCGTCATCGGCGGCACGCCTCGCAGCCCGCTCGACTACCAGGAGCTGCTCCGCAAGCTCCACTCCCCGGGCAACGGCCTGCGCGACGTCTATCGGATCGCCCTGGCCAGCCTCGACCTGGGACCGGAGTGCGGAAGGCCGTGAGCGGCGGGGGCAAGGCGCGGGCCCTGCTCGGCACGGCCCTGTTCTTCCTCGCGGCGCCCGGCACGGTCGCGGGCTTGGTGCCGTGGCTCATCTCGCGGTGGGCGCCTGGCCCGCCGTTGCTCTCGCGCTTCGACCGGCTGGCCGGCCCGCTCGTGGTGGCCTGCGGCCTGGCCGCCCTCCTGAGCTGCTTCGCGCGCTTCGCGCTCGAGGGCCGCGGCACGCCGGCGCCGGTCGCGCCCACGGAGCGCCTGGTGATCTCGGGGCTCTACCGCCACGTGCGCAACCCGATGTACCTGGCGGTCCTGGCGGTAGTCCTGGGCCAGGCGCTCTGGCTCGGCAGCCGTACGCTCGTCGCCTACGCCGCGCTCCTGGCATCGGTCTTCCACGCCTTCGTGCGGCTCTACGAAGAGCCCACCCTTCGCTCGCGGCACGGCGACGAGTACGCCGTGTACACCGCTGGCGTGGGGCGTTGGTGGCCCCACCTCCACCCCTGGCGAGAACCCGGCGAGGTGGCTCGTCGCGCACGGAAGTCGGTGTGACCGCCCTGGGCAGGCGCCGGCTACGGGGCTGACGGCAGGGCCGGCAGGCTGGCGCTGGCGTGGATGGCCATGGTCTGCCGGTCCTGAAGAAAGGCCGCCAGCCCGACCCGCTCCGACGTCCAGCGCGGGTCGAGGGAGACCGTCGTGACGCCGTGCCAGCGTGCGCCCGGGGCCGGGGAAAGCGTCGCCAGGCGTGTCAGCCGCCGGACGACGAACTCGCCGCGCAGCGTGCGCCCCTTGTTCTCGCCGCGGGCGACGGGCGTGGCCAGCCCGCCCTCGAAGACCGCCAGCAGGACCTCGAGCCGCCGTGGCAAGCCGGGGCGCAGGACCGCCGCGTCGAGCGAGGCCTCGACCCCCGGCCGGCCTTCCACGCGCCGGGCCGACAGGGCCAGCCGGGCCAATGCCGGCCGGCCGCGCGCGGCCTCGATCTCGCGGGCGATGCCGAGCGCGTCCGACCCGTTGACCTGGGCCTGGCCCGCCACCACCAGCTGCGGGGTGTAGGGCCCCTGGTCGACCCGCAGCGCGCGGCAGTAGTCGCGCTGCCGCTGCGTCCACTCGGGGCGGGCCTCGCGGTCGACCCAGCCCGTCTCGTCCCAGTAGTCCACGTGGAAGGCCAGCGGCACCACGGCCGCGCGCGTGCGCGCGTCGAGCCCCAGGCGCGCCAGCAGCGTCTCCGCGGGCGGGCAACTGGAGCAGGCCTGCGAGGTGAAGAGCTCGAGCACGACGGGGCCCGCGGACGGCTCGGGCTCGGACGCGCGCAGGCCTGGGGACGGGCACAGACAGAGCGTGAGGGCGAGCAGATGGGCGGGTCGCATCAGGAGCCTGGTCACCGAACCTCCCTGGGGTGGCCGGGCTGCGTGCCGGCCGTGCAGGCGCTGGGGGACGGGTCGCCCCGTCCCCCAGCGTTGCGTCATGCGTGCTGCGACCGCCTCACCACTCCAGCCGCGCGCCGAGGCGCACCTGGCGCGGGTCGTCGTAGCCGGGGGTGGCGCCCACGGCCCCGCTGGTCGGGTAGCCGAAGTTGGGGTTCGGCGCGCCGAAGGCCGACTCCACGGCCGTGTCGTAGTCCGTGGGAGCCTGGCGGTCCAGCAGGTTGAAGACGTCGGCCAGCAGCACCACGCGCTGGCGGCCGAGCTTGAGGGTGTAGTCGGCGTGCAGGTCGAGCTTGGCCTCGAACGGCGTGCGCTCGCGGTAGCCGCCGCACGGGTCGCAGCCGGACACCGAGGCGGTCTGGAGCCCGGCCCCCCGCACGGTCATGGGAATCTCGGCGGGCGAGTTGTAGGACGGGTTGGCGGCCAGCGCCGTGAGCACGCGGCCCGAGCCGGCGTTGAAGCCCAGGCCCAGGGTGAGCGCCCGCCAGGCGAAGCTGCCGTAGACCTTGATCTGGTGGGTGCGGTCGTTGGGCAGCCGGCCGTCTCCGAGGCTCGAGCCGAGGTAGCGGATGTCGCCCAGGAAGCCGAGCTGGGGGCCGCCCACGGCGCTGTAGCTCGGGTCGTTGGTCGGGTAGTCGAAGAGCGACGTGATGGACGGGTCCGACTGCCCGTTGTCGGAGCGGAAGAAGCCCTCGAAGTTGCCCGACAGCCGCGACCAGCGGTACGAAGCCAGCAGGCCCCAGTGGCCCGAGAAGGCCTTGTTGAGCGTGACCTCCACGGCGTCGTACTCGTGCACCGGCGTCTCGAAGGAGCAGGGGTAGCCGGAGTAGCACTGGGTCGGGATCTGCGGGCCGATGTTGGTGATGTAGTACTCGACGTTGCCCGGGGTGGCCGAGAGGTTCTCGGCCGTCATCGACAGCGTGCCCACGTCCTCGAGCACACGCGGGGTGCTGCGGTGCGTGTAGCGCACGCCGACGCTCACGGCCGGGGCCAGCTCGAACTCCACGCCGGCCAGGAGCTCCTGCTGGTAGGTGGGCTGGGCCTCGGTGTCGAAGCGGGCCGCTCCGGCGCCCGCGATGATGAGGTGCTGCGTCTGTCCGCCGGCCAGGACGCCGTTCGGGATCGGGCGGGTCAGGGCCGCGTCGAAGTAGTCGGCCCGGCTGATGCCCGCGTCGGCCGACAGCGCGCGCGCCGCCAGGTCGTTCGGGACCTTCGAGAGGAAGCGCCCCCAGGCGGCGTAGACCTTCGACTGGCCGCTGCCGAAGAGATCGTAGGTGGCGCCGAGGCGTGGGCTGAAGTTGTTGCTGAAGGTCCGCTCGCACTGGGCGTCGCCGGGATGGCTCACGGTGAAGTCCTCCGGCTGCCCGGTCGCGGCCGAGCACAGCGGCGTGCCTCCCCCGACCAGGCGCTGGCGCTCCCAGCGCACCCCCGGCCGCAGGATCAGCCGCTCGGCGATCTTCCAGGTGTCCTGCAGGAACAGGTTGTAGTACTTGGCGGTGGTCTCGGGGACCGGCCCGAAATTGGCCCGCCCGACGCGGTAGATGCGCCCGAAGGCCGGGTCGGGCAGGATGCTGATGCTGCTGGCGCCCGTGCGCGTCACGGTGCCGTCCGCGAGGGTGAAGGGCGGGCCCGTGCGGCCGTTGTCCCGGGCGAAGCTGATGTCCTCGTAGGCCGCCCCGTAGCGCACCTGGTGGTTGCCGGCCAGGTCGAAGATGTGGGTGGACTTGAGCTGGTACTGCAGGTTCTCGCCCTGCCCGCCCTTGTCGTAGAAGCCGATGCCGCCGAAGGGGCGATTGGGCACCACCGTGCGGTCGGTCCCCTGCCACTCGTCCACCTGCGGC
This sequence comes from Vicinamibacteria bacterium, assembly GCA_039812725.1. Taxonomy (GTDB): domain Bacteria; phylum Acidobacteriota; class Vicinamibacteria; order Fen-336; family Fen-336; genus JBDIBD01. The sequence continues at coordinate 1,625 of JBDIBD010000293.1, read as the reverse complement.
TTCTCGTCGATGCTGTTGATCGAGCGCGCGAAGGAAGCCTCCAGCAGCCAGTGGGCGTTGACGATGCCGTCGTAGCGCAGGCCCTGCTGGTGGCCGCCGTAGGTCAGCTCGCTGAAGCGCGTGTTGTCGCTGGCGAGCAGCGCGGTGGTGCGCTGGGGACCGAGCTCGCCCTTCGAGGGATCGCCGAAGAAGGAGGCGTCGAGGCGGTGGTTGGACCCGGCCTGCCAGGAGAGCTTGGCGGCGTAGGAGTAGACGCGCCGGCGGCGCTCGACCTCCCCCAGGCTGCTCAGCGGGAAGCCCTCGGGGGCCACCAGCCGGCGGCGCTCCCACTGCGGGTTGAAGGCGGCGAAGGCGAACAGGCGGTCCTCGACCAGCGGACCGCCCAGGCTCACCCCCGCGTCGTAGCTGGCGTCGCCGGCCGTGTTGACGGTGCCGTTGGGCGTCTGGAGCTGCGCGAAGTCCGAGGTCAGGCCGTAGGGACGCAGGTAGCCGTAGACCGCGCCGTGGATGACGTTGCTGCCGCTCTGGGTCACGACGTTGACCACGCCGCCGGTGGCCTGGCCGTACTCGGCCTCGAAGCCGCCGGTCTTGACCTGGGTCTCCTTGATGAAGTCCTGGGTCACGCCGGTGCCCATCGAGCCGAAGACGATCGAGAAGGTGCCCACGCCGCCGAAGCCCGTGTTCGAGATGTTGACGCCGTCGACGACGTAGTTGTTGTCGAGGCCGCTCGAGCCGGCGATCGACGGGTTGGCGCGGCCCACCCCGCTCGAGTCGCTCACGCCCGCCACCAGGTAGAGCGCGTCGGTGAAGTTGCGGCCGACCGGGAAGCGCTTGAGGGTCTCGTTGTCGAGCACGCCGCCGGCGGTGGTGGAGCTGGTGTCGACGGCCGGGGACGAGCCGATCACCTCGACCACCTCCTCGACGCCGCCGACGCGCAGCACCAGCTCGGGCAGCTCGGTGCGCGAGCCGAGGCGCACGAGCAGGTCCTTGAGCTCGAGCGGCGCGAAGCCGGTGAGCGTCACGCGCAGCTGATAGCGGCCGGGCGTGAGGTAGGGGGCGAAGAAGCGCCCTTGCGCGTCGGTCACGAAGGCCTTGCTGCCCTGGTCCGAGGTCAGCGTGGCCGTGGCGCCGGGGACGGGCGCGCCCTGCCCGTCGCGCACCGCGCCGGAGAGGGACCCGCTGGTGGTCTCCTGCGCTTCGAGCCTGCCCAGGATCGACAGCAACGCGGCCAGTGCCAGGCTCGCCAGCCGTCGGGTTCGCGTCTGGTTCACGGACTCCTCCTTTGGGCGTCTCGCCGGTCCGGGAACGTCCATTCGTCCCGGCCGCGAGCAGCCGCCCGTGGAGAGAGAAAGGGCAAGCGCCGGGCCACCAGCCGAGGCCGCGCGCGCGCCTCCGCGCAGGGGCCGGCCGGACAGCGACTTGCCGCCACCCTGGCCCGGCGTGCGCCGAGCCGGCCGTGGCGCCAGGCTTCGCTCGCCTGGATCGCGAGCTGCCGGCGGCTCCGCCCGTCCGAACCAGGGAGCGCTCGCGAGGGGCCGAAACGTCCAGAATCCTGGTCGGCGGCGCCAAAGCGGCTGGCCGGCTCCTTACGTCCGCCGGGCGGCCTCGATGGCCGACACGAGGAG
>JBDIBD010000292.1:0-6462 GCA_039812725.1 Vicinamibacteria bacterium | reverse complement strand
CGGCGTGGGGCCGGCGGGGCCGTCCCGACCGCCTGGCCGCGGTCGGCCGCCTGGCCTTCGACGCGGCCGCCCCGGCCGTGCGCCACGACACGCTCTACGACCTGGCCAGCCTGACCAAGGTCGTGGTGACCACGACGCTCGCGGCGCAGCTGGTCGAGCGGCGGCTCCTCGCCCTGGACGAGCCCGCCAGCGCCCGCCTGGCCGACTTCCGGGCCACGCTGGGGGGTGGCGTCACCGTCGGCCACCTCCTCGACCACTCCTCGGGCCTGCCGGCCCACCTGCCGCTCTACCTCGACACGGCCGGACCCGCGGCCTACCGCGCGCGCCTGGCGCAGGTGGCCCTCGAGGCCGCCCCCGGGACGCGCACGGCCTACAGCGACCTGGGCTTTCTCGTGCTGGGCCTGCTGCTCGAGCAGGCCGGGGGCGCGGGCCTGGAGGAGCTGGCGCGCGCGCGCGTGCTGGGGCCGCTCGGGCTGCGAGACACGCTCTTCCGGCCGCCGGTCGACCTGCGCGTGCGCATCGCTCCGACCGAGGACTGTCCCTGGCGCCGAAGACGGCTGCAGGGCGAGGTCCACGACGAGAACGCCTGGGCCCTGGGCGGGGTGGCCCCGCACGCCGGGCTGTTCGGCGGCGCGCGCGACCTGGCGCGCTTCGCGCGCTGCCTGCTGGACGGGGGCGAGCTCGAGGGGGCGCGCCTGCTGGCCCCGGAGACGCTGGCGCTCTTCACCCGCCGGACCGGACGCCCGCCCGGCTCGAGCCGGGCCCTGGGCTGGGACACGCCGTCGGGGGAGGGCTCCTCGGCCGGCAACCGCCTGGGGCCGCGCGCCTTCGGCCACACGGGCTTCACGGGCACGTCGCTGTGGCTGGACCCCGCGGCCGGCTTGTACGTCGTGCTGCTGTCGAACCGCGTGCACCCCACCCGCGCGACGGGCGTCGAGGCCATCCGGGCCGTGCGCCGGGCCGTGGCCGACGCGGCCGTGGCCGACCTCGAGCGCGAGGGCGCCTAGCAGCTTTCAGCCGGCCCGCTGGTACTCGCGCACCACGCGGGCCCGCGCGGCCACGGCGGCGGTGACCAGCAGGGTGGCCAGGCCGCCGGAGACGATCGAGACGGTCACGCCCAGCTCCCTCGAGGCGAAGAGCGAGGCCAGAAGCCCCGCCTCCAGCTCGCCGAGCTGCGGCCCGCCCATGAAGAAGATCATGTTGAAGGCGGTCATGCGCCCGCGCAGCGCGTCGGGGGTCAGCTCCTGCCGCAGGGTCTGGCGGATGACGGTCGAGACGGCGTCGGCTAGGCCGCCCGCCGCCAGCATCGCCAGGGTCAGGGCGAAGCTGCGCGACAGGCCGTACACCGCCGTGGTCAGGCCGTAGAACGCGACGGAGGTCAGCAGCACCCGGCCCTGGGACCGGGGCAGGGGCAGCGCCGCCGCCCGCAGCGCCCCCAGCAGGGCGCCCACGGCGGGCGCCGCCACCAGCCAGCCGTAGCCCCGGGGCCCCACCCCCAGGACCTGGTCGGCCACGATCGGCAGCAGCGAGAGCGAGCCCGCGAAGAAGGTGGCCAGGAAGTCGAGGCCCGTGGTCCAGACCATCAGCGGGGTGGTCAGCACGAAGCGCAGACCCTCGGCCAGGGCCCGCAGCGGCGGCTCGTGCGCGCCCCCCTGCGGCTCGACCGCGCCCGACGTGCGCAACGCCAGGAGCGCCACCAGCACGCCCAGGAACGAGACGGCGTTGGCGGCATAGATCAGCCCCAGGCGCAGGCCCTGGCTGGCCAGGCCCGCCGTGGCGCCCGCCGCTGCCGCGCCGACGGCCAGCACCAGGCCGGTCAGGGCCGGGCCGCCGATCATGGCCACGTGGAACATGGCCAGGTTGAGCGACAGCGCGCCCGGCAGCTCGCGCGGCGGCACGAGCCGGGGCACCAGGGCCTGCCGGGCCGGGTTGTCGAAGGCCGCGGCGGCCGCCAGCACGGCGTTGAGGCCGTAGAGCGTCCACAGGCTGGCGTGCCCCAGCAGCGTGAGGGCCGCCAGCACCGCCGAGGCCACGAGCATCACGGACTGCGACGCCAGCAGCACGCGCCGGCGGTCGGCCCGGTCGGCCAGCAGGCCGCCGACGAGGGAGAAGGCCACCAGCGGCACCACGCGCGTCAGGCCGACGACCCCCAGCGCCAGGGGCGAGCCGGCCAGGAGGTAGACGTGCCAGTGCAGCGCCGCCGACTGCATCTGGGTGCCGACCTGCGAGACCAGCTGGCTGCCCCACATGAGGCGGAAGTCGCGGTGGCGCAGGACGGCGTAGGGGCGGGCCTCGGAGGTCAACGGGCGGCGGCGCTCCCGCGGCTCAACGGCGGCCGGTGGCCTGGGCCTGCACCATCTGCAGGGCCGAGTTCAGCCGGGCGATGCGGCGGCTCCTGGCCTGCTGGGCCAGGGCGTCGTCCTGGGTCGGCACCGTGGCCCGGACCTCGCGCAGGAGCTTGTCGAGCTCGGCCCGCAGCAGGCCCAGCTCGGCCACCGACATGCCCTTGAGGTTGGCCAGGGTCAGCAGCAGGTAGCCGTCGCCGACCTGTGCCGCCATCGCCGGCGCGCTGCCGCCCATGAATCCCATGCTCGGATTGTAGTCCGGGGGCGGCCACGGAGTGGGTTGCGGGGTCCTGGCTGACGCCGGTTGGCGAGGCAGGACGTCATCCTGAGGCGCCGCCGTCCAGACCGGCGACGAAGGATCTCTCGGGCAGTGCGGCCGACAGATCCTTCGCTCCAGGCTCCACGGTGTCGCTCAGGATGACTGGGGAGCCGGCCCGGCCGGCTCCCCAGTCACTTGATGCAGACGGCGCGCACCTGCTTGAAGTCGGTATGGCCGGCCAGCACCTTCTGGATGCCGTCCTGCAGCAGCGTGGCCATGCCGTCGGACATGGCCTGGTTGCGCAGATGCTCGATGGGGGAGCGCTTCTGGATCAGCCGCTTGCACTCGTCGGTGGCCACCAGCAGCTCGTGGATGCCCATGCGGCCCTTGTACCCGGTGTTGCCGCACTTGGAGCAGCCCTTGGGCCGGTAGAGCCTGAGGTCGGGCGTGTACTTGATGCCCAGCCGTTCCCAGGCCTCGACCCCGTACTCGTGCATCAGCTCGGCGAACTCGGCCTGGTCGGGGGCGTAGGGCTCCTTGCAGTCCTTGCAGAGCGTGCGCACCAGGCGCTGGGCCAGGATGCCGAGCAGGGCGTCGGCGAAGTTGAACGGGTCGATGTCCATGTCCAGCAGGCGCGTGATGGTCTCGGGGGCCGAGTTGGTGTGCAGGGTCGAGAAGACCAGGTGGCCGGTCAGCGAGGCCTCGATGCCGATGGCCGCGGTCTCGTGGTCGCGCATCTCGCCGACCATGATCACGTCGGGGTCGGCGCGCAGGAAGGCCCGCATGGCGTGGGCGAAGGTGAAGTCGATCTTGGGGTGCACCTGCACCTGGCGCAGGCCGGCCTGGGTGATCTCGACCGGGTCCTCGGCCGTCCAGATCTTCATGTCCACGGTGTTGATGAAGCCCAGCCCCGAGTGCAGCGTGGTGGTCTTGCCGGAGCCGGTCGGGCCCACCACCAGGCAGATGCCGTAGGGCTTGCTGACGATCTTCTTGAACTCCTCCAGGTTGCGGGCGGAGAAGCCCATCTTCTCGATCGGCAGGGGCTTGCTGGCGGCCAGGATGCGCATGACCACGTCCTCGTTGCCGCCCGAGGTGGGGATGGTGGCCACGCGCAGCTCGATGGTGCCCATGGGGCCCTTGAAGCGGATCTTGCCGTCCTGGGGCTTGCGCTTCTCGGCGATGTCCAGCTTGGCCATGATCTTGAAGCGCTGCACCAGGGCGTTGCGGTGCGGGGCGGGCACCTCGAGGTACTTGGTGCAGTCGCCGTCGATGCGCAGCCGCACCTGCGTGGGGGCCGTCTTGCCGTAGGGCTCGACGTGGATGTCCGAGGCCCCGCGGTTGTAGCCGTCGATGATGATCTGGTTGGCCAGCTTGACGATGCCGCTGTCGGTCTCGTCGATCTCGGCCTGGGCGGCCTGTTCGCTCTCGCCCTCGACCTCGTCCTCCTCGCCGGTGCCCAGCTCCATGATGATGCGGCCCAGGTCCTTCTCGTCCACGGCCGGCGTGGCCTGGCCGAAGCTGAGGCCCACGTACTCCAGGATGTCCTGGCGCAGGCCCACCATGGCCTCGACGCGCGGCGCCAGGTTCATGGCCTTGATGGCGTCCAGCCGCGTCAGGTCGTAGGGGTCCTCGACCGCCACGAACAGCGTCCCCTCGCGCTTCTCCACGGGGGCGAAGCTGTTCTTCTTCAGGACCTCGAGCGTCAGGCGCGACTTGAGGTCGTTCGGGATGGTGCTGCCGGCCGGGTCCCAGAACGGGCAGTTGTAGAAGGCCGAGAGCGCCTTGCCGATCTCCTCCTTGGGAATGCGCAGGTCCTCGATCAGCACCTTGGAGACGTCCAGCTGGTTGATGCGGGCGTTGCCCACGGCCGCCTCGAGGTCCTTCTCGGAGATCAGCCCCTTGTCGACCAGCAGGCCGTACTTCGAGGGCTTGTTCTGGCGCGCCGCGCGGTGCTGGTTGTAGAAGGCGATGCCCAGGATCTTGGCCAGCTCCTCGGCCGCCTCGTCGTCGCGCTGGGTGAAGGCCTGCCCGCCGCGCTTGTTGATCAGCTGCAGCACGCCCAGCAGGTACTTGTCGAACAGGATGGCGGTGGCCAGCACCTGCCCCGTGCGGAAGCCCGAGGCCTTGTCCCAGCGCGCGTCGAAGCGCAGGCTCTGGTGCAGCCGGGACAGCTCGGCCGCGTCGTAGGCGCTCCTGATGTTGACCGTCTTGCGCGACAGCGCCGTGTAGCCCGCGATCGAGGCGAAGGTCTTGGGGACCCGGATCTCCTTGACCTCCTGGCCGGCCTTGAAGAGCGAGAACAGCTCCTGGTTCTTGGTGTCGAGGGCGAAGATGGTGACCCGCTCGGCCTCCACCAGGTCGAGCATGCGGTCCTTGATGTCGACCAGGATGTCCTGGATGCTGGTGGCCGAGTTGAGCGCGTTGGCGATCTCGATCAGCTTCTTGCGGTAGGCCAGCTCGCGCTGGGCGGGGTCGGCGGCGGGACGGGTGCTCATTCGGGCGCTCCTCCTGGCGGCTGCGCGGTCGCGGTCAGGGCAGGATAGGGCCCGCTCCGGGCAGGGTCAAGCCACGGCGGCCCAAGCGCTTGGCCGGGCCGCGTGGGCGCTAGCCGAGCTCGGCCAGGGCCGCCTGGAGGCGGGCCAGGTGGGCCTTCACGTCGAACTGGCTCTCGAAGGCCAGCTTGACCTTCTTGTCGCGGCCCACCAGGTAGGTGATGCGCCGCGCCATGCCGACCACGGGCCAGCGCGCGCCGTACAGGCGCGTGATCTCGCCCTGCGGGTCGCCCACCACCGGGAAGGGCAGGCACAGCTCCTCCTGGAAGCGGTCGTTGGTCGACTGGCTGTCGGTCGAGACGGCCACCACCTGGCAGCCCTGGCGCTCCAGCTGGGCGTGGGCCCGGCTGAACTCGCGCGCTTCCAGCGTTCAGGTGGAGGTGAAGGCCTTGGGGAAGAACCAGATCGCCACGGGCCCGCGCTTGAGCAGGCCGTAGAGCCGCTGGTCCCCCACGGCGAAGTCCGGGGCCTTGTCGCCCGGCGCGAGCATGCCGGCACCCTACCGCAGGCCCCCCCGCGGGGCAAGCGCCTTGACAGCGTCCCGGCGCGGGCGTTCGATTGCCGCGTGCCGAGCCTCTGGCCGTGGCGCCGTGCGCCGGCGGGGGAGCCCTCCGCCATGGAGCTCCGACCGCTCGGGCGCACCGGACTGCGCCTCAGCGCGGTGGCGCTGGGCACGGCCCAGCTGCGACTGGTGCCCGAGGCCCAGGCCCTGGCCACGCTGCGGCGGGCCTTCGAGCTGGGCGTCAACTGCGTCCACACCGCCCCCGACTACGAGGGAGCGGACGCGCTGGTGGCGCGGGCCGTGCGCGAGTGGGGGCGCGAGGTGGTGGTGCTCTCCCAGGGCTACGGCGACCCCACCCACTTCACGTACCTCTTCGAGCAGACCTGCCGCCTGCTGGGGCGCGAGCGGCTCGAGCTGTTCGGCATCGCCTGCGTCGAGGACCGGGTCCAACTGGGCGAGAACGTGTGGGGCCGCGGGGGCCTGGTCGAGCTGCTGCTCGGGTGGAAGCGCCAGGGGCGGCTGGGCGGCCTCTTCTGCACCACCCACGGCGGCCCCGAGCTCTTGGCGCGGCTGATCGGCTCGGGGGTCTTCGACGCCGTCATGCTGCCCTTCAACCCGCTGGGCTTCCACCTGCTGTCGTGCCGTCCCGACCCGCTGCGCACGGCCGAGGACGTGGCCCGCGTGCGCGACGAGATCCTGCCGATGGCGGAGCGGCTGGGAGTCGGCGTCCTGGCCATGAAGCCCCTGGCCGGCGGCCTGCTGGCGCGCGGGCGCGCCTTCCCGGCCCGCGCGGAACCCGCGCCG
>JBDIBD010000291.1:0-6466 GCA_039812725.1 Vicinamibacteria bacterium | reverse complement strand
CGCCCCCGGCGCCCGTGCCGACCGGCCCGCCGCCGCCGCCGCCCCTGAACGTCAAGTTCATCGGCTCGGTCGAGGAGAAGCGCAGCGGGCTCAAGGTGGCGGTGCTGCTGACGGACCGGCAGGAGTTGCTGACCGGCAAGCCCGGCGAGGTGGTCGCCAACCGTCTCAAGATCGTGAGCATCGGCCTCGAGTCGGTCGACGTGCAGGACGTGGGCGGAAGCGGCGTGCGCCGCATCCCGCTCAAGGGAAACTGAGGGACCCCGGATGAGATTCGACGCGAGAACGCGAGGCCTCGTGGCGCTGCTGGCTCTGGCCGTGCTGGCCGGCGGCTGCGCCGGCGGCCGGAGGGCCTACAAGCAGGGCGTGAAGGAAGGCAAGCGCGGCGACTGGGACCTGGCCGTGGCCCGCCTCACCAAGGCGGTCGACGCCGAGCCCGACAACCTGGAGTACCGCATCGCCCTCGACCACGCCCGGGCCGAGGCCAGCCGCGTGCACACCGAAAAGGCCCAGGAGCACCTGAGCGCGTCCGAGCTGGAGGCGGCCCAGGAGGAGCTCGAGATCGCGGTCAAGTTCGACCCTGGCTACCGGCGGGCCATCGACCTGTTGGCCGCGGTCGAGCACCGCATCCAGAAGGCCGAGGCCGAGAAGGCCAAGCGAGAGCAGCTCGCCCTGGCGCCCAGCCGCCCCGCGCGCCTGCCTACCCCGGTGCTCTCGCCGCGCAGCACGGCCCCCATCACGCTGAAGTTCAACGACACCAGCCTGCAGAAGATCTTCGAGTCCCTGGGCAAGCTGGCCGGCGTGAACGTGGTCTTCGACCCCGACTTCCGCGACAAGAAGGTCAACTTCGACGTGGCCGGCATCACCTTCGAGCAGGCCCTGGACCAGCTCACCCTGCTGCACCGCCTGTTCTACAAGGTGCTCGACCAGAACACGATCGTGCTGGCCCCGGAGTCGCCCCAGAAGCGCCGCTCCTACGACGACCTGCTGGTGCAGACCTTCTACCTGCGCTACACCGAGACCAAGGAGATCACGGCGGTCGTGAAGGGGCTGCTGACCGGTGGCAGCTTCAAGGTGGTGGAGAACCCGACGCTCGGCGCCATCACCGTCACCGGCACCCCCGACCAGGTGGCCCTGGCCCAACGCATCATCGACGCCAACGACAAGCCCCGCGGCGAGGTGCTGATCGAGCTGCGCATCCTGGAGGTCAACACCGCCAAGGCCCGCGACTTCGGCATCCGGCTCTCGAACTACGAGGGCGGCGTGTCCTTCGCCCCCACCTCCGACACCATCGGGAACAGCGTGAGCCTCCGGGCAACGCTGCTCTCTTCGGTCAACCTGGCCGATTTCGTGGTCACGCTGCCCTCGACGGTCTCGGCCAAGCTGTTCGAGAACCGTTCGATGGCCCGCATCCTCGCGGCCCCGCGGCTGCGCGCCTCGGAAGGCAAGAAGACGTCGCTCAAGATCGGCACCGAGATCGCGGTGCCGACCACCACCTTCACCACCCCCACGGCGGGAGTCAGCACCTACGGGCCGGCCACCAGCTTCAGCACCCGCAACGTGGGCGTGAACCTCGAGATGACCCCCAAGATCAGCGCCGGAGGCGAGATCACCCTGGAGGTCGCGGCCGAGTTCAGCTCGCTGGGACAGCTGCGAGAGGTCTCCCAGGGCCTGAAGATCAACGACGTGCTCACCCGCAACGTGAGCGGCATCCTGCGCCTGCGCGACGGCGAGACGACCTTGATCGGAGGCCTGCGGGCCCAGACCGAGACCAGTTCCAACGCCGGGCTGCTGGGCATGGGCGACGTGCCCATCCTCAACCGGATCTTCGGCTCCAAGTCCACCAACAAGGAGGAGAACGAGGTCGTCATCTCCATGACCCCGCGCGTGGTGCGCGCGCCGGTGCTCGAGGAGGAGGACCTGCAGGCCATGCCCATCGGAACCGACGAGGTCAAGAAGGTGCCCGGGGCGCGTCAACCCCTGCTGGGACTGGGCGAGCCGGAGCCCGCCCCGACGCCGGCCCCGAAGTCCCCTGAGCCGGGCGCGGCCACCCGTCCAGGGCCAGGACCTGAGGCCAAGCCCGAGCCCAGGACGGACTCCAAGCCCGACGGGAAACCGGCTGAGCCGGGGGGGCGCACGGGTGACACCGCGCCGGGTCCTTCCGGCCCGGGCGCTGTCCCCGCGGCCGCGATGCGGGCCCAGTTCGCCCCGCAAGCGGCCAACGTCCGGCCCGGCGAGGTGGGGGCCGTGAGCGTGATCGTGATGGGGGCCCAGGACCTCACGAGCGTCGAGCTGATCGTCTCGTTCGACCCAGGAGTGATCGAGCCCGTCGACATGGCTCCCGGGGCGCTACTGACCCTCGATGGCAACGCCGTTGCGACCGACAAACAGGCAGACGGAGGGCGCTACCGAGCGCGCTTCACTCGCCAGGTGCCGGCCTCCGGGGCCGGGGCCGTGGCGGTCTTCACCTTCCGCGGGCTCAAGCCGGGGAACGCGAACCTCGGCCTGGGGGCCCTGACCGTGACGACGCCGGCGGGGGCCCAGACCCTCGAGGCCGGCTCGGCGCCGCGCGTGACGGTGGCGCCATGAGGAGCGGGATCATGCTGAGCAAGGCGAACGTACGGGGGCTGGCAGCGGGGCTGGCCCTGGCGGGCGGCCTAGTGACGATCGGGAGCAGCTGCCACCAGTCGATCATGACGGCGCCGCCGGGGTCGCAGTTCAGCCTGTTCGCCAACCCCAGCTTCATCCCCGCCAACGGCGGCGTCTCGGTCATCACGGCCGTCGTGTACGACGGTACCGGCCAGCCGGTCCCCGACGGCACGGTGATCCAGTTCTTCACGACGCTCGGGCGGATCGACGAGCAGGCGCGCACCAACGACGGCGTGGCCAAGGCCAATCTCATCGCCGACGGTCGGTCCGGCACGGCCCAGGTGTTCGCCCAGTCGGGCGGTGGCTCTATCCCCGGCGGGGCTCCCAGCGCGTCCGCCTCCGGCTCGCCCCCGCCCTCGGGTGGCGGTGGCGGGGGCGTCAACGGCGCGGGCCCGATCGAGGTCTCCATCGGCACGGTCCTGCCGAACAACATTCTGCTCACGGCCAATCCCCGCAACATCGCCTCCGATGCGCCGCGCTACTCGACCCTGACCGCTTCCGTCTTCGACAAGGACGGAAACCCGGTCAAGAACGTGCCCATCGTGTTCACCATCGTGAAGGACGCGGACTTCTCCGAATTCCTCGACAGCGGCGGACGGCCGATCTACACGGACAACAACGGCCAGGCCCAGGACCGCCTCTGGACCTCCGTGGCACGTGACGCCACCACCCAGACCGTGGACGTCCAGGCCCAGTTCGGGGGCGGGGCGTCGCCGCTCGCTTCGAACACCTTCACGGTCGGCATCAACTACTGACCCCATGCCCCGCGCTGCGCTGCTGACGGCCGTGCTGCTGGCCCTGGCGGCCTCGAGCTCCGCCCGGGCCGACACGGCCCTGCTGCGCAACGGCATGACGCTCAAGGTCGATGGCCACCGCCTCGAGGGCGAGACGATGTTCCTCGCGCTGCGCGGCGGCGGGGAGGTGGGCACGCCGGCCAGCGAGGTGGAGGGCTTCGTCCCCGACGAGATCGTCGAGGAGGTCGTGGCGGCCCTCGACGCTCACCGGGCGGCCGGGGGTGGCGGCGACCTGGTGGCGCTGGCCCAGGAGATCGCGCGCCGCCACGGGCTCGACCCGGCCCTGGTGCTGGCCGTGGTGGCGGTCGAGTCGGGCTTCCAGCCCAAGGCCCTGTCGCCCAAGGGGGCCCAGGGACTGATGCAGCTGATGCCCGCCACGGCGCGCGAGCTGGGCGTCAGCGACGCTTTCGACGCCGAGCAGAACCTCGACGGCGGCGTGCGCTACCTGCGGGCGCTGCTGGAGCAGAACGGCGGCGACGTGCGCCTGGCGCTGGCGGCCTACAACGCCGGCCCCGGCGCGGTGAAGAAGCACGGCGGCGTGCCGCCCTACGCCGAGACCCGGCAGTACGTGGAGAAGGTGCTGCGCCGCTACGACGCGCAGGCCAAGCAGGAGAAGTGAGCGCCCCCCGCCTGCCGCGACACCGGCCCGCCGAGGCGGGCTACGCCATGGCCGCGCTGGTGGCCTCGGTCACCATCATGCTGATCGTGATGGCCGCGGCGGTGCCGTCGTGGAAGTACGTCATGAAGAACGACCGGGAGGAGGAGCTGCTCTTCCGCGGCAACCAGATCGCCGAGGCCATCGAGCGCTACCAGAAGAAGCGCGGCAACCTCCTGCCGACCTCGATCGACCTGCTGGTGAAGGAGAAGTTCCTTCGGAAGGCCTACAAGGACCCGATGACGAAGGACGGGCGCTGGCGCCTGGTGCGGCCCGGCGAGCCCGTCACCGGCGCGGGCGCGCCGATCCCCGGGTCCGGCAGCCGGGGCGGGCCTGCGTCCGTGCCCACCCCGGCTCCGACGCCGACGCCCTCCAGCTCCTTCGGCCGCGACGCGGGCGCGGGCATCGGGCCCTTCGCGGGGGTGGTCAGCCGCTCCACGGAGAAGTCCCTGCGGCTCTTCAACAACCAGGACCAGTACGACCGCTGGAAGTTCGTCGCGGGCCAGCCCCGCATCGTGGGCAAGCCCCCGCAGGTCAAGACGGGCCTGGCCCCGGGTGCGCGTCCGGGCGCGGCGCCGGCCGGGACGGGGGCCAGCAAGAACTAGGGCTGCTTCTCCTCGGTGGGCGGCGGGGCCGGCGGCGGCGTCGGGAACGGCTGGGCCTGGGGGGCGAACGGGGAGTTGTAGTAGGTCGGCCCCGGGGGCATCAACGGCCCAGGCGCAGCCCCAGGCGGCGCCTGGGGCTGCTGGACGCCGGGCGGCGCGACCTCCTCGTCGGGGGGCTCCTCCTTGTCGTACTCCTCGTCCGGAACGGGAACCGGCGCGCTCACGGGGCCCGGCTTCTGCGGCGGCGGGGCCGCGCCGCCGGTGGTCACGGCGCCGGCCGGAGCCTGCCCCGCCACGATGAGGCTCACCACGCGCTTGCCGCTCTCGTCGGCCCGCAGCCCGAAGTTGACGCCCTGCCCCTCGAGCACGGCCAGGACGGCCTCCGTGGCCGTGCGGCCTTCCACGGTGAGGGTCACGGGCTGGCGTGGCGCGCCGCCCTCGTAGACGACCTTCATGCCGGTCTTGCGCGCCAGTTGGTCGAGCACCGTGCCGAGCGGAGCCGCCACCGCGCGCAGGCTGATCGTCTCGCCGTCGGTCGTGACCGTGACCTCGGCGCCGGCGGGGCCCGCCGCGAGCAGCAGCAGCGCGAGAGTCAGGCGCGTCATGTCCTCAGTCTACAGGAGTCCGATGGTGGGGACGCCGCTTCAGACGAAGTAGAACGCCATGGCCAGGATGACCCAGACCGCGAGCAGCTGAAGCCCCTCGAACCAGTTGGTCTTGCCGTCCTGGATGAGCAGCGTCGAGACGCCCACCGACAGCATCACCGCCACGACCTCGAGGATCGTGAACTCCAGCCCCATCGGCCGGCCGATCCAGTGGCCGGCGATCACCAGCGCCGGGGCCACGAACAGGGCGATCTGCATGGACGAGCCCAGGGCGATGCCCAGGGCCAGGTCCATCTTGCCCTTCATGGCCACCATCACCGCGGTGGAGTGCTCGGCGGCGTTGCCGACCATGGCCACCACCACCACGCCCATGAAGACCTTGCCCAGGCCCAGGGCCTGGCCGGCCGCGTCCACGGCCTCCACCAGGTGCTCGCTGACCCAGCCCACCAGGAGCGCGGCCGCCAGCAGCAGCCCGAGGCTCTTGCCGATGGGCCAGACCCGGCCCCCCTCGATCTCCTCCGCCGCGGTGTCGCCCTCGGGGGCGAAGAGCTTCTGGTGGGTCTTGAGCTGGAAGACCAGGCTGGCCGCGTAGGTGAAGACCAGCACCCAGGCGATGTCGAGGCTGAGCGACTCGATGTGCTCGGGCTCGGCGTGGTGCGTGACCTGGGCGTAGATGGCCGGGATCACCAGCGCCACCACCGCCAGGGCCATCATCGAGCTGCCGCTCTCGGCCGCCAGGCGGTTGAAGCGCAGCTCCTTGTGCTTCCAGCCCCCGAGCAGCATCGAGAGCCCGAGCACCATCAGGATGTTGCCGATGATCGAGCCGGTCAGCGAGGCCTTCACGATCTCCTGCTCGCCGGCCCGCAGGGCCATGAAGCCGATGATCAGCTCGGCGGCGTTGCCGAAGGTGGCGTTGAGCAGGCCGCCAGCGGCCGGGCCGGTGTGGTGCGCGAGGTTCTCGGTGGCCTCGCCCATCAGTCCGGCCAGGGGCAGGATCGCCAGGCAGGAGGTGACGAAGACGGCGGTGGGGGAGGCGTGGGTGAGGCCCAGCCACAGGCTGACGGGCACGAAGACCGCCAGGAGCCGCATCACGATGCGCCCCTGGATCATGGCGGGCTCGCGGCGCCGCTAGCGCGCGGCCAGCGCCGTGGCGGGCGCTCC
>JBDIBD010000290.1:0-6478 GCA_039812725.1 Vicinamibacteria bacterium | reverse complement strand
CCTTCGCGCGCCTGCACGCCGACGACTACGCCGGCCTGGCTCGCCAGGCGCTGGGCCGCGCGGTCAAGGTCGAGGTGGTGGCCGTCGGCGCGGCGCCGGGCGGCGCCGCCGCCGCCCCGTCGCCCGAGCAGCAGCGCCGCGACAGCCTGGCCCAGCAGGCCAGCCAGGACCCCGTGGTGCGCGAGGCCCTCGACCTCTTCAACGGCAAGGTGGTCGAGGTGCGCGAGGTCGAGTCGTGAGGAGGCCCTTGGGGCCGGGAGGTCGCGCGTGAACCCGTTCGGAAACCCGCAGAAGCTGCTCAAGCAGATGCAGCAGGCGCAGGAGCGCATCCAGCGCGAGATCGCCGAGCTCAAGCTCGAGGCCAGCGCCGGCGGTGGCATGGTCAAGGTCGTCATGGGCGGGCAGAAGCAGCTGCTGGAGCTCAAGCTCGACCCCGAGGTCGTCAACAAGGACGACGTCGAGATGCTGCAGGACCTGGTCCTGGCGGCGGTCAACGAGGCCGGCCGCAAGGTCGACGAGGCGGTGCAGGAGAAGCTGGGCAGCCTGACGGGCGGCATGCGGATCCCCGGGCTCTCCTGAGCCGCCGCAGCGGCTTGACGGCCACCCGCGAGGCGCTGTAGCCTCTCCGGTTACAGACATTTCACGAGGTAGGGGGAAGGCATGAGATTTCCGAGCCGCATCGCGCTCGGCCTGACGGTGGCGGCGGCGTTCGCGCTGCCGAGCTGGGGCCAGGGCACGATTTCCGACGGACCCGTCAACTTCGTGCGCGGCGCGTCGCCGTTCGACTCGACGCCCGGTGCCGACCTGACCGGGGCGGGTACCGGCGACCAGCTCTTCGAGACCGGCTGGGCGTTCCGGGTCCCGGGCGACACGCGCGAGACGTTCTTCCCCGCTCCGACGACCCAGAGCTACACCAGCCCCACGTCGACCATCGACTGGGCCGACGTGGCTGCCCGGGGGCTCTTCAGCGCCCAGGAGGTCAGCGTCGTCAAGAACACGGGCGGCCCCTCGGGCATCGTCACCATGACGATGAAGATCACGAATCTCAGCGCCTCCAATCCGCTCCAGATCGAGATCTTCCACGGGGTGGACATCGATGCCGGCGGCACGGCCGCCGCCGACGCGGGCGCGCTGCTCTACCGCAACAACCACATCCGGGTGACGGACGGCGCGACCCGCGTCGAGTACCGGGGTGTCGGGGCGAAGGCCTACATGGTCCGCGCCTTCAACGCGACGAGCGACGTCTTCGGCCTGCTCGACAACACCGCGGTCAACGACTGGGACAACACCGGCCTGCCGTTCGCCTCGGCCGACATCACGGCGTCCTTCCAGTGGTCCTTGAACATCCCGGCCTCGGGCAGCGCCTCGGTCACGGCCGTCATCGCCGCCAACAACTCGCTGGTGCGCGGCGACTTCGGCGACGACGCCAAGACCGACCTGCTGCTCCGCAACAGCCTCTTCACCAAGCACGTGGTCTGGCAGATGGACGGCCTGACCCGCACCGCCGGCTTCCTGGTGACCCCGGACGTGGCCGACACCAACCAGCGCGCGGTCTGCACCGAGGACTTCGACAGCGACGGCAAGACCGACATCCTGTTCCAGAACGTCACCACCGGCGCGCTGGAGGCCTGGGTGATGGGCGGCACGAACGGCACCGACCGGCAGTCGGTCCTGCCGATCACCGGCGCGCCCGCGCTGCCCGGCACCATCACGGACTGGACCCTGGCGGCCTGCGGCGACGTCAACCGCGACGGCAAGACCGACGTGCTGTGGCGCAACAACGCCACCCAGAAGCTGCGCGTGTGGCTGCTGAACGGGGCCGGCGGCTGGACGGCCGACCTGATCTCGACTCCCGACCAGGCCGTGGACGCCAACTGGCAGGTGACCGCGCTGCAGGACTACGACGGCGACGGCAACACCGACTTCCTCTGGTACAACTACTCGTCCGGCCGCATCGTGCAGTGGTTCATGGACCCGGCCTTCGCGCGCACCACGGGCGCCTTCACCAGCCCGAACGCGGCCGGCGACAGCAACTGGAAGGTCGTGGCCAGCGGCGAGTACGGCCAGGGCGCGGCCGGCACCGGCCCGATCGGCGCGGGCGACATCATCTGGCGCAACGAGACCTCGGGCCGCATCGTCGGCTGGCTGATGGACGGCGCGATCACCAACCCGAACGGCAACACGCGCGTCTCGGGCCAGTTCACCTGCCCGGTCGAGGTGGGCGGCACCTGCAACCCGGCCGACCCGAACAACCCGCCGGTGGCCACCGCCTGGTTCATCGTCGGTCCGCGCTAGTCGCGGCAGCCCCGCGGGGCTCCGTCAGGGCCGGCGGCAAGAGCCGCCGGCCCTTTTCGTTTTCCCGCTGCTAGACTGGGCGGCCGTGGACCATCCCGCCCCGGTCGCGCGCCTGATCGAGCTGCTGCGCCGCCTGCCCGGCCTCGGACCCAAGTCGGCCCAGCGCGTGGCCTTCCACGTGCTGCGCAGCCCGCGCGAGGAGGCCAGCCAGCTGGCCGAGGCCCTGGCCGGGCTGCACGACGCCATCCGCACCTGCGACAGCTGCAACTGCTACACGGACCAGGAGCGCTGCGCCATCTGCAGCGACCCGTCGCGCCTGGAGCGGCAGATCTGCGTGGTGGAGGAGCCCCACGGCCTGCTGGCGGTGGAGCGCACCCGCGACTTCCGCGGCCGCTACCACGTGCTGCACGGCGTGCTCTCGCCGCTCTCGGGGGTGGGCCCCGACGAGCTGCGCATCGCCGGCCTGCTGGAGCGCGTGCGCGCGGGCGGGGTCGAGGAGGTGGTGCTGGCGATGAGCCCCACGGTCGAGGGCGAGGCCACGGCCGTCTACCTGGCGCGCCTGCTCAAGCCGCTGGGGGTGCGCGTGACGCGCATCGCCACGGGCGTGCCGGTGGGCTCCGACCTCGACTGGGCCGACGAGGTCACCCTGGCGCGCGCCATGGAGGGCCGGCGCGACTACTAGCCGGCCGGGCAAAGCTCTCGCAGTCACTCACTTGGGCGGGCCCGGCTGCCTTGCAAAGGCGCTTTTTGTGGGGCTAAGATAGGCGGCCTGCAGAGGCGTCGGTCCGCGCAAGGCCGGACACTCACGCATTTGAGGCACGCACAAGGGGAGGTTCAGGTCATGGCGGCGCCCGATATCGTCATGTACGAGGAGGAGTTCAACCAGATCAAGCAGTGCATCTCGAAGCTCCGCGTCGACGCCAACGCCAAGGTGGTCTTCCTGGTCGACAAGAACGGCCAGCAGATCGCCGCCCACGGGGAGATCGAGAACCTGGACACCACCTCGCTGGCCTCGCTCACGGCCGGCAACGTGGCCGCCACGGACGGTCTGGCTCGCCTGATCGGGGAGAAGGAGTTCTCGATCCTCTTCCACGAGGGCGAGAAGGACAACATCCACATCTCGATCGTGGCCCAGCGGGTGATCCTGGTGGTCATCTTCGACGAGCGCTCGTCCCTCGGCCTCGTCCGCCTGCGGGTCAAGAAGGCCTCCCAGGAGCTGGGCGAAGTCTTCGCGCGGATCATGGCCAAGGTCGAGAGGGAGCGCTCCGCCGCGGGCGCGGCCTTCGAGAGCCCCTTCGCCGAGATCACCGACGAGGACATCGACGCCCTGTTCAGCGAGTAGGAGCGCGCGAGGGACGCCGCGATGACCTTCATCAACTACGCGTCACGCGAGATCAACTGCAAGATCGTCTACTACGGGCCCGGCCTGTGCGGCAAGACGACCAACCTGCAGTGGATCTACGAGAAGACCAACCCCGGCTCCAAGGGCAAGCTGATCTCGCTGGCGACCGAGACCGACCGCACGCTGTTCTTCGACTTCCTGCCGCTCGAGCTGGGCACCGTGCGCGGCTTCAAGACCCGCTTCCACCTCTACACGGTCCCCGGCCAGGTCTTCTACGACGCCAGCCGCAAGCTGATCCTGAAGGGCGTGGACGGCGTGATCTTCGTGGCCGACAGTCAGATCGAGCGCATGGACGCCAACGTCGAGTCGATCGAGAACCTGGCCGTCAACCTGAAGGCCCAGGGCTACGACCTGATGTCGATCCCCTACATCCTGCAGCTCAACAAGCGCGACCTGCCCAACGTGGCCCCGGTGGACGAGATGAAGCGCCTGTTGCAGCGCAAGAGCGAGCCCATCGTCGAGGCCGTGGCCTCCAAGGGCACCGGCGTCTTCGAGACGCTGAAGGGCGTGGCCAAGCTGGTCATGGCCGAGCTGACCAAGGCCGGCTAGCCGAGCCCGCGCGCCCGGCGCGCGGTTTGACAGCCTTTCCAGCCCTTTCTATACTTCCCGTTCGCCGCATTGGTCGCGGCCGGCCGTTCCTCAGTAGCTCAATGGTAGAGCATCCGGCTGTTAACCGGAGGGTTGTAGGTTCGAATCCTACCTGAGGAGCCAACTCCTCGGCCGGGGCGAGTTCCCACCCTCACCTCACCCATCGATCCAACCGTTACCGGCGTCAAGCAGATCCCGAGGAGTGTTGGAAGCTACCGGGGAAGCCGGGCGGGGACCTCGCGACGGGGCTGGGCAGAATCGAGGGCGGAGTCCTTGGAGAGGAGCCGCCCTGGCGTCAAGCGGTCCGCAACTGCTCGATGGCCAGGTCGACGACCGTGGGCGTCACGAAGAGCGTCGTGTCGTCACGGAGTCGTCGAAGCAGGCGCTCGGCCTCCTCGAGCGTGACGCGGCCCAGCCGGAAGGCCCGGACGATCACACCCAGCGAGCCGACCGGCGTGATGGCCAGGCGCTGCGCCGCGTCTCGAGCTGCGAGGTCGTCGGTCAGGAGGATCGAGATACTCGCGCGTCGGCACAGGTGGAGGCACTCCTGCTCGCCGCGCTGGAGGTGGCCCAGGCCCTCGGCGGCCACGAACGCTTCGATGTCAGTGGGGTGCGGCTCGCGGCCGACCTGGCAGGCGATCAGGTCGGCCTCCGGAGCATAGCCCTGGCACCCGGCTTCGTGGAGGTGGATCAGCGGACCGGAATCGGCGACAGCAGCGGCTACTTCCCCAGAGCCCAAGCGAGGTCTTCACGCATAGCGGTGTGCTGGCGGTCGGCCAGCTCGACCCAGTCGATGCCGGCCGACTCGATCGCCTCGTCACGGGAGATCTGGCCCCGGAGGTATCGGCCGAGGATGCGCTCCCGCCAGAGCTGACGCAGACCGGCCTCGAAGGCCAGGGCGACGAGCTCCGCCTCGGTCTTGTGCGTCTCCTCAACGAGCGTCGCCAGGTACGACAGCGCCTTGGGCATGACGCCTCTACGCTAGCACGACCGGGCCAATCCGCGCCGCGCCGACTGCCCCTTTCCGTCCTGTCACTCGGACGCGCCGAAGGCCTCGAAGTCGCGGCCACGATAGAGTAGCTCGGATGAGCGAGCCGATCCCCGGCGTCCACTTCGACCCGCCCCCGGCGCGCATCCGGGACGCCGCCGTCGTGATCCTGGTGCGTGACGGCGAAGCCGGCCTGGAGGTCTTCTGGGTGCGCCGAGGTGAGGCCGTCTCGTTCTCGGGCGGCTTCTACGCCTTCCCCGGCGGCACGCTCGACCCGGCCGACCGTGGCGTGGCCGTGGCCGGCGCACCGACCGACGAGGACGCCGCGCTGCGCCTGTGCGCCATCCGGGAGACGCTGGAGGAAGCGGGCGTGCTGCTCGTCCCCGGCGCCGAGGCGCTGCCCGCGGAGCGCCTCGCGGAGCTGCGGCGGCAGGTGCTGGACGGCGCCTCGCTGCCCGGGCTGCTACGGGAGGAAGGCCTGCCGCTCGACGGCACCCGGTTGATCCCGGCCGGCCGCTGGCGCACGCCCGACATCTCGCCGCTGCGCTACGACGCGCGCTTCTACCTCGCGCGCGTGGCGCCCGGCACGCCGGCCTCGGTCATCCCGGGCGAGCTCTCCGACGGCGCCTGGGTCCGGCCCGCGGCGGCGCTCGAGCGCTGGGAGCGCGGCGAGGCCCTGCTGCACCCGCCCAACCACCACTGCCTGGCGACCCTGGCCGGCTTCCCGCCCGAGAGCGCCGTGGCGCGCCTGCGCCGCCCGCCCTTCGTGGACACCGAGCACGTGCCCGCCCGCCTCGAGTTCCAGCGCGGCGTCCAGATGCTGCCCCTGCGCACGCCGACCCTGCCGCCCTTCCGCCACACGAACTGCTGGATCGTCGGCACGGAGGAGCTGGCGCTGATCGACCCCGGCTCGCCCTGGGCCGAAGAGCAGGATCGGCTGGACGCCTTCGTCTCCGAGCTGGCCGACGAGGGCCGCCGGCCGCGCTGCATCCTGCTGACGCACCACCACGGCGACCACGCCGGCGGGGCCCTCGCGGCCGGCCGGCGGCTCGGGATTCCCGTGCTGGCCTCGGCGGAGACGGCCGCGCGGGTCCCGGGCGCCACGGGCAGTCTCGCCGACGGCAGCGTGGTCGAGCTGGGCGGCGCGCGCCCGATGCGCCTGCGCGCCGTCCTGACGGAGGGCCACGCGCCGGGCCACCTGTGCT
>JBDIBD010000289.1:0-6491 GCA_039812725.1 Vicinamibacteria bacterium | reverse complement strand
ACCACGGCCGGGCCGCGCGCCGGCGACGCCGGGGCCAGTGCCGCGGCGACCGGCGCCTCCGCCGGCATCTGCCGGTCCAGGAAAGCCGAAAGCGTCCCGAGGCTGCCGTACTCCGCCATCATCTGGCGGAAGGTGACCTTCACGCCGAAGGTCTTCTGGAGCTGCTGGGCGACCTGCGTCAGCGTCAGCGAGTCGAGCCCGAGCTCCAGGAAGCTCGCGCCGCGGTCGGCGGCGGCGATCTCGACGCCCGAGATCTCCTCGAACAGGCTGGCGAGCTCGCTGACGAGTCGCTCCTGGCGTGCGGCGGTGGCGGCGGTGGGCGCGGGCATCGGGCTCTCCAACTCGGGGACGGGCCAGGCCACGGGGGCGGCCTCGGGGACGTGTGGCGAGGTAGCGGCTGGCGCCGGCGACGGGGCTGCCGTCGGGCGCACCGGCTCGACCCAGTGGCGCTGCCGCTCGAAGGGGTAGGTGGGAAGGGGCACGCGCCGGCGGCGGCCCTGGGCGTGGAGCTGCTCCCAGCCCGGCGTCACACCCGCCAGCCAGAGCTGCCCGGCCGCGCCGAGCAGCGCGGCCCATTCGGTCTGCGGGGACTCGCCCAGCGAGGAGATCGCGGTCAGGCGGCCTTTGTCGCGGGCCTGCTGGCGGGCCAGGGTGGCCAGGGTGGCGCGCGGGCCGACCTCCAGCAGGAGGACCTCGCCGCCTTCGAGCAGCTTCGCGAGGCCCTCGCGGAAGCGCACCGTCTCGCGCAGGTGCCGGCCCCAGTAGCCCGGGTCGCCGGCCTGGGCTCCAGAGATCCACTCGCCGGTGGCCGTCGAGACGAACGGGAGGCGCGGTGCGACGGGCCGCGCGGCCCGCACCAGCTCCGTGAACGGCGGCACCACGGGGTCCATCATCGGCGAGTGGAAGGCGTGCGACGTGTGCAGCCGCCGGCAGGCCAGGCCCTCGCCCTCGAGGGCGGCCTGCAGGCGGTCGACCTCGGCCTCGGGCCCCGCCACCACGCTCAGGCTGGGCCCGTTGTCGGACGCGAGCGCGAGGCCTCCGCCGAGGCGCGGCCCCAGCTGCTCGGCGGGCAGCCGCACGGAGAGCATGGCGCCCTCGGGCTGGGCCCCCATGAGCCGGCCGCGCTGCCCGACCAGGCGCGCGGCCTCGGCCGGCTCGAACACGCCGGCCAGCGTGGCCGCCACGAACTCGCCCACGCTGTGGCCGATCATGGCCACGGGCGTCACGCCCCAGTGCATCCACAGCCGCGCCAGGGAGTACTCGAGCGCGAACAGCGCCGGCTGCGTGACCGCGGTGGCCCGCAGCGCCTCGGCCGCCTGCGGGGAGCCTTCATCGGCGAACACCAGCTCGCGCAGGTCGCGGCCGAGCACGGGCCGGAGGGCCTCCGCGCAGGCGTCGAAGGCCTCGCGGAAGACCGGTTCCGCCTCGTGCAGGGCGCGACCCATGCCGACGTACTGGGCCCCCTGACCCGGGAACATGAAGGCCACCCGGGGGGCCTTCTCGGGCGCCGTGCGGCCCTCCAGGCGCCGCGCGTCGGCCAGCGCAGCCAGCGCGTCGGCCGTGTCGCTCGCCACCACGAAGCGCCGGCAGGGGAAGGCCCTGCGGCCCACCTGGAGGGTGTAGGCCACGTCGGCCAGGGGCACCTGCGGATGGCGCTCGAGGTGCCCACGCAGCCGGGCGGTGGCCTCGTCGAGGCGCTCGGGGCTTCTGGCCGAGAGCAGCACGAGCTGCTGCGGGTGGTGGGGGCCGCCGGGCTCGGGCCCGGGCGGCTCCTCCACGACCACGTGGGCGTTCGTGCCGCCGACGCCGAAGGCGCTCACGCCGGCGCGGCGCGGGGCCGGCCCGGCCCAGTCCATGGCCTGCGCCACGACGTAGAAGGGGCTGTGCGCGAGGTCGAGCGCGGGGTTCGGGGCCTGGAAGTGCAGGCTGGCCGGGATGCGCTTGTGGCGCAGCGCCAGCGCGGTCTTGATCAGCCCCGCCGCCCCGGCGGCGATGACCATGTGGCCCACGTTGCTCTTGAGCGAGCCGACCCCGCAGAAGCCCACGCCGACGTCCTCGTGGCGGGCCCTGAAGGCCTTCGTCAGCGCCTCGATCTCGATCGGGTCGCCGAGCGGTGTGGCCGTGCCGTGGGTCTCGACGTAGCTGATCGAGCGCGGGTCGACGCCGGCGACCTCCTGGGCCAGGCTGATCACCGCGGCCTGCCCGTCCACGGTCGGGGCGGTGAAGCTGGCCCGGTGGCCGCCGTCGTTGTTGCTGGCCGCCCCGAGGATCACGCCGTGGACGGTGTCGCGGTCGCGCAGCGCGTCCGAGAGGCGCTTGAGCGCGACCATCGCCACCCCGTCGGAGAAGACGGTGCCGGTGGCCTCGGCGTCGAAGGCGCGCGTGTGGCCGTCGCGCGAGAGCATTCCGCCTTCCTGGTAGAGGTAGCCGCTGCGGGGCGGACAGGTCACCGCCACGCCGCCCGCCAGCGCCAGGTCGCACTGGTGCGCCCTCAGGTTGTGGAAGGCCTGGACCACCGCCACCAGGGAGGTCGAGCAGGCCGTGTGGATCGAGACGGCCGGCCCCGTCAGGTCCAGGCGATGGGCCACCCGCGTGGTGACGTAGTCCTTCTCGTTCGCGACCATCACCTGGAAGGCGCCCAGGCGCTCGATCAGGTCGGGGCGGGTGGCCACGTGGTTCTGGAAGTAGGTCGGGTTGTACATGCCGCCGAAGATCCCGATCGAGCCGGCGAAGGCGTCGGGCACGCAGCCCGCGTTCTCGAGCGCCTCCCAGGCCACCTCGAGGAAGAGGCGGTGCTGCGGGTCCATCAGCTGCGCCTCCTTCGGCGTGATGCCGAAGAAGGCCGCGTCGAAGGCCTCGACGTCCGCCAGGACGCCGCGGGCGCGCACGTAGTCGGGGTCGGCGGTGAGGGCCGGGTCGAGGCTGGGGTCGAGCTCGTGGGCCCCGAAGTACGTGATCGACTCGGTCCCCGCCAGCAGGTTGCGCCAGAGCTCGTCGACGTCGCGGGCCCCCGGGAAGCGGCCCGCCAGCCCCACGATCGCCACGGGCTCCGCCTGGCCGCGGCCGGCCGCGCCCTTCCCGCCGCCGGCCGCGCGCCGCAGGAAGGCGCGCTCGTCCTGCTCGCGGTTCAGGAAGCGGGCCAGGCCCTCGGCGGTCGGGTGCTGGAAGAACTTCACGGGCGAGACGTGCAGCCCCTGGCGGCCCAGGCGCGCCACGGTCTTGAGCACGAGCAGCGAGTTGCCCCCCAGGTCGAAGAAGCTGTCGAACACGCCCACGCGCTCGAGGCCCAGGGCCTCGGCGAAGGTGCGCGTCAGCAGCGCCTCGAGCTCCGAGCGCGACTCCACGTAGGCGGCCTCGAGGTCGGGCCGCCGCGCCTCGGGCTCCGGCAGCGCGCGCAGGTCCAGCTTCCCGTTCGGCGACAGGGGCAGGGCCTGGAGCCACACGAAGGCCGCGGGCAGCATGTACTCCGGCAGCGACTCGAGCAGCAGCCGCCTCAGGTCGTCGGCCCTGGGCCGGCCCACGCCCTCCGCCGCCACGAGGTAGGCCACGAGCTGCTTGTCGCCGGCCGGCGTGGCGCGCGCCACGACCGCCGCGGCCCGGACGGCGGCCTGGCGCTTGAGCGCCGCCTCGATCTCGCCGGGCTCGATGCGGAAGCCGCGGATCTTGACCTGGCTGTCCGTGCGCCCGACGTAGTCGAGCAGCCCGTCGGGCAGCCAGCGCACCAGGTCGCCGGTGCGGTACAGCTTCTGGCCGGGGTGGAAGGGGTCGGCCACGAAGCGCTCGGCGGTCAGCTCGGGCCGGCGCAGGTAGCCGCGCGCCAGCCCGGCGCCGCCCACGAAGAGCTCGCCCTCGACCCCGATGGGCAGCGGCCGCAGGCGCTCGTCGAGCACGTACACGCGCGTGTCGCGGATCGGTCTCCCGATCGGCACGGAGGTCGCGCGCGGGTCCAGCTCGCGCGGGATGCGGTAGGTGGCCGTGAAGGTGGTGCACTCGGTGGGGCCGTAGCCGTTGATGAGCTGCGTGCCCGGCAGGGCCGCGAGCGCGCGGCGCACGTGCGCCACCGAGAGCGCCTCGCCCCCCGTCAGGAGCTGCTCCAGGCCCGCCAGGCAGCCCGGGTCCTCGTCCACGATGGCGTTGAACAACGCGGAGGTGAGCCAGAGCGTGGTCACGCCGTGCCGCCTGATGGCCGCCCCGAGCCCGGCCGGGGTGGGCACCGGTTCATCGTGCACGACCACCAGGCCGCCGTTGAGCAGCGCGCCCCAGATCTCGAAGGTCGAGGCGTCGAAGGCCAGCGGGGCCGCGTGGAGGATGCGCTGCTCGGGCCCCAGCCGCACGTAGTCCACGGCCAGCACCAGGCGGTTGACGGCCCGGTGCGTGACCTCGACGCCTTTGGGCAGACCCGTGGACCCCGACGTGTAGGCCACGTAGGCGAGGCTTTCGGCCCCCGCGCCGCCCTCGACCGCGGTTGCCGGCTCCTCCGCCAGGCTCGCGCGCTCGCGGTCCAGCGCCAGGGTCAGCCCCGCGAACGGCGGCACCAGCGGCTCGAAGGCCGCGTGTGTCAGGAGCACCCGCGCGCCCGTGTCGGAGAGGATGAAGGCCAGGCGCTCCCGCGGGTAGCTGGGTTCGAGCGCCAGGTAGGCGCCCCCGGCCTTGAGCACGGCCAGCAGGGCCACGATGGTGTCGGCCGAGCGCTCCAGCAGCAGGCCCACGGGCTGATCCGGGGCGACGCCCAGCGCGCGCAGGCGCGCGGCCAGCCGGCTCGACTCGCGGTCCAGCTCTCCGTAGCTGAGGCTGCGCTCGGCCGAGGCCACCGCCGGCGCGTCCGGCTGGCGAGCGACCACCTCCGCGAACAGCTCCGGCACGCTGGCGTCGTTGCGGTGGTCCACCGCCGTGCGGTTCCAGACGTCGAGCAGGAGCTCCCGCTCGGCCGGCGGCAGCAGCGCGATCTCGCCCAGGAGGGTGTCGGGCCCGGCGGCCAGGGCCAGGAGTGCCATCCCGAAGTGCTCGGCCAGGAGCGCGACGGTCCAGTCGTCGAAGCGCGAGCGATCGAAGCGGACCTCCAGCCGGCGCAGCTCCGGGTCCACGCGCAGGACCAGCGGGAATCCCTGCGGCGCGGCGGTCCCCTCGGCGGGCTCCCCGATCCACAGCAGGCTCTCGAACGACGCGCCCGCGGGGGCCTCGGACCGCTGTGACAGCGCGCCCAGCCACTCCCGCGCGGGTCGCTCCAGGTCGACCCCCACGCGCACGGCCCGCAGCTCGCGCCCCGGCGTCAGCTCCCCGAACACGACTTCGGCCTCGCGCGAGTAGCGCGACAGCAGCAGCGCCCAGGCGGCCTCGGCCAGGGTGGCGGGAGCCGGGTCGCGCGCCTGCGCAGGGCTCCACCGGGGAAGGTCACGGACCGTCTGTCCGAACTCCGCCTCGGGTGCAACAGGCCGGCCCGGCCCACGGTCCATCCAGAGCCGGGTCGGGGAGACATCCCTCACTGAAACGCCCCACGAACGCGGCTGCTTGCGGTTCGCAGACAGCGCGCGATCTCAGTTGTGACGGGAAGCGTGGAGGGCGCCGCCGCCGGCGAGCATTGTACCCTGGGGAGTGCCCGGGCTATAGTCGCCCACGCATGGCGCGCTCCGCCGGTCTGCCTCGATCGACCTTCGAGGCGCTGCTGAAGCTCCGAGCCGCGGCGAGCCACGGGATCGGCGCCGTGGGCCGTCGGCCCCTGGTGGCCCGCGCCATCCGGCCGTTCTTCGAGATGCGCGTGGGGACCTGCTGGGGCGTGTTCGCGAGCTTCGCCGAGGCCACGGCGGCCGCGCCTCCGTCGCGCCCGATGGGCTACGACAACGACGTCGCCGCGGGGCTCTACCGGCACCTGATCGACCGCGTCGAGCCCAAGGACTACGCGGTGGCCTTCTGGCTGCAGCGCCGCCTGCAGCCCGGCTACCGGGTCTTCGACTTCGGCGGGCACGTGGGGGTCAAGTTCTACGCGCTGCAGACCGTGCTGCCCCTGCCCGAGGGCGTGGAGTGGGTCACGTACGACCTGCCCGCCGTGGTGGCCGCGGGGCGCCGACTGGCCGCCGAGCGCGGGGCCCGGGGCCTCTCGTTCAGCGAGTCCTTCGCGGACGCCGCCGGGGCCGACGTCTTCATGGCCCTGGGCTCGCTGCAGTACGTCGAGACGCCGCTGGCGCGGCAGCTCGAGCCCCTGGGGGAGCTGCCGCGCTACGTGATCGTCAGCTCGGCGCCGATGACGGACGGCCCGCGCTACGTCACCCTGCAGAACATCGGCGCCTCGTACTGCCCGTACCTGGTCGAGAACCGCGCCAGCCTGGCCCGCGGGATGAAGGACCTGGGCTACGAGCTGGTGCACTCGTGGGAGAACCCCGAGAAGCGCTGCAAGATCCTGGGCCGGCCCGACCGCAGCGTGAACGGGTACACCAGCATGCACTTCGCGCTCGCAGGGCACGCCTGACGCGAGCCGCTGCGGGCCGCCACGGGGG
>JBDIBD010000288.1:0-6498 GCA_039812725.1 Vicinamibacteria bacterium | reverse complement strand
AGCCCCTCGCCCGCGAGCGCCTCGAGGCGCTCGCGCAGGCCGCGCAGCAGCGCCTCGACGCGCGCGCCGAAGTCCAGGAAGAACTGCGCCCGGTCGAGGCCCCACCACAGCTCGCGGGCCAGGCGCGCGTCGACGCTGGCGGCCGGCCGCTCCGTGCCGGCCCGCGCCAGGAACAGCCGCAGCGAGCCGCCGTGCACCGGCAGCTCCTCCACCGCCACGACCACCAGCGCGTGGGCCTCGCACAGCGGCAGGAGCGCGTTCAGCGAGAAGTAGCACAGGTGCTCGTGGTAGATCGTGTCGAAGGCCAGCCGCGCGGCCATCTCGCGCACGTCCGGGACCTCGATCACCGCCAGCCCGTCCGGGGCCAGCAGCAGGGCCACGCCCTCCAGGAAGCCGTGCAGGTCGGGGACGTGGGCCAGCACGTTGTGGGCGTGGAAGACGTCGGCCCGCAGCCCCTCCTTCGCGAGCTGCATGGCCAGGTCGCGCCCAAAGAAGGCGCAGCGCGTCTCCACGCCGCGGGCGCGGGCGGCCTCGGCCACGTTGGCCGCCGGCTCGATGCCCAGCACCGGCACCTGTCGGGCCCGGTAGTGCTGCAGCAGGTAGCCGTCGTTGCTGGCGGCCTCGACCACCAGGCTCCTGGGCCCCAGGCCGCGCTCGGCCACCAGCCGCTCGGCCAGCGCCCGGGCGTGCTCCACGAAGCTGTCCGAGTAGGACGAGAAGTACAGGTAGTGGCCGAACAGCTGCTCGGGGGGCACGTCCTGCGTGATCTGCACCAGCGCGCAGACCGGGCAGAAGACCAGCTCGAGCGGGTAGCGCGGCTCGGGGCGGGCCAGGTCGGCCTCCGTCAGCAGGGCGTTGGCCAGGGGCTGGGCGCCCAGGTCGAGCAGCGGC
The DNA here is from genome assembly GCA_039812725.1 of Vicinamibacteria bacterium. Taxonomy (GTDB): domain Bacteria; phylum Acidobacteriota; class Vicinamibacteria; order Fen-336; family Fen-336; genus JBDIBD01. The sequence continues at coordinate 5,607 of JBDIBD010000288.1, read as the reverse complement.
TCGAGCCGGGCGAAGCCGCACGAGCGGCAGCCCGCGACGCGGCTCACGCCCCCTCCCCCTCGAGGAACTCCTGGCGCGCGCGCAGCTTGGTCTCGACCAGGTCGGCGGTCGAGAGGCCCAGCAGGTCGGCGATCTTGCGCACCAGGTACTCCTCGTGCGCGCTGAGCTCGGCGTCGGCCAGCACCACGCGCCACAGCGCGTGGACCACCTTGCGGCGCAGGTCGAGCGGGGCGCGCGCCAGCACGGCCACGCAGTCGGCCAGGGGCCGGCCGCCGTAGGCCTGCTCCTCGGCCAGGCGCATCAGGTGCGCCTGCTCCCGCGGGGCCAGGCCCAGCAGGCGCGAGAGCTGCGGGCCCAGGCTGCGGTGCTCGTCGGCCAGCACGCGGCGGTCGGCGCGCGCGGCCTGCACCAGCAGCACCGCGACCGCCAGCCTCACGGCCGGGTCCTCCGGGCCGGGCGGCTGCGGGGGCGGCCCCTCGACCAGGCGCGAGAGGGCCTCCAGCAGGGCGGCGGTCGGGTCGTCGGGGACGCTCATCAGGGCCCCAGCAGGGCGCGGTACCAGGCGACGGTGCGCTCGAGGCCCTGCTCGAGGCTGAACAGCGGCGCCCAACCCAGCTCGGCGCGGGCGCGCGCGGCCGAAAGGTACTGCGCGCGGATCTCGTGGCTGGCCTCGTTGCGCACGTCGGGCTCGAGGGCGCTGCCCAGCGCGGCCTGGAGGCGCTCCACCAGCTCCAGCACGGTGAGGGGCTGCTCGTTGGAGAAGTTGTAGGCCCGCCCGCGCAGGCCCGGGTCGCGCGCCAGGGCCTCGGCCAGGAGCAGGTAGGCCGCGGCCCCGTCCTCGACGTAGAAGTAGTCGCGCACGAAGCGCCCGTCGGAGCGCACCACCGGGCGCTCGCCGCGCAGCAGCGAGCGGAGGGTGCCGGGCACGATGCGGTTCCAGTTGAGGTCGCCGGGGCCGTAGAAGTTGCCGCAGCGGCTGATGGCGACCGGCAGGCCCCAGGTGGCCGCGTAGCTCTGCGCCACCAGGTCGGCGCAGGCCTTGCTGACGTCGTACGGGTGGCGGGCCAGCAGCGGCGCGTCCTCGTCGTAGGGCAGCCGGGCGTGCTCGCCGTAGGCCTTGTCGGACGAGGCCACCACCACCTGCCCCACCTGCGGGCTGCGGCGGCAGGCCTCGAGCAGCGCCCAGGTGCCGGCCACGTTCGACTCGAAGGTCGAGACCGGGTTGCGGTTGGCCACGGGCACGGTGGTCTGGGCCGCCAGGTGGATCACCGTGCGGGCCTCGTGCTCGCCCAGGGCCCGCTCCAGCAGGGCCTGGTCGCGCACGTCGCCGCGCACCACCCGCGCGCGCGCCAGCAGGCCGCCGCGCATCAGCTCGCTGTCGGGGACCCAGTCGCGCAGCAGGCAGGCCACGTCGGCGCCGCGCTCGAGCAGCAGGCGCACCACGGCCCCGCCCACCAGGCCGCTGGCGCCGGTGACCAGCACCGGCCGGTCGCGCCAGAAGCTCAGGCCCAGGTCCGCCACGGCGGGCTCCCCTGCGCCCACAGCGCCTCCAGCAGGCGCTTGTCGCGCAGCGTGTCCATGCACTGCCAGAAGCCCTCGTGGCGCCAGGCTGCCAGCTGGCCGTCCTGCGCCAGCCGCTCCATGGTGTCGGCCTCGAAGCTGGTGTCGTCGCCCGGCAGGTAGTCGAAGACGCCCGGCTCGCAGACCAGGAAGCCGCCGTTGACCCAGCCCTCGCCGATCTGGGGCTTCTCGGTGAAGCGCGCCACCCGGTCGCCGTCGAACTCCAGGCCGCCGAAGCGCGCCGGGGGCCGCACGGCCGTGAGCGTGGCCAGCCGTCCCTGGGCGCGGTGGAAGCGGAGCAGCGCGCCGAGGTCCACGTCGCTGACCCCGTCGCCGTAGGTGACCATGAAGGTCCCGTCCCCCAGCAGGTGGCGCAGCCGCCTGACCCGCCCGCCGGTGTGGGTCTCGAGGCCGGTGTCGACCAGGTGCACGGTCCAGTCCTCGGCCGCGGCCTGGAAGGCGCTCACCTGGCCCTGGCGCGTGCGCACCGTCAGGTCGCCCGAGAGGGCGTGGTAGTCCAGGAAGTAGCGCTTGATCTGCTCGCCCTTGTAGCCCAGCGCGAGCACGAACTCGCGCAGGCCGTGGCGGTCGTAGTGCTTGAGGATGTGCCACAGGATCGGCTTGCCGCCGATCTCGACCATCGGCTTGGGGCGCAGCTCGGTCTCCTCCGAGAGCCGGCTGCCCACGCCGCCCGCCAGGATGACGACCTTCATTTGCCGCTGATTATCCGTCATCCCGGGGGCAGCCTCTCGTTCGTCCAGGGCAGCAGTGGGCGCACCACGCCGGGCATCGGGCCGCCGTAGTCGCCGCGGGCGGTGTCGCCCTCGGCCGAGTCGATGACCTGGAAGGCCACCGCGTCGCGTTCCCAGAAGTGCACCGCCACCGGGTCCATGGTGCTGAGGGCCGCCCCGACGACGTAGGTCCCCTCGGCCAGGAAGTTGCCCGGGATCGTGACCGCCGCGCGCCAGCGACCCGCCTCCGCCACGCGGCGGTGGCCGAAGTCGGCCGCGTCGGAGGTCACGAAGGCGTGCAGCCCCTCGCCGGTCAGGACGTGCAGGTTGGGGACCAGGCGGTGGCCACCCTCCCGCACCAGGTACTCCAGCTCGACCGTGACCGGGCGCCGGATGTCGTGGGCGGCCGAGACCTGCCCCTGGTGGTCGCGCACGCGCACGGCCAGCAGGCGCGCGATCTCGTTGCCGGGGGCGCGGGCCGGGTCGGGCCACTCGCGCGCGGCCATCGTCCCGAGCCCGGACGACAGGTAGGCCGAGACCACCTCGTGCGAGGGGCCGTCCTTCAGCACCCGGCCGCCGTCGAGCAGGATCGTGCGCGGGCACAGCCGCGTCACGGCCGGCATGTTGTGCGAGACGAACAGCACGGTGCGCCCGGCCTGGCCCACGTCCTCCATCTTGGCCAGGCACTTGCGCTGGAAGCTGGCGTCGCCCACCGCCAGCACCTCGTCCACCAGCAGGATCTCGGGCTCGAGGTGCGCGGCCACCGCGAAGGCCAGCCGCATGAACATGCCCGAGGAGTAGTGCTTGACCTGCGTGTCGAGGAAGCGCTCCATCTCCGAGAAGGCCACGATCTCGTCGAAGCGCGACCGGATCTCGGCCCGCTTCATGCCCAGCACGGCGCCGGCCAGGAAGACGTTCTCGCGCCCGCTCAGCTCGGGGTGGAAGCCCGTGCCGACCTCGAGCAGCGCGCCCACGCGGCCGTACAGGTCGATGCCGCCGCGGGTGGGGGCGGTGATGCGCGAGAGGATCTTGAGCAGCGTGCTCTTGCCGGCCCCGTTGCGGCCGATGATGCCCACCACCTCGCCCGGCTGGACCTCGAACGAGACGCCGTCGAGGGCCCAGATCGAGGGCCGCTCCGCGCGCTGCGCGCGCAGCCAGCGCAGCGGCCGCAGGGCCGCGTCGCGCAGCGACTCGCGCAGGGTGCGGTACGTGGCGGCCGCCCCCAGCGGGTAGCGCTTGGCCAGGTCGAAGGCGCGCACCGCGGCCGCCATCAGATCACGTCCGCGAAGTCGCGCTCGACGCGCAGGAAGTAGAGCAGGGCCGCCAGGAGCCCGAGCGACGCCACCGCGGCCGAGACGGCCAGTAGCGCCCCCGGGGGCTGCGGCAGGCCCAGCAGCGCCCAGCGGAAGCCCTCCACCACGCCGGCCATGGGGTTCAGGCCCAGCAGCGGCCGCCAGCGCTCGGGGACCAGGCTGGCGGGGTAGGCGATGGGGGTCAGGAACAGCCACAGCTGGGTCAGGAACGGCAGCGCGTGGCGCACGTCGCGGTAGCGCACGTTGAGCGCCCCCAGGCCCAGCCCCACGGCCACGGCCGTGGCCAGCGCCAGCAGCAGCAGCAGCGGCAGGGCCAGCAGGGCCGGGCCCGGGCGCACGCCGTAGAAGCCCATGATCGGCAGCAGCAGCAGGAAGGCGATGCCGAAGTCGACCAGGCCCGCCAGCACCGACGAGAGCGGCAGCACCAGGCGCGGGAAGTAGACCTTGGTCACCAGCCGCTCGTTGGCGGTCAGGCTGGCGGCCGAGCTGTTGAGGGCGAAGGCGAACAGCTGCCAGGGCAACAGGCCGCAGTAGGCGAAGAGCGGGTAGGGCAGGCCGTCGGACGGGATGCGCGCCAGCCCGCCGAAGAAGACGCTGAAGGCCAGCATCGACAAGAGCGGCTGCAAGAGCGCCCAGGCCACCCCCAGGGCGGTCTGGCGGTAGCGCACCTGGACGTCGCGCCAGGCCAGGAACAGCAGCAGCTCGCGCTGCTCGAGCAGCTCGGAGAGGCGCGCCACGAGGCCGGCGCTCTCGGGCCGGATGCGCAGCAGCGGGGCCAGGCTCACGGGCGGACGGTAAGTCCCGGCGGGCATGGGGTCAAGGCGCCGCCTCGGGCCCCGGCCGGGACGGTCCGGCCGCCGGGCCGGGGTGCTATACTCGCGGCCGGTTTTCGCGCAGGCGGGGGAGCGCTTTCTAGCCCAGGGTCCATGGTCCAATTCAACTTCAGCGAGAGGACCATCAAGGCCAAGGTGGTCTATTACGGCCCGGCCCAGTCGGGCAAGACCACCAACCTCGAGCAGATCCACCGCCTGACCGACCCCCAGGGCCAGAACCGCCTGATCTCGCTCAACACGGCCCAGGACCGCACGCTCTTCTTCGACCTGCTGCCCTTCAGCCTGGGGGCCATCTCGGGCTACGACTTCAAGGTCCAGCTCTACACCGTGCCGGGCCAGGTGCAGTACAACGCCACGCGCCGCGTGGTGCTGGCCGGGGCCGACGCCGTGGTCTTCGTGGCCGACTCGCGCCGCTCGATGGCCAAGGAGAACACCGCCGCCTTCGAGAACATGAAGGTCAACCTGCTGGCCAACCGGCTGGTGCCCGAGAAGGTGCCGCTGGTGCTGCAGTACAACAAGCAGGACCTGCCCGACCTGCTGCCGCCCGAGGAGCTGGCGCGCACGCTCAACTTCTGGAAGCGCCCGGCCTTCCCCTCGGTGGCCGCCCGCGGCGACGGCGTGATGGAGACGTTCATCGCCGTGGTCAAGGAGATGCTGCAGAGCATCGCGGTCAAGTACAACCTCAAGGAGAAGGGGCTCGACCCGGCCACCATCCCCGAGGTGGTCGACCAGGCCTTCTCCCGGCTGGTGCAGAAGGCGGTCGAGGAGACGCCCGCCACTCCGCTGCCGCTGAGCGCCTCGAAGGTGGTCGTGTCGCACCAGCCCGAGGCCGGCCCGGGCGCCTCGCTGCAGTCGGCCCCCGACGCCGGCCTGGTCTCCGAGGAGCTGCTGCACCGCGCCATCAAGAGCAACGTCGAGCTGGCCGAGGCGCTGGCCGGCCTGGTGCAGGGCGTCAACCAGGGCCTCTCGAACATCCTCTCGCACGCCGAGCTGCTGATGGTCTACCGCGAGGACGCCCGCGAGAAGCGCCTGCAGGCGGTGACCGAGATCCAGAACGAGGCCCAGCGCCTGCGGCGCATCATGCAGGAGCTGGGGCAGGCCGGCGGCGGAGCCCCGGCCGGGACGCCGCCGCCCCCCGCCCCCGTGGCCCGCCCGGTCCCGGCGCCCCTG
>JBDIBD010000287.1:0-6505 GCA_039812725.1 Vicinamibacteria bacterium | reverse complement strand
TGCCCGGCGGCCGCCAGCGCCAGGCCGAGCGGCACCAGCCCCGGGAACAGCGCGCTGCCCTCGCTGCGGAAGCGCGCCAGCCAGGGGCCGTAGGCGCGGTTCCAGGGGCTGACCGCCAGGAACGACTCCAGCCCGGAGCTGTAGCGCGCGGTCTCCACGGCGGTGCGCTCGTGACCGACCTCACGGAAGGCCGCGCGGTGCAGCAGGTAGAGCGGCAGGAGCAGCAGGCCGGCCAGGGCCACGGCCGGCAGGGCCCGCGCCAGCCGCGCCCAGGCGCCCCACAAGAGCGCGAGCGCGAGGAAGGGCCAGGCCAGCAGGCCCAGCAGGCCGTGGTAGCCGCAGGCCAGGAAGGCCAGCGCGGAGAAGACGGCCCCCAGCAGGGCGTCGCGCCGGCGGCCGTCGCGCGCGTAGCGCACGAGGAACAGCGCCACCAGCGGCAGCCACTGCGTGCCGAGCGTGCTCAGGTGGGCGACCTGGTCGGTGCGGATGGGCGAGAAGGCGAACAGCGCGCCGCCCACCAGGGCCGGCCAGAAGCCGCAGCCCAGCTCGCGCAGCAGGCGCCAGGTGAAGAGCAGCGTCAGGGCCCACGTCAGCAGCCGCACCACGCCGAAGATCAGCACCGCGTCGCTCGTGAACGGCCACAGCGGCAGCCCCAGCGGCAGCGACCCGAGGACCGGCTCGTCCAGGCCGAGCACGAAGCGCGTCGGGTGGCTGACGTTGGCGTGCGGCAGGCTGGCGGGGTCGCTGAGCAGGGCGTGGCGCTCCCAGGCCAGCTCCCAGGCGAAGAAGGCCGAGTCGCCGGGGTCCATCACGTGCAGGCGCCGCGCCAGCGGCCAGGTGAGCGCGACGGTCAGCAGCACGCTGGCCAGCGCGGCCAGGGCCCACTCGCGGGGCCTCGGGCGGCCCACGCCGGGAGCGGGTCCCGGCGCCTCAGTCGCCATCGACGAAGCCGGCCGCCTCCAGCACGCTGCGGCCGACCTCGCGCTCGAAGCGCGCCGCGAAGCCCTCGATCGGCCCCAGCCCCTCGTCGCGCTCGACCCGCTCGACGCGGTGCATCGGGTAGAAGATGGTGATGGGCGTGATGAGCGAGTCGTCGGCCCGGGCCTCCTGGCGCATCCAGTCCTCGAAGACCGCCAGGTCGAGGCCGCGCACCACCACGCCGCCGGCCTCGAACGAGACCAGCACGCCCCAGCACTTCTCCTTGGGCTCGCGCAGGTAGATGATCACCGGCGTCAGCGGGCCGAGGCCGAGCTGGCGCAGGTCGGCGCGCATCACAGGGACGCGAAGAAGTCCTGCAGGCGCCGCAGCCCCTCGCGCAGCTCCTCGGCCGGGCGGGCGAAGGAGAGCCGCAGGAAGCCGGGCCGGCCGAAGCCCTCGCCGGGGACGCAGGCCAGGCCGGCCTCCTCCAGCAGGCGCTCGGCCAGCTCGAGCGAGCTGCGCAGGCGCGGCGACAGCAGCCGCGAGACGTTCGGGAAGACGTAGAAGGCCCCGGCCGGGCGCACGCAGCTGACCCCGGCCAGGTCGCGCACGGCCGGGTGGACCAGGTCGCGGCGGCGGCGGTACTCGACCACCAGCGCGCGCACGTGCTCCTGCGGCCCCGTCAGGGCCGTGACCGCCGCCACCTGGGCGAAGGTGGCCGGGCACTGCGTGCTGTGCGAGACCAGGCTCACCACCGCCTGGCAGAGCGGCTTCGCGCCCAGCAGCCAGCCGATGCGCCAGCCGGTCATGCAGTGGGTCTTGGACGAGGTCCCCAGCACCACCAGCTGGTCGCCCGCGGCGCGCCGCAGCTCGCCCAGCAGGCCCGCCGGCTGCGGCTCGAGCGCCAGCCAGGCGTAGGTGTCGTCGTAGAGCAGGGCCAGCTGGCGGCGCTTCGCCAGGCGGCCGATGGCCAGCAGCTCCTCGGGCGCCACCACCGCCCCCGTGGGGTTCGAAGGCGTATTGACGATCACCGCGCGCGTGCGGCTGGTGACCGCCTTCGTCAGCGCCCGCGCCGTGAGGCCGAAGCCGTGCTCCTCCTGCAGGTCCACGAAGACCGGCCTGCCACCGGCCAGTCGCACGGCCTCGGCGAAGGTGGGCCAGTACGGGGTGGGCAGCACGACCTCGTCGCCGGGGCCCAGCAGGGCCTGGCAGGCCAGGTAGAGCGCCTGCTTGCCGCCGATGGTGGCCACCACCTCGTCGCGCTCGAAGCTGGCGCCGAAGTCGCGGCGGTAGGCCTCGGCCACCGCCGCGCGCAGCTCGGGCAGCCCGGCGGAGGGCGCGTAGCGCGTGCGGCCCGCGTCGAGGGCCTGCTTGGCGGCGGCCACGACGTGGGCCGGGGTGCCCTGGTCGGGCTCGCCCACGCTGAAGTCCAGCACGTGCCGGCCCTGGGACTTGAGGGCCGCGGCCCGCAGCGACATGGCCTGGGTGACCACCGGCTCGAGCGCGCGCACGCGGCGCGCCAGCCGGGGCCCGGCCGGAGCGGCGGCCGCGCGCTTCACGCGCGCCTCGGCTTGGCGGCGGCCTGCCGGCCGTACTTGTCCCGCAGCCGGCGCTCCACCGCGGGCGGCACCAGGCCGCGCACGTCGCCGCCCAGCTGGAAGACCTCCTTGACCAGGCGCGAGGAGAGGTAGGAGTACTGCTCGGCCGGCATCATGAAGACGGTCTCGATGCGGTGGTCGAGGCGCCGGTTCATGAGCGCCATCTGGAACTCGTACTCGAAGTCCGAGATGGCCCGCAGGCCGCGCACGATCACGCTCGCGCCCTTCTCCACCGCGTAGTCCACCAGCAGGCCGGAGAAGGTGTCGACCGTCACCCGCTTCTCGCCGCGGTAGGCCTCGCGGATCAGCTCCACGCGCTCCTCGGTGGTGAAGAGCGGGCGCTTCTCGAGGTTCTGCAGGATGGCCACCGTGACCTCGTCGAAGACCTGCAGCCCGCGCGCGATGATGTCCACGTGGCCGTTGGTGATCGGGTCGAAGCTGCCGGGGAAGACGGCCAGCGTGCGGCGCCGCGCGCTCAAGCGCCGGCCTCCGCCGCGCGGTAGAAGCTGAGACGGTGGTCTCCCACGCGCACCTCCCGGAACCTGTGCAGGCGGCCCATTGTCTCCGGAAGCGGCCGCTTGTGGAAGTGCTCGGCCACCGCCACCCCCCCGGGCGCCAGCAGCCCGAACCGGTCCACGGCCGCGAGCAGCGGCTCGTAGAGGTCGCTGGCGTAGGGCGGGTCGAGGTAGATCACGTCGAAGCGCGCCCCGGCGTCGCCGAAGGCCGCCAGGGCCACCAGGGCCTCCTGGCGCAGCACCTGGGCCTGCCCCGGGCCGCCCTTCAGCAGGGCCAGGTTCTGCCGCGCGGCCGCCACGGCCGCCCCGCTCTGGTCCACCAGCACCACCCGGGCGGCCCCGCGCGAGAGGGCCTCGAGGCCCACCGCGCCGCTGCCCGCCAGCGCGTCGAGAAAGCGGCAGCCCGGCACCAGCGGAGCCAGGATGTCGAACAGCGTCTGGCGCACCCGCGCGCCGGTGGGACGCGTGGCGTCGCCGCCGGGGGCGCTGAGCCGCCGGCCCTTGTTCTGCCCGCCGATGATGCGCGACATGCCTACCCCACCCGCGCCAGGCCGAAGCGGCGCTCCCAGCCCCCCTCGTCGAGGAACGCCGAGAGGGCGTGGGGCCGGCCCGCGGCGCGAGCGGTCCACTCGAAGGCCGCCCGGCGGGCCTCCTCCAGCAGGTCGCGGTCGCGCAGCAGGTGGGCCACGCGGAAGCGCGGCATCCCCGACTGGCGCGTGCCGAAGAAGTCGCCGGGACCGCGCAGCTCCAGGTCCTTCTCCGCGATGGCGAAGCCGTCGTCGCTGCGGGCCAGGGCCGCGAGCCGCGCGCGGGCCTCGTCGCCCAGCGGGCCGTGGCCCACCAGCAGGCAGGTCGAGGCGAAGGCGCCGCGCCCCACCCGCCCGCGCAGCTGGTGCAGCTGGGCCAGGCCGAAGCGCTCGGCGTGCTCGACCACCATGACCGTGGCGTTGGGGACGTCCACGCCCACCTCGACCACCGTGGTGGCCACCAGCACCTGCGTGCGCCCGCCGGCGAAGCCGGCCATGACGGCCTCCTTCTCGGGGGCCTTGAGCCGGCCGTGCAGCAGCCCCACCTCGCGGCCCGGCAGCGCCGCGCGCCACTCCTCGGCCATGGCCGTGGCGGCCCGCACGTCCTCGAGCTTCTCGGACTCCTCCACCAGCGGGTAGACCACGTAGGCCTGGCGGCCCGCCAGGAGCTCGCGCCGCACCAGCTCGACGATCTCGCGCCGGCGCGCGGCCGGCAGCACCAGCGTGCGGACCGGCGTGCGCCCGGGCGGGCGCTCGTCGATGACCGACAGGTCGAGGTCGCCGTAGGCCGTGAGCGCCAGCGTGCGCGGGATGGGTGTCGCGGTCATCACCAGCACGTCCACGTCGTAGCCCTTGCGGCGCAGCTCGTCGCGCTGCAGCACGCCGAAGCGGTGCTGCTCGTCCACCACCGCCAGGCCGAGGCGCTCGAAGGCCACCTGCTGCTGCACCAGCGCGTGGGTGCCGACCGCGATCTGCGTCTCCCCCGCCCGGAGCCGCGCCAGGGCCGCGCGCCGGGCCGCGCCCTTGAGGGCCGACGTGAAGAGCTCGATGGTGTAGGTGGTGTCCTTCAGCCAGCGGCGCAGGTTGTGGAAGTGCTGCTCGGCCAGGATCTCGGTGGGCGCCATGAAGGCCGCCTGGTGGCCGTTCTCGACCGCCACCAGCATGGACAGCAGCGCCACGACCGTCTTGCCGGAGCCCACGTCGCCCTGCAGCAGCCGGTTCATCGGGCGCGGCGAGCGCAGGTCGTCGGCGATCTCGCCCAGCACCCGCCGCTGGGCGCCCGTCAGCCGGAAGGGCAGCACGCGCCTGACCGCCTCGCGCTGGCGCGGGCCGATCTCGAAGGCCAGGCGCTTGCGGAGGGCGCGCTGGCCCGAGTGGCGCGCGGCCAGGCCGAGCTGGAACAGGAACAGCTCCTCGAGGATCAGGCGCCTGTGCCCCGGGCTCCTGGCCGCGTCGAGCTGGCGCGGGTCGTCGCCCTGCTGGGGCAGGTGCACGCCGCGCAGGGCCGGGCCCAGCCCGATCACCCCCAGCGCGGCGCGGGCCTCGCCGGGCAGCGGGTCGGCCAGGTCGTCCGTGAGGCGCTCGGCCAGGGCGGTCAGCACGCGCCGCAGCAGGTTGCCCGTCAGCGGCCCGAGCTTCTCGTAGACCGGCACGATGCGGCCGGCGTGCAGCCCGCGGGCCTCGTCGCCCTCCAGCGCCTCGACGTGCGGCGAGGAGAGCATCGGACGTCCGCCGCCCCAGGCGTCGGCCTCGACGGGACCGTGCAGCATCAGCCGGCGCCCGCGCACGACCACGTCCTTGAGGTAGGGCTGGTTGAACCAGATCGCCTTGCAGCGCCCCGACTCGTCCTCCATCCGGGCCTCGAGCAGGGCCATGCGGCGGGTGCGGCGCACTCCGGACACCGCCACCGTGGCGACCACCGTGGCGCGCTCGCCCGGCACCAGGTCGGCCAGGCGCACGATGCGGCTGCGGTCCTCGTAGCGCAGAGGCAGGTGCAGCAGCAGGTCCTCGACCCGCTCGATCCCCAGGCGGGCCAGGGCCGCGGCCCGCGTCGGGCCGATGCCCTTGACGAACTGGACGGGCGCCTGGAGGTCGACCACGCGCGGATTATCGTCCAGCACCCGGACGCCGGCGGCCCGGGGGACGGCGGCGGGCTAGAACTCCACCACGGCGCGGCCGGGGAACAGCCGGACGCGGCGCAGCTGGTACGGCAGGCGGAAGGGGGCGTGGATGTCGACCCCCTCGGGGCGGTCGGCGCTCTTGGTGCTGGCCGCCACCGCCTGCTCGACCAGGGTCAGGGGCACGCTGATCGGGCCGACCTGGACCGACTCCAGCTCGAAGGTGGCGAAGCCGTCGGCGCTCTGCAGGCGCCCGGCCACCTCGGCGGGCACGCGCCCCGTGAGCAGCGCCAGCGGGTTGAAGGGGCCCAGCGGCGGCAGCTTGCCCTTGATCTGGTCGAAGTCCACCAGGCCGTTCGCGACCAGGCGGTCGCGGTCGAGCCGCACGTTGACGTCCTGGACCTCCTTGACCTGGCCGCGCAGGCTGCCGTTGAGATAGGCGGCCAGCTCGCCCTCGCTGACCTCCAGCGAGCGCGCGGCCCCCGGCTTGCCGGGAGGCGCCTTGCGCACCTGCTCGATCTTGCGGGCCAGCTCGGCCGCGGGGTCGGGGACGGCGGGCTGGGCCGCGGCGGCCGCGCCGGCCACGAGCGCGAGCGCGAGCGGGAGCGGTCGGAGCAGACGCATGCCGGCCAGTATACCCGCGGCGCCGGACCTACTTGCGGCCGAGCACCTTGAGGGCCGCGGCGTTGGCGGCGTCGGCCTTGAGCACCGCCTCGGCCTCGCCGCGGGCCTCGGCGGCGCGCCCCAGCTCGGCCAGCAGCTCGGCCAGCTCGGCCCGCACGGCGGTGTCCTCGCGGCACCACAGCGACATGCGCAGCTCCCCCACGGCC
>JBDIBD010000286.1:0-6535 GCA_039812725.1 Vicinamibacteria bacterium | reverse complement strand
GCCCTTCATGTCCACGGTGCCGCGCCCGAGCATGCGCCCGTCGCGCACCTCGGCCGAGAAGCCCACCCCCGGGCCGGCCACGTTGAGCGGCACGGTGTCGGTGTGGGCCACCAGCGCGAGGTGGCGGCCCGGCCGGCCCGAGTCGAGCGTGCAGAGCAGGTTCGGGCGCCCCGGCGCGGCCTCCTCCAGCTCCGGCTCGAGCCCGCCCGCCACCAGGTACTCGGCCAGCAGGCGGGCGACGCCTTCCTCCTGCCGCGGCAGGCCGGGGTGGCTGGGCTCGCGCACCAGGCGCGCCAGCAGCTCGACGCAGCCGGCGCGCTCGAGCTCGGCTCGCAGGCCGGAGGGCAGGGACATGCGCGGGCAGGCTACGGGCCGGCCCGCGCGCTGTCAATCGCTACCAGATGCGGACGCGCTCCGCCGGGGCGAGGAAGAGCGCCTGGCCCGGCTTCACGTCGAAGGCCTCGTACCAGGGGTCCACGTTGCGCACCGTCAGGGCGCGGTAGCGCCCCGGGGCGTGCGCGTTGGTGAGCAGCTGCTGGCGCTGGGAGGCCTCGCGGGACTTCTGGCGCCAGGACTGGGCGAAGCTCAGGAAGAACTGCTGCTCGCCGGTGAGCCCGGCCACGACCGGAGCGGGCCGGCCCTCGAGCGAGAGCTTCCAGGCGTCGAAGGCGGCCGCCAGGCCGGCCACGTCGGCGATGTTCTCGCTGAGCGTCAGCCGGCCGTCGACGGCCGCGTCCGGGAAGGGGCGGTACTCCGAGTATTGCTTCACCAGGCGCTCGGCCGCGGCCTCGAAGTGGGCCTTGTCCTCGTCGGTCCACCAGTTGCGCAGCCGGCCCTGGTCGTCGAACTGGGCCCCCTGGTCGTCGAAGCTGTGGCTGACCTCGTGGCCGATCACGGCCCCGATGGCGCCGTAGTCCATGGCCAGCGGCCGCTGCGGGTCGAAGAAGGGCGGCTGCAGGATGGCGGCCGGGAAGTTCATGGCGTTCATGGCCGGCAGGTTGACCGCGTTGACGGTCTGGGGCGTCATGACCCACTCGCCGCGGTCCACCGGCCGGCCCAGCTTGGCCAGCTCGAGGCGGTAGTCGTGCAGGCCGGCGCGCTGGGCGTTGCCGAAGGCGTCGTCGGGCGCGATCTCGAGGCCGGCGTCGTCGCGCCACTGACGGGTGTGGCCCACGCCCACCTTCAGCACGGCCAGCTTGGCCTTGGCGCGCTCGCGGGTCGCGGGCGACATCCACTCGAGGCGGTCGATGCGCTGGGCGAAGGCCCGGATCAGGTTCTGGACCATGCCCTCGATGCGGGCCTGCGAGGCCGGCGGGAAGAAGCGCTCCACGTAGAGCTGGCCGACCGCGTCCCCGAGCGCCTGGTTGGTGGCCTCGACGGCGCGCTTCCAGCGCTCGCGCTGCTGGGGGATGCCGGCCAGGGCCGTGGCGTGGAAGGCGAAGCGCTCGTCGCCGAAGGCCCTGGGCAGGAACGGCGCCGCGCGGTCCACGGCGTGGAAGGCCAGGTAGTCCTTCCAGGTCTCGAGCGGCTGGCTGGCCACCAGGGCCGACAGCCCGGTCACGGCCGCGGGCTGCCAGACCACGAACACGTCCTGCTTCCCGAGGCCGGCCGCGTCGAAGTAGGCCTGCCAGTCGAGGCCCGGGGCCCGCTCCGCGAAGGCCGCCCGCGGCCAGTGGTTGAGGCCGCTCTTGACCTCCTCCGACTCGGCCCGGGTGGCGTGGGCCTCGGCCATGCGGCGCTCCAGCTCCACCACGCGCGCGGCCCGCGCCTCGGCCTCGGACAGGCCGGCCAGCTTCAGCGTCGCGGCCACGTGGGCCTGCAGCTTCGCGCGGATCTCGGCCATGCGCGGCGAGGGGTCGAGGTAGTAGGCCCGGTCGGGCAGGTCCAGGCCGCCCTGCAGCAGGAAGGCCGAGTAGCGGCCCGGCTCGACCAGGTCCTGCGCCACCCACAGGCCGAACAGCCGGTCGGTGTAGAAGTTGGTGGCGTTGAAGGCGTCCACGTCGGCGCGCAGCCCGGCGCCCAGCTCGCGCGCCAGCGCCGTGCGGTCGGACAGGGCCGCGATGCGCTCGAGGGCCGGACGCAGCGGCGCGAGGCCGCGCTGCTCGATGCCGGCCTCGTCCATGAAGGCGGCGTAGTAGTCGGCCACGCGGCGCGCGTTCGAGCCGGCCGGCGGCCGGCCCTGGCCCGCCTGCCGGATCAGCTCGGCGGTGCGGGTCGAGGTCAGCTCCGCCAGGTCGTTGAAGACGCCCACCCCGCCGCGGTCGGCCGGGATCTCGGTGGCCTTCAGCCAGGCCCCGTTGGCGTGCAGGAAGAAGTCCTCGCCGGGGGCGACGGAGCGGTCCATGCCCGCCAGGTCGAGGCCGACCGGGGTGGCGGGCGGGGCCGCGCTGTCGGCCGCGCGCGCGGGGGCCAGGGGGACGAGCAGCAGGGCGAGGGCGAGGATCGGGCGAGGGCAGCGGTTCATGGGGGCTCCTGGGAGGGCTCGAGGTCCCGTCGCGCGCGGGGGACGCCGGCGGGCGGGGCGCGCCGGCACCATGTTGAGGCCCGCGGGCACGCCGCGCAAGCACAGACTCTTGAATGCCGTGTATCCTGCCCCCGCGCGGCGGGCGCCGCGTCCAGGAGGCACGATGTCCGTCCCCGGTCTGGTGGTCGAGGAAGCGGGCCCGGTGGTGACGCTGCGCCTGGACCGTCCCGACACGCTCAACTCGCTGACCTTCGACGTCTACCGCGGGCTGACCGACACGCTCCAGGCCCTGCGCCAGCGCGGCGACGTGCGCTGCGTGGTGCTGACCGGCACGGGCCGGGCCTTCTGCACCGGCGGCGACGTCAACGAGATCATCGGCGAGCTGCTGAGGATGGACGCCGCGGGGCTGCAGGCCTTCACGCGCCTGACCTGCGACCTGATCGCCGCCCTGCGCCACCTGCCGATCCCCGTGGTGGCCTCCCTCAACGGCACCGTGGCCGGGGCCGGGGCCGTGATGGCGCTGGCCTCCGACTTCCGCGTGGCGGCCGAGACGGCCCGCATCGCCTTCCTGTTCGTGCGCGTGGGGCTGGCCGGGGCCGACATGGGCGCCGCTTTCCTGCTGCCGCGCGTGATCGGCCTGGCGCGCGCCACCGAGCTGCTCATGCTGGGCGAGTTCGTGGAGCCGGCCGAGGCCCTGCGGCTGGGGCTCTACCACCGCGTCGTGCCGCGCGAGCGCCTCGAGGCCGAGACGGCCGTGCTGGTCGACCGGCTGGTGCGCGGCCCGCGCGAGGCCCTGGCGGCCACCAAGGAGTCGCTCAACCGCGAGCTGCACCTCGACCTCGACCAGGCCCTCGAGCTCGAGGCCCGGGTGCAGGCCGGGCTGATGCTGCGCCCCGACTTCCACGAGGGCTTCCGGGCCTTCCGGGAGCGCCGCGCGCCGCGCTTCGCCGGAGCCCCCGAATGAGCGTCCCCGACCCCTTCCTGGAAGACCGCCACCGCAGCCTGGCCGAGGCCACCCGCACCTTCGGCGAGCGCCACCTGCGCACGTCGTTGAAGGACGAGGAGCAGCCCGGCGAGCGCACGCGCGAGATCGCCCGGGCCCTGGCCGACGTGGGCCTGCTGGACGTGACGGTGCCCGCGCCCTTCGGCCGGCTCGACCTGCGCTCGCTGGCCGTGGTGCGCGAGGCCCTGGCCTACTACTCCTCGCTGGCCGACACGGCCTTCGTCATGCAGGGCCTGGGCTCGCACGCCATCGCCCTGGCCGGCACCGACGTGCAGAAGAAGCGCTGGCTGCCCGCCGTGGCCTCGGCCGACGTGCTGGCGGCCTTCGCGGTGACCGAGCCCGAGGCCGGCTCCGACCTGGCGGCCGTGCGCACGCGGGCCACCCCCGACGGCCCGCTGTGGCGCCTGGAGGGGGTCAAGACCTTCATCTCGAACGCCGGCCTGGCCGGCGTCATGACCGTGCTGGCGCGCTCGGGGGACGAGCCGGGGCGGGCCGGCCTGTCGATGTTCCTGGTGGACGGCGAGTCGCCCGGCCTGTCGGTCAAGCCGCTCGAGCCGATCGCGCCGCACCCGCTGGGCGAGATCCGCTTCGACGGCACGCCCGGCCTGCTGCTGGGCGAGGCCGGCCAGGGCTACGAGCTGGCCCTGGCCGTGCTCGACACCTTCCGGCCCAGCGTGGGCGCGGCGGCCTGCGGGCTGGCCGCGCGGGCCCTCGACGAGGCCCTGCGCTGGACCCAGTCGCGCCGGCAGTTCGGCCAGCCGCTCTCGCGCTTCCAGGCCACGCAGCTGGCGCTGGCCGAGATGTACGTCGACCTGGAGGCGGCGCGCCTGCTGGTGCGGCGGGCCTGCCACGCCCGCGACACGGGGGCCGAGGCCATCCCGCTCGAGGGGGCGGCGGCCAAGCTCTACGCCACCGAGGCCGCCCAGCGCGTGATCGACCGGGCGCTGCAGCTGCACGGCGGCACGGGCGTGCTGCGCGGGAGCACGGTCGAGCGCCTCTACCGCGAGGTGCGCGCGCTGCGCATCTACGAGGGCACGAGCGAGATCCAGAAGCTGGTCATCGCCCGCGAGCTGCTGCGCCGCCAGCGCTGAGGGGCCGCCTCAGCCCCTCCGGTAGACGTCGGTGCTGAGGTACTTGAGTCCGGAGTCGCACATCAGCGTGACCACCTTCGCGCCGGGGCCGAGGCGCTCGGCCACCGCCAGGGCCGCGATCACGTTGGCGCCGGAGGAGGTCCCGGCGAACAGGGCCTCCTCGCGCGCCAGCCGGCGGGCCATCTCCTTGGCCGCGGCGGTCCCGACCGGGACGACCTCGTCCACCAGCGTCGGGTCCCAGAGCGGCGGCGTGTAGCCGATCCCGACGCCCTCGATCTTGTGCGGGCCCGGCCGACCACCGCCCAGCACCGGCGACTCGGCCGGCTCCACCGCCACGATCCGCACGCGCGGGTCGTGGCGCTTGAGCACCGTCGCCACGCCGCGCAGCGAGGCCGCCGTCCCGACGGAGTGCACGAAGGCGTCGACCTGCCCGCCGGCCTGGGCCCAGATCTCCTCGCCCAGCGCGTGGTAGCCGGCGATGGCGTCGTGGTTGTTGAGCTGGTCCGTCCAGAAGCTGTGCGGCTCGCGGCTCAGCCCGCGCGCCACCTCGATCATGTCGAGGATCAGCTGCTTGGTGGTCAGCCCGCCCTCGCTGGGGACCAGCGTCAGCTCGGCGCCCAGCGCGGCCATGTGGTCGCGCTTCTCCTGGCTGAAGGCCTCGGAGGTCACGATGCGGATGCGGTAGCCGCGAGCGGCGCAGACCAGCGCCAGCGACGTGCCCGTGCTGCCGCCCGTGTACTCGACCACGGTGTCGCCCGGCTTCAGGCGCCCGTCGGCCTCGGCACGGGCGATGACGGCCCGGGCCATGCGGTCCTTCATGCTGCCGGTGGGGTTCTCCCACTCGAGCTTGGCCAGCAGCGCGGCGCCGTTCGACGGGACGATGCGGCCCAGCCGGACCAGCGAGGTGTTGCCAACGGCCTCGAGCACGTTCATGCGCGCGTCTCCTTCGGGCCTGCCCCTGGGACGAGCCCGTGACGGCGGTCGGACGCCTGGATCAGCCCTCGCTCCTGCCCGCGAGCTCTCGCGCCTGCCGGCCGCGATGCGCCTCGAAGTTGGCCCGGTCCCAGGCTTCCTGTTGCTCGTTCATGGCCTCGATCGAGCGGTGCTTGTACACGCCGGGCGGAAAGCGCGGCTGCAGCAGGCGGTGGCTCAACCCCCAAACGCGGCGTACGGCGCGGAAGAGCGCTGCCGAGCCGGGCTCGTACCAGAGCGCGCCGTCCATCTCCTCGACGCTGCGGAAGCGCCGGACCGGCATCAGTCGTCCTCCAGGCCGAAGCGACGCTTCAGCTCGGCGGCGTCCACGCGGTCCTTGGGCCGGACCGTGTCCTTCTTCATCCGGTAGAGCGTCGCGTACCGGACCTGCTCCCGCTCCAGCGCCTCGAGGACCTTTCGCGCCGGGTCGAACTCCATCGCACCTCCGGAGGCTCGCGGCCTCCGCCAAGGATACCCGGACCAGACCCGGAGGACGCGCCGCGGGCCCGGCTACGGCTGGACCTTCTCCAGCACCCCGAGGAATTTCTCGTACGGCAGGGCCGGCCAGCTCTCGGCGCTGACCGCGCCCACGGAGCGCGAGATCAGCGAGACCGTGTGGGCGGTCTCGATGTCGGGCGCCTCGTAGATGTCCATGAAGTCGTACTGCCCCAGCAGGGCGTAGTGGGCCACGAACTTGACCTGGGGGCAGGACGCCTTGACCTTGTCGATCCAGGCCTTGCCCATGGCGCGGCGGCCGGCGGCGTCGTGCAGCGTCTCGGGCGCGAGCCGGGTCATCAGGACGAAGAGCGGCATGACCACCTCCCGGCGAGGTTGGGGGACGACTCGATCATGCGCCCCGGGACCGCCCGCGGGCAAGGCCGGCCGGCTGAACTAGCTGCTGCCCACCTTGCGCGTGGCGCTGACGCGCGCGAAGCCGCGCGCGGCGTTGGGCCCGCCCGAGGCGCGCTTCCACGGCTGCGCGCCCTTGGCCCGCGGCGCGCCCTT
>JBDIBD010000285.1:0-6544 GCA_039812725.1 Vicinamibacteria bacterium | reverse complement strand
GCCAACGAGGTGCGCTCGGTGCTGGTGGACCGCGACGGGGCCGTGTGGGTCGGCACGACCAGCGGCCTGGCGCGCCTCGAGGGCGGGCGCGTACGCACCTGGGGGACGGCCGACGGGCTGCCCGGCGCCACCATCCACTCGCTGCAGCTGGGCCCCGACGGGGTCCTCTGGATCGGCACGAACGGGGGCGTGGCGCGCTGGGCGGGCGGGAAGCTCGCTCCCTGGGGGCGAGCGGAAGGCCTGCCCCCGGCACAGGTCGGGCCGATCCTGGTGGCCCGGGACGGGGCGGTCTGGGTGGGCACCTACGGCGCGGGGCTGATCCGCCTGCGGGACGGCCAGACGACGCGCTTTGGCGAGCGCGAGGGCCTGCTGGGCCAGACGGTGCTGGCGTTGCACCAGGACGCGCGCGGGACGCTGTGGGTCGGCAGCTCCGACGGCGGCCTGGCCCGGCTGGGGGGCGAGCGCTTCTTGTCCTTCACTACCCGCGACGGCCTGCACGACGACGGCGTCTTCGGCATCCTCGAGGACGCCCAGGGCCAGCTGTGGCTGCCCGGCAACCACGGCATCTCGCGCGTCTCCCCCGCCGACGTGGAGCGCTTCACGCGCGGCGAGCTGCCTGCCATCCCGAGCGTCGCCTACGGCACGGCCGACGGCATGCCCGGGGGCCAGTGCTCGGGCGGGTCGCTGCCCAACGCCTGGCGCAGCCCCGACGGCCGGCTGTGGTTCGCCACCAGCAAGGGCCTGGCCCTGCTCGACCCGGCCCGCACGCCCCCGGTGGCCCAGGCCCCGCCGGTCGTGATCGAGTCGGCGCGCGTGGACGGCCGCACCTTCAGGCCGCCGCTGCCGCCGGGCGCCGTGCTGGGCCCGGGCGAGGGCCGGCTGGAGTTCCGCTACGCCGCGCTGACCTTCGTGGCCACCGAGCGCGTGCGCTACCGCTACAAGCTGGAGGGCTTCGACCGCGACTGGGTCGAGGCCGGCCGCCGCCGCGACGCCTTCTACACCAACATCCCGGCCGGCCAGTACGTCTTCCGCGTGGTGGCCGCCGGCGGCGACGGGCTGTGGAACGAGGCCGGGGCCTCCTTCGCCGTCGAGCTGCTCCCGCGCGCCTGGGAGCGGCGCGGCGTCCAGGCCCTGCTGGCCGGCGGCCTGCTGCTGCTGGGCCTGCTGCTGCACCGCGCGCGGGTCTGGCGCCTCGAGGCGCGCGACCGCGAGCTGCGCCAGCAGGTCGAGGAGCGCACGGCCCGCCTGCGCGAGGAGATCGAGCGCTCGGAGCGGGCCCTGGCCGCGGGCGAGCGCGCGCGTCTCGAGCTGGAGCGGGCCAACCTGCAGCTCGAGCGCGCCAACCTGCAGCTGCGCTCGCTGTCCTACGTCGACGACCTGACCGGGCTGGCCAACCGCCGCCACTTCAACGCCCTGCTGGACGAGGAGTGGCGCCGGGCCGCGCGGGCCGGCACCTGGGTGGCGCTGGTGCTGGTCGACGTGGACCGCTTCAAGGAGCTCAACGACGCGCTGGGCCACGACCACGGCGACCGCTGCCTGGTGCAGATCGGCCAGGCCCTGCTCGAGGGGTTGCGCCGGGCCGGCGACGTGGTCGCCCGCCACGGCGGCGAGGAGTTCGCGGTGCTCGTGCCCGGGGCCCAGCTCATGCAGGCCGCCGTGCTGGCCGAGCAGCTGCGGCGCCGGGTCGAGGAGCTGGGCCTGCGCCAGCCCGGGCCCCCCGCCGGCGTGATCACGATCAGCGCGGGGGTGGCCGCCTGCCAGCCGCGCGCGGGCGAGGGCCCCGAGCTGCTGGTCAAGGCGGCCGACGAGGCCCTCTACGCCGCCAAGCGCGCGGGCCGCAATCGGGTCTGCAGCGCCAGCCCCTCGCCCGACGCGCCCCCGGGCGCGTGAGACAATCCGCTACGCCATGACGGGTCGCCCCATGCCTTCGCTCCCGGTCCGCCCGCGCCCACGCCTCGGCTTCTCGCGCCTGCTGCTGCTGCTGTTCTGGTGCTTCGTGCTCTGGGGCACCTGGCTCGACCTGGGGCTGCTGTGGATGGCCGTCAGCCAGGGCCCGCGCGTGGCCTGGGGCAGCCTGGGCTCGCTGTCGCCGGTCAACATCGGCCTGGTGGCCGTGGCGCCGCTGGTCTGGCTGGCGGTGCTCGCCAGCCTGATGCTGGGGGAACGGCAGCAGGCCTGAGGCCACCCGCGCCCAGCGCAGGCGCGCCGACCTGGCAGGTCAGTCCGCGATCCGCCAGTGGCCGTTCTCCAGCGCCAACGGCAGGCCGACGCTGGTCGACGAGTAGCTGACGCTGCCGTCGGCGTTCTGCGTCCTGGTGCTCGAGGCCAGGTCGAGGTAGGCCCGCTCGCCCTCGAAGGTGACCTTCCCACCGGCCCGGATCTGCTCGGCCAGGACCGCGGCGCCCGGCAGCACGGACTGGCGGAAGCGATCGCTCTCCTGCCGCTCCTGGGCGCTCGCGGCCAGCCGCTTCCGCCGCGCCGCGTCCGTCGCGAGCGCCATGGCCTCCTCGACCTGGCCGGCTTCGACCGACCTGGCGTAGGCGAGCACGAGCTTGCCGATCTCGTGCTCGAGGATCTCGGCGCCCCGCAAGGCGGGAGCCGTCTCCACCACGGGCCTCGTGTCGACCGTCATGGGACCGGCGGTGACCCGCCACTGGCCGTCCTCGAGCGACACGAAGGCCAGCACGTCCGCGCTCCCGTCGGCCGAGGCGACGTGGAGCTTGGCGGAGTCGCCGTAGATCGTCAGCACCCCGCCGCGCGCGATGTCGGCCGCGAGGCGGTCGGGCTCCGGAGCCCGCTCTCGCGCGGTGGCCGCGTCGGCCTCCCGTTCGGCGGCCGCCAAGGCCAGCCACTCCCCCCGGACCTCACGCGTGCTGGCCTGCTTGACCTGCGCCAGCTTGCCGGCCTTGAGCAGCCGGCTCGCGGCGACCACCGCCTTCCCGGCAGCGTGGTCGAGAATGGCCCGGCCGCTGAACTCCGACGGCAGCTCCTCGGCGAGGGCGCCCGCCGGCAGCAGCGCCAGCGCCGCCACGGCCAGCACCGCGAAGACCCTCCCGGCACGACTCGAACGGACAGCCCCGTCACTCGCGCTGGACACGGTGGTTCCCCTCCCTAGGAGGCCATCCCGGCCCGCGGGCCGCGCCTCACCCTGGAGAACGCGATCGGCCGGGAAAAGGGGACAGGCCGGGCTCCGGCCCTGTTACCATCTGGAACCTTGATCGAATCGGTGCCGACCGACCCGCCCGGGCCTGAAGTGTCGCCCGGAGCCATCACGCTGCTCCTGAGCGCGGCGCGCGAAGGCGACGCCTCGGCCCAGGAGCAGCTCTTCAGGCTCGTCTACCACGACCTGCGGCGCATTGCCCGGCGACAGATCGGGGCCGCCGCGCGCGCCACCCTGTCCACCACCGGGCTGGTGCACGAGGCCTACCTGCGCCTCGCCCGCCCGGGGGCCCTCGAGCAGCGCGACCGCGAGCACTTCTTCGCGGTGGCCGCGCGCGCCATGCGCCAGATCGTGATCGGCGAGGCTCGCCGGCGCCAGCGCCTGAAGCGCGGCGGCGGCCAGCCCCTCGTGGACCTCGACCCCGACCAGGTCCGGGTCGACGAGAAGGCCGGCGAACTGGTCGCCCTCGACCAGGCCCTGGCCCGGCTGGAGGCCCTCTCGCCACGGTTGGCCCAGGTGGTGGAGTGGCGCTTCTTCGGCGGCCGCACGCTCGAGGAGGTCGGCCAGGCCCTGGGCCTGACCGACCGCACGGCCAAGCGGGACTGGGCCAAGGCCCGGGCCTTCCTCTTCCGCGAGCTCCAGCGCGAGGGCTACGGGCTTTGAGCGGCCCTGGCTCGACCGGGCCGGGGCGCCCCGCGCCGACCCGACCCCGTGCGGCAGGGGCCCGCCCGTGAGCCCGGGCGCGGACCAGGACGCGCGCGAGCGCTGGGCCCGCGTCGAGGCGGAGCTCGACGCGCTTCTCGACAGCGAGCCCCCCGGGAGGGCCGAGCGCCTGCAGGCGCTCGAGGCAGCTGAGCCCGAGCTGGCCGCCGAGCTGCGGGGCCTGCTGGAGGCCGAGGCCCGCGCCGGCGCGGGCTTCCTCGAGGGCTGGGACCAGACGACCGAGGAGTTCGTGGCAGCGCTGGCGGGCGCGGGGCCCGGGGACGGCTCGCCGACCGGCTCGCTGGCGCCTGGCGAGCGGGTCGGCGCCTGGCGGGTGGGAGCGCTCCTGGGCAGCGGTGGAATGGGCGAGGTGTTCGAGGCCGTGCGAGCCGACGGGGCCTTCGAGCAGGACGGGGCGCTCAAGCTGCTGCGCCGCGGGCTGGACTCGGAGCAGCACGTGCAGCGCTTCCTGGCCGAGCGGCAGATCCTGGCCCAGCTCGACCATCCCCACGTGGCGCGCCTGCTCGACGGCGGGCTGGCCCCCGACGGGCGGCCCTTCCTGGTGCTCGAGCGGGTCGAGGGCCAGCCGATCACCGAGTTCTGCCGGCGCCAGCGCTCCAGCGTCGAGACCCGCCTGCGCCTCGCGCTCGACCTGTGCGCCGCCGTCGAGGCCGCCCACCGGCGCCTGGTGGTGCATCGCGACATCAAGCCCTCGAACGTCCTCGTGACGCCCGAGGGCCGGATCAAGCTGCTGGACTTCGGAATCGCCAAGCTGCTGGCGCCGGACCCGGACGTCCAGGCGACCCACATCGAGGCCCGGGTGCTGACCCCGGCCTACGCCGCGCCCGAGCAGGTGCTCGGGCAGCCCGTGACCACCGCCACCGACGTCTACCAGCTCGGCGCGCTGCTCTACGAGCTGCTGGCCGAGACGAACCCCCACCGGCGCGCGGCCCCGACGCTCGCGCGCCTCACGGACGAGGTCGGCCGCGAGACCATCGAGCGCCCCTCGTCGGCGCGGCGCCGCCTGGCCGGCGACCGGGAGGCCGACCGGGCAGCCCGCCGGCTGGAGGGCGACCTCGACGTCGTCCTGCTCAAGGCGCTGCAGCGGGAGCCCGAGCGCCGCTACGCCTCGGTGGCGGCGCTGGCCGACGACCTGCGGCGGCACCTCGAGGGGCGGCCCGTGCTGGCCCGGGCCGACTCGCTGCGCTATCGGACGGTCAAGTTCGTGCGGCGCCACCGCTGGACCGTGGCGGCGACGGCCCTGGTCCTGGTGTCCCTGGCCGTGGGGCTGGGCAGCGCGCTCGTGCAGGGCCGCCGGGCGGTGCGCGAGGCGCGGCGGGCGGAGCGCGTCAAGGCGCTGCTGGTGGAGGTCTTCCAGGGCGCCGACCCCGAACGCGCCCGGGGCGGCACGATCACCGCCCGGGAGCTGCTCGAGGAGGGCACCCGCAAGGTCGAAAAGGAGCTCGGCGACGACCCCGAGGTCCAGGCGGAGCTGCTCACGACCGTGGCGCAGATCGAGGACCGGCTGGGCCTGCTCGAGCCCGGCCGGGCCCGCGCCGAGCGCGCCCTGCTCGTGGCCGAGAGGGCCTGGGGCCCGCGCAGCCCGCGCCTGCTCGAGCCGCTGAGCGTGCTGGGTGGCCTGCTGCTGCAGCTCGAGCGCTCGCAGGAGGCCCTGGCCGTCAAGAACCGCGCGCTGGCCTTGGCGCGGGCGGAGTTCGCGGCCGACACGCTCGAG
This sequence comes from Vicinamibacteria bacterium, assembly GCA_039812725.1. Lineage (GTDB taxonomy): Bacteria > Acidobacteriota > Vicinamibacteria > Fen-336 > Fen-336 > JBDIBD01. Next base: position 947 of record JBDIBD010000285.1, on the reverse strand, counting down.
GTGGCGCGGGCCGAGCTCGACCTGGTCAACGGGCTCTTCGGGGTGGACCGCTACGCGGAGGCCTTGCCGCTGGCAGAGCACGTGCTGGGGGTCCGGCGGCGCGTCCAGGGCGAGGACCACCTCGACACCGTGAACGCCAAGCTGGTGCTGGCCTTCGCGCTCGACTTCCTCGACCGACCGCAGGAGTCGATCGCCCTGGGGCGCGAGGTGCTGCTCTCGCTCGAGCGCACGCTCGGGCCCGACGACCCGCGCACGCTCGAGGCCCGCCACAACCTGGCCGTGTCGCTGGGCTGGGTGGGCCAGAACCGCGAGGCGGCCGAGCTGTTCGCCCAGGCCATCGCCGGGCGCCGCCGCGTGCTGGGAGCGGGGGACTTCCGGCTGGCGTACTCGCTGCAGCAGAGCTCCCTGGCCTTGCGGGACCTGGAGCGCTACGACCAGGCCGACGCCGCCACGCGCGAGGCCATCGCCATCTTCGAGGCGCTCGACCCGCGCCACCCGGAGGCGGTCAACGGGCGCCACAGCCTGGCAGCCTCCCACCTCGCGCGCGGCGATTTCGCCGGCGCGGCCGCCGAGTACCGCCGGGCCGCCACGGAGTGGGAGGCCGAGCGTGGCCCGGAGCACCGCTCGACGCTCCAGGCCCGGGCCAACCTGGCGCTGGCCGAGGTCGAGCTGGGGCACCTGGCGGAGGCCGAGCGCCTGGCGCGCGAGACGTTGGCCGGTCGCCAGCGGGCCTTCGGCGAGGACTCGGCCTATGTGGCCCACTCGTGGCTCGTGCTCGGCGAGGTCGAACGGGCCCTCGGGCGGACGGAGGCGGCCGTCGCGGCCCACGAGCGCTCGCGAGCCGTCGCCGCGAAGCTGTTCGGCGAGGCCCACGCGGCCACGGTCCGGGCGGGACTGGGCCTGGCGCTCGACGAGCTGGGGCGGGGCGGCGCCGCCGGGCTGGAGGC
>JBDIBD010000284.1:0-6553 GCA_039812725.1 Vicinamibacteria bacterium | reverse complement strand
TACTACGTCGCGCTCGTGGCGCTGGCGCGCGGCGCGGCGGGGCGGCGGGCGCTGGCGGTCCTGGCGCTGGCCGCGGCGGCGCTGTTGGTGGGGCCGTCGCCCCTCGCCGACGGGCGCCTGCACCTCGCGCTCGTCGACGTGGGCCAGGGCCAGTGCGCCGTGGTGACCACGCCGGCCGGGCGCGTCCTGGTGGTCGATGCGGGCGCCGCCTTCGAGGGCGGCGCCGACATGGGCCGCGCGGTGGTCGGCCCCTACCTGCGCTCCCGCGGCGTCGCCCGCATCGAGCTGTTGGCGCTGAGCCACGCCCACCCGGACCACGCCGGCGGGCTGCCGCACCTGCTGCGGCGCTTCGAGGTGGGGGAGGTGTGGGAGGGCATCGCCCCGGCCGCCGATGCTCAGTACGCGGCCTTCGCTGGCGCGGCGCGGGGGCAGGCGCGCCGGTCGGTGCGGGCTGGCGTGCGCTGGGAGCGCGACGGCGTGAGTGTCCAGGTGGCCTGGCCCGCGCCACGGGGCCGTCCCCCCGCGCGCGTCCGCAACGACGACTCCCTGGTGCTGTCCGTGGCCTTCGCCGGTCGGCGCTTCCTCCTGACCGGCGACGTGGAGGCGGGCGGGGAGGCCCGACTGGCCCTTCCGGCCGCGGTCCTCACGGTGCCGCATCACGGCAGCCGCACCAGCAGCTCGGCGGCCTGGCTGGAGCTCGCACGCCCCCGGCTGGCCCTGGTCTCGGCCGGCCGCCGCAATCACTTCGGGCACCCCCACCCCGAGGTGCTCGCGCGCTACAGGGCCCTGGGGTCGCTGGTGGCCCGCACCGACGAGGACGGTACCCTCGAGGTCAGCACGGACGGGCGCTGGCTCTGGCTCGAGACCGCCCGCGCGGGCTGGCAGGCGCGCCTGCGCTGAGGCCCGGCCTTCGTGCTAACATCGCCTCGCGTTGGCTGTATCCGTGAAGCGGGAGAGCTGCGTCACTCGGCACCGGCAGGAATGAGCAACGAGAACAAGTCCTTCACGGTCAAGGATCGACGCCACTTCACCCTCGAGGGGGAGTTGCGCGGGCAGGCGCCGTCGGCGCCCGAGCCCGTGGCCCCGGCACCGCTTCCCCTGCCGACGGCGGCGCCGCCCCGGGCGCCGCGCGAGGCCGGGACGGGCCCGGGAGTGGAACTGGCCAGCTTCCTGATGTCGCTCGGCTCGCAGGCCATGGATGCGCTGATGGCGCGGCCCCCGCAGCTCGAGCAGGCTCGCACCCTCATCGGTGTGCTGGAGATGCTCGCGGACAAGACGGAGGGCCGCCGTACCGACGACGAGACCGAGGTGCTCGAGTCGCTCCTGTATCAGCTCCGGCTCGGCTTCGTGGAGCAGGCCAAGGCGGGCCGGGCGTGAGGACGGGCCGCCTGCTGGCTGCGGCGCTGGCGCTCTCGGCGCTCGCCCCGCGGCTCCAGGCCGACCGTCCGCCCGACAAGCCCATCGACGTGCGCGGCGCGCGCCCGGCGGCGCCCGCCAGCTTCGAGGCCCTCTGGACCGCCCAGCGCAAGGCCGAGGCCGCGGGCCAGCGCGAAGCTGCCACCACGGCCCGCGCCGAGCTGCTGAGGCTGCGCGTGGAACGCAACGTGCGTTCGCTGGAGAGCGTGGCGCTGGCCCTCGTGGGGCGTGGGCTTCGGCGGTTGTCCGAGGGGCAGCGGGCCGAGGCCGAGGAGGACTTCCGCCAGGCCATCGCGCTCGACTCCAGCCTGCCCGACGCGCACTTCGCCCTGGCGCGGGCTCAGGAGGCCGCGGGCCCCGTGGGCTACGTGCGAGCGATCCAGACGCGCCTGGGCGGGGTCCTGGCCTTCGCCCGCACGCCGCGGGGCGCGCTCAACCTGCGCCTCGTGGCGCTGCCGACGCTGTTCGTGACGCTCTACGTGGTGATGGCGGCCTGGGCCGCCACGCTGGTGGCGCGGCACGGCGTGCTCCTGCGCCACGACATCGAGGAGCGCCTCGGGCCGGCCCGCGGGCGGTCCCTGAGCCTCGGGCTGGTGGCGGGGCTGCTGGCCTCGCCGGCGCTCGTGTTCCTGGGCTGGGGCTGGCTGCCGATCTGGTGGCTGGCGCTGCTCTTCACCTACATGACCACGCTGGAGCGGGCGCTCAGCGTGGTGATGGTGGTGGCCACGGCCTGCACGGGCCCCGCGGCCGAGACCCTCGAGCGCTCCGCGCGCTTGGCCCAGGACCCGCTCTACCGGGCCATGCTGGCCGCGGTCGAGGGCGGCTCCGACGCGCGCGCGCTGGCCGAGCTCGAGCGCGCTTCGACGCGGCACCCCGACGACCGCGACCTGGCCTACCTGCGCGCCATGCTGCTGCGCAAGGCCGGGAACTACGATGGGGCCGCGGCCCTCTACAAGGAGCTGCTGGCCAGGGACAAGAACGACGTCGTGGCCACCAACAACCTGGCCAACCTCGAGTTCGCCGGGCGCGACTTCGCCGCCGCCATCGCGCGCTACAAGCAGGTGGCCGAGGCGGGCGCCCGGCCCGCCATCGAGGCCACGGTGCGCTACAACCTCTCCCTGGCCTACCTGCAGCGCTTCGAGCGCCAGCAGTCCGACGAGGCCCGCGCCCAGGCCGAGCGGCTGGCGCCCGACCTCGTGCGGGCCTTCGACGCCGACTGGCAGTACGGCAACGGCGAGTACGCGGTGGTGGACCTCTCGCTCTCCCCAGCCCAGCTGCGCTCCAAGCTCGGCGCCGACTCCGGACGCGTGGCCCGCGAGAGCGTGGCCAGCCTCGAGCCGCGCGAGGGGGCGGGCCTCTCGCTCGGCGCGGTCTTCAACCGCTTCGGGGCGGCCGGCCTGCTGTTCGCCGCGCTGGTGCTGCTGCTGCGCTGGCGGCGCGGCCCGCGCATGTTCACGCTGCGCTGCCTGAAGTGCGGCACGCCCTTCTGCCGTCGCTGCCACCTCGGGGCCGTGGTGGCCGGCCTCTGCACGCAGTGCCACCACCTGTTCGTGGTGCGCGACGGGGTCTCGGGGCCGGCCCGCAACCAGAAGCTCCTCGAGGTGCAGAGCGAGGAGGAGCGGCGCGAGCGGGCCTTCCGCGCGCTGTCGCTGTTCTCGCCCGGGGCCGGCCAGATCTACGGCCAGAAGCCGTTGCTGGGGCTGCTCTTCTCGGCGCTGTGGTACGGCAGCCTGGTGGCCTCGGTCCTGGCCGGTCGGGTGCTGCCCATCACCGAGGTCGGGGGCGCCCTGCGCGGCTCGGGCGGGTTGGTGCTGGCCGTGCTCGTGATGGTCGCCACCTACGTGGCCGCGAACCTGGCTCGCCCCGAGGCCGAGGTGGCGGCGGCCTTCTCGCGCCAGCGGCGCACGCGAGGGTAGGCGGAGATGGCCCTCGAGGGGACGATCAAGGACTTCGGCCTGCCCGACATCTTCCAGCTGATCGGCCTGCAGCGGAAGACCGGCGTGCTGGCCCTGAACAACGGCCAGGAGAGCGTCACGGTCACGTTCGAGAACGGCATGATCGTGATGGCAGACTCCTCGGCCAAGCGCCTCGAGGACCGGCTGGGCAACGTGCTGGTGAAGCAGGGCAAGCTGGCGCGCGAGAAGCTCGACGAAGCCCTGGCCACCCAGCGCGCCACGCTGCAGCGCATGGGTCACATCCTGGTGACCCAGAACCTCATCACGGCCGACGACCTGCGCCAGGCCCTGCAGGTGCAGGTCTCGCAGATCGTCTACAAGGTCTTCCGCTGGCGCGACGGCGACTACCACTTCGCGCCGGCCGACTCCGTCGACTACGACCGGGACAACTTCTCCCCCATGAGCACGGACTTCATCCTCATGGAAGGGATCCGGATGGTCGACGAGTGGCCGATCATCGAGAAGCGCATCCCGTCCCTCGACATCGTCTTCCGCTCGCAGGTCGACCCGGCCCTGATCGAGGTCGGCGGCGAGGAGGCCCCGGCCGACGCCAAGCGCGGCGCCACCAGCAAGATCCGGCTCTCCGCCGAGGAGGAGCGCGTCTTCCGCCGGGTGGACGGCACGCGCACGGTGCAGGCCATCGTGGACGCCACCGGGCTGGGGGAGTTCGAGACCTGCCGGACCCTCTTCGACCTGCTCAACCGCAGCATCATCGCCCCGGTCGGTCGCGGGGCCACGCCCGAGGCGGTGGTGGCGGGCGCGGGCGAGGTCGAGCCGGCCTCGCCGCTGGCGGGCTGGGCGATCCTGGGCCTGGTGGCGGCGCTGCTGCTGGTGTCGGCCTTCGTCCACCGCGACACGCCCTTCGCGGTGCCGGGGCTGCGCGCCCAGCTCGAGCGCCCCTACCGGGCGCTGATGGGCCACGTCAGCCGCTCGCGCCTCGAGCGCATCGACCGGGGGGTGTGGGCCTTCGACCTGCTCAACGGCCAGCCGCCCGAGACGCTGGCCGACGTGGTCAAGGCCGGCCTGCTGGACGGGGCCGCCCTGCGCGACCCCTGGGCGCACCCTTACCACTACGAGCTGCGGGGGACCAGCTACCGCTTGAGCGCGGAGGACGCCGAGCAGCTGCCGATCGAGCGTCAGCTGCGCCCCGCCCAGCCCTGACGCCGATGGCGTGGCAGCGTCTCGCCCCGCCGCACCCGCCGCGGTGGCCCGACGGCGCCGTGGCGCTGGGCAACTTCGACGGCGTGCACCTCGGTCACCAGGAGCTGGTGCGCCAGCTGAGGGAGCGCTCGGCGGCCGAGCGGCTGCCCGCGGTGGCCCTGACGTTCGACCCCCACCCCCTCACCGTGCTGGCTCCGGCGCGGGCCCCGGTGCCGCTGACGACGCTCGACGAGCGGGCGCGCCTCCTGCGGGCGGCCGGCCTGGACGGGGTCGTGGCGCTGCCCTTCACGGAGGAGCTCTCGCAGTGCCCCGCCGAGGAGTTCGCGCGGCGCTACCTGGCCGAGTGGCTGCGGGCGCGCTGGGTGGCGGTGGGGGACGGCTTCCGCTTCGGCCGCGGCCGGGCCGGCGACGCCGCCCTGCTCGCCCGGGAGGGCGAGCAGCTGGGCTTCGGCGTGCTGGTGGTGCCACCGGTGCTCGAGGGCGGGCTGCCGGTCAGCAGCACGCGCGTGCGCGAGGCCCTCGGCAGCGGGGCAGTCGAGGTGGCGGCGCGCCTGCTCGGCCGGCCGCACCGCCTGCGGGGCCACGTCGTCGAGGGCGCGCGCCGCGGTCGCACGCTGGGCTTCCCGACGGCCAATCTGGTGCCGCCCGGAGTGGCCCTGCCGGCCGACGGGGTCTACGCGGGCTGGGTGTGGCTCGACGCGGACAGGCGGCCGGCCGTCGTGAACGTCGGCCGCCGGCCGACCTTCGACCACGGCGAGCTGCGGCTCGAGGCGCACGTGCTGGACTGGGCGGGAGACCTGTACGGTCGCGAGCTGGAGCTGGCGTTCGTGGCCCGCCTGCGGGGCGAGCAGCGCTTCGAGGGCCCCGACGCCCTGGTGGCGCAGATCCGGCGCGACCTGGCCCGGGCGCGGGAACTGTTGGGGGCGGCGGCCGGGGGGGCTATAGTCGGCGGTGAAGGGCCATGAGCGAGCTGACCGTCGAGACCCGCGACCTCGAGCAGGTGACGCTGGTCTACCCGCGCGGCTTCATCAACGCCCACACCGTGCGCCTGTTCGAGGGCGAGCTGCGCCGGCTGGTCGAGCAGCGCCGGCTGCGGATCGTGCTCAACTGCGCCGACCTGGCCTACATCGCCAGCGCGGGCCTGGGGGCCATCCTGGGCTCGATCGAGGAGATCCGCGAGCAGGGCGGGGACCTGCGCCTGAGCGAGCTCAACCCCACGGTGCGTGGCATCTTCGAGATGCTCGGCTTCGACCGGCTGTACCGCATCTACGCCTCCGAGTGGGAAGCCGTCTCCAGCTTCGCCGCGACGGAGGGCGGTGCCGGGACCGCGTGAGCGCGCCCCTCGTGCGGGTGTCGTTCCCCAGCCAGACGCGGCTGTTGGGGCTCGTGCGCGGCGTGGTCACCGAGGTGGCCCTGCAGGCCGGGCTGGAGCGCGAGCCCGCCGAGCAGGTGGCCCTGGCCGCCGAGGAGGCCGCCACCAACGTCATCGAGCACGCCTACGCCGGAGTGTCGGACGGCCCGGTGGAGCTGCGCGTCGACATCACGCCCGGCGAGCTGGTCATCGAGCTGCTCGACCAGGGGCGCGAGGTGGACCCGCGGGCGGTGCCGCGGGTGGACCTCGAGCGCTACCAGCGGGAGCGTCGCAGGGGCGGGCTGGGGCTGCACCTCATGGGGCGCATCATGGACGGCGTGGCCTTCTCCCGACGCGAGGGCTGCAACGTCTGCCGGCTGACGCGCCGGCTGCCGTGAGCCCGGCGCCGCCCCGGGGCTTCGCCCTTCCCGCTGGGGTGCCCCTCCTGGAGGCCCTCGACGCCGCCCGGGTCGCCTGGGGGGTCGCATGGCTGGTCCTGCGGGTGGACGTTCCGGAGGAGGCGGAGGTGGTGGCGGGCTGCGGAACCGCGCCGGCGGGCCCGCGGGCGGTGATCGAGCTGCCCTGTCGGTCGGGGCGGCTCGGCCGCCTCGAAGCGCCCGGCGCGGTGCCGGCGGGCGAGCTCGAGCCGCTGGCGGCCTGGGTCGCGCCG
>JBDIBD010000283.1:0-6571 GCA_039812725.1 Vicinamibacteria bacterium | reverse complement strand
GAGCGCGCCGGCGACGCCCGCGGGCGCGCCGCGGCCCAGCTGGCGCTGTTCAAGGCCGCGGCCTACCACGCCCGCTTCCGGGCGGGCGGCCAGAAGGATGAGGACCTGAGGCGCCGCGCCGCCGAGGCCGTGGCGGCCTGCCGACGCGCCGACCCATCCCTGGCGCCCGACCCGGCCGCCTTCTCGCCGGCCTTCGTGGCCTTCTTCCGATCCGCCTCCTGACACGAGCGCTGCGCCGGTCAGCTCCTGGTCTCCGGGCGCGGCTCCGTCCCCTTGACCCTCCTTCCTGGGAATTGACAGGCGCGCCCTCTTCCACCTAGCTTTGCCGGTAGCGGGTTCGTCCCGCCCAAGACGCGGCATCGCACCGATCACGCCGAGGCTCCCCGCCCGGGGTGCGAGACGGAAAGGCCTGCCAGAGACGCCCCCCGGGCCCGGCGCCCAGATGCGACCGAGGGGCGGCGGCGAGCCTGGACCCGCCGCCAGGCGCGCACACCGGAGCCTGTTGCGGCCGCCCCGCGGGACTTCCCCCAACGAGGAGAAGACCATGACGATTCGCCACAGGGACGTGGCCCTGGCCGCGGTGTTGCTGCTGGGAGCCTCCGGAGCGGAGCAGGTCCGGGCCCAGGCTTGTGGGCTGCCGGCCTGGACCTCCGCCAGCGCGCTGCCGTCCGACGTGTACGGCTTGGCGGTGGCCGCGGGGGGCGGCCACGTCTACGCGGCCGGCGGTTTTCACGGCGCAGCCCCCAGCAGCCAGTTCGCCCGCTACAGCCCGTCGAGCAACACGTGGAGCGCGCTCGCTCCCTTGCCCACTCCGGTCTACATGGCGACCCTCGCCTACGACGCGGCCGGGGGCCGGCTCTTCCTGTTCGGCGGCACCGACGGGACCAGCAGCCCCACCACGCTGGTCCAGGTCTACGCGATCGCGTCCGACTCCTGGGCCGTCGGCCCGGCCCTGCCCGGACCTCGCTCCCAGATGGCCAGCGCGGCGGTCGGCAGCTACCTGTACCTGCTCGGGGGCTACAGCACCGCGACCGTCAACTCCGCCCAGAACCAGACCTGGCGCTTCAACCCCTCCACGGGCGTCTACACGTCCCTGACGAACCTCCCCGCCGCGCTGGGCGGGGCTGGGGCGACGGCCTTCGGCGCCTACGTCTTCCTGTTCGGAGGCCGCAACTCGGCCGGTGCGGCGCTCGACACGAGCTACATCTACAGCACCGCGGGCAACAGCTGGGGCGCGCGCGCGTCGCTGCCCCAGGCCACCAACGCCCCCGCGGCCGTGACTCTCTCGGGCATCACGAGCTGCGACAACGACATCCTCGTCATCGGCGGCGGCGCCCCCTTCCGCGAGCCGGGCTCGGACGCGCCCGCGACGACGGCGGCCACGTACGCGTACGACATCGGCAGCAACTCCTGGAGAGGTGGGCCGGCCCTGGCCACGGGCCGGTCCTTCGCCGGCGCCGCGCAGGCGGAGGGGACGGTGGTGGCCGTCGGGGGGTACTCCGGGGCGGCGGCGCTGGCCTCGGTCGAACGGCTGCGCGTTCCGGCTGGCCCGACCTGCCGTGTCCGCAGCCAGGGCACGTGGGCGGCGAGCGCGAGCTTCCCGAGCACGCTGGTGCGCCCGGTCGGCATCTTCTTCCCGCGCAACGGGAGGTTCTACGTGCTGGGCGGCCGCAGCACCGACGGCACCGGCACGGCCCTGCTCAACCCCAGAGAGCTCACCCCGGAGAGCGGCGCGTGGACCACCAAGGCCGCCACCTTCCCCGACAGCGACGTGAGCAACATGGTGGGCGGCATCCTCGACGCCGGCGGGACCCCGGTCATCGCGCTGGTGGGCGGGTCCTCCGGAGGAGGCACCACGGCCACGCCCGCGGTGCGCTACTACGACCCGATCGCGGACGCCCTCACCGTGGTGACCACGGACCCCTGGCCGGGCAACGGCTCGGGCGACGTGCTGCCGGGCGGCGCGGCCGTGTACGGGAACAAGCTCTACGTCTTCGGCGGCTTCCAGATCAACGTGGGCATGACCGGCTCGATCTGGCAGTACGACCCGGCCGCCGCGGCCGGCAGCCGCTGGAGCCTGCGCTCCGCCTTCCTGCCGACGGGCCTGGGCTACATCCCCACCACCCAGGCCGGCGGCTACATCTACCTGCTGGGCGGCTCGACCTATTCGGGGAGCGCGCTGGTCGACTCCTCGTCGGCCCTGCGCTACGACCCGCTCAGCGACGCCATCGCGGCCATCGCCGCGCCGCCGCGCGCCGTGGCCGAGACTCAGGCCCTGACCCAGGCGGACGGCTCGGTGTGGGTGCTGAGCGGGGGCCGCACCTCGCCCAACCCCACCAACCAGGTCGACGTCTACCTCCCGGGGACCGACATCTGGTCCAGCGGCCCGGCCTTGACCACCGCGCGGCGCAACTTCGCCGCGGACGTGGACCCGGCCACGGGACGGATGTGGGCGGTCGGCGGCTACGTGGCCTCCGCCCCCGCCGACGCGAGCGAGGAGCTGCGCTGCCTGCCCAAGGGCGACATCGACCGCGACGGCTGGCCCGACCTGATCTTCCGCAGCACCACCAACGGCGCCCAGAACAAGGTCTGGATCATGAACGGCGTGGCGCGGGCCTCCGAGACGGCGGTCTCGCCCGACGCGGCCAGCGCCGACTGGAAGATCCGCGGCGCCGACGACTTCGACGGAGACGGCCGCACCGACCTGGTGTTCTGGAACCAGTCCACCGGAAACGTGGAGTTCTGGCTGATGAACGGCGCCACCCGCGCGGGCGCGCCCCTGCCGCTGAGCGGCGGCGCCGTGCTGCCGACCAACTGGGACCTGGCGGCCACGGCCGACTTCGACCACGACGGCCGGCCCGACATCGTCTGGCGCAACTTCAGCTCGCAGAAGATCGTGATCTGGACCATGGCCAGCACCGTCAAGGTCGGCAACCTCATCCCGAGCCCCGACCAGGCCGTGGATGCCAACTGGATGATCGTGGCGGCGCTCGACTACAACAACGACGGCAACACCGACTTCCTCTGGTACAACTCCACCTCCGGCAAGATCGTGACCTGGTACATGAACGCCTCGGTGGTGCGCACCAGCGGCCAGTTCACGACGCCGGCCAACGCCGGCGACAACAACTGGAAGGTGCTGGCCAGCTCGGACTACAGCCGCGCCTACGTCCCGGGGACGCCCCCTTACGGGACGCCCGACATCGTCTGGCGCAACGAAACCAGCGGCAACCAGGTGGTCTGGCACCTCGACTTCGCCAGCACCCGCGTGCACGGCGAGTTCACCAACCCGAGCGCCAACACGCCGGCCCTGGGCTGGACCATCGCCGGTCCGCGGTAGGCCGGACCACGGGGGCGGCTGGCGCCGCGCGCGCTGGCCGCTCCCGCCCTCGGGGCGCCAGGCGCGAGCCGAGGGTGCCGAAGGGGCTTGACACCCGGCGGGCCACGGGCATAGCGTCGGTCAGAACGGGATCTTCCCACCACGTCGCACCGATCACGCCGAGGCGCCCCGCCCGGGGCGCGACGGGGCCGGCCCCGATGGGCCGCTGGCGCGCCCCCGGCTGGACACCATGAACGAGCCGAGGGGCAGCGGCGAGCCGCCCACCGCCGCCAGGCTCGAGCGCCAGTGCTGGTGCGGCGGGTCCGTGGGTCTCCCGATATCCACAAGGAGGCTCCGATGAAGATTCGCCACAGGGACGTGGCCTTGGCGGCAGCCCTTCTGCTGGTGCTCACCTGGACCGGCGTGGCGCAGGGACAGGTCCCCGAGGCGGCGCTCGCGCCCACGGGCCCATCCTGCAACCTCGTCAGCCAGGGCTTCTGGACGACGAACGCGAGCTTCCCCGCGACCCTGGTGCGACCGTGGGGGGCCTACTTCCCGTCCAACGGCAAGTTCTACGTGCTCGGCGGCCGCACCTCCGACTCCGCCGGCAGCGACCTCACCCACCCGGCCGAGCTCGACCCGAACACCGGGGTGTGGACCACCAAGGCCGCGACCTTCGCCGACGGCCAGGTGAACAACATGGTGGGCGGCGTGCTCACCTACCAGGGCAACCCGGGCATCCTGGTGGTGGGCGGCTCGGCCGCCGGGGCCACCACGGCGACCGCGGCCGTGCGCTTCTACAACCCGGTGACCGACGTGCTCACGACGCTGGCCACCGACCCCTGGCCGGGCATCGGGGCCGGCGACGTGCTGCCCGGCGGCGCGGCCGTGCTCGGCAACAAGCTGTACGTCTTCGGCGGCTTCCAGATCAACGTGGGCATGACCACCGCGATCTACGTCTTCGACCCGGCCGCCGCGGCCGGCAGCCGCTGGACCCTGAAGACCGCCACCCTGCCGACGGCGCTGGGCTACATCCCCACCGCCGCGTCCGGCGCGTACGTCTACCTGCTGGGCGGCTCGACGTACGACGGGACCGCCCTCACCGACTCGACCTCCGCCCTGCGCTACGACCCCGTGGGCGACACGATCTCGGCCGTCGCGACCCCGCCGCGCGCGTTCGCCGAGACCCGCGCGGTGGCCCAGGCCGACGGCTCGGTCTGGGTGCTGAGCGGCGGCCGCACGTCGCCCAACCCGCTCACCGAGGTCGACGTCTACCTGCCCGGCAGCAACACCTGGACCCTGGGCCCCGCGCTGATCACGGCGCGGCGCAACTTCGCCGCCGACGTCGACCCGATCACGGGGCGCGTCTGGGCCGTGGGCGGCTACGCGCCCACCGCGGCCAGCGCCGCCCACGAGCAGCTGCGCTGCCTGGCCAAGGGCGACATGAACCGCGACGGCTACTCCGACCTCATCTTCCGCAGCAACGTCAACGGCGCCCAGAACAAGGTCTGGATCATGGACGGCGTGACGCGCGTCTCCGAGTCGCCCATCACCCCCGACGCCGCCAGCGCCGACTGGAAGATCCGCGGGGCCGACGACTTCAACTCCGACGGCAACACCGACCTGGCCTTCTGGAACCAGGTCACCGGCAACGTCGAGTTCTGGCTGATGAACGGCGCGGCGCGCCTCGGCTCGCCCGTGGCCCTGAGCGGCGGAGCGGTGCTGCCCACCAACTGGGACCTCTCCGGGACGGCGGACTTCAACGGCGACCACAAGCCCGACATCGTCTGGCGCAACTTCACGTCGCAGAAGATCGTGATCTGGACCATGAACGGCGCGGCCAAGATCGGCAACATCATCCCGTCGCCCGACCAGGCCGTGGACGCCAACTGGATCATCGTGGCCGCCGCCGACTACACCAACGACGGCAACACGGACTTCCTCTGGTACAACTACACCTCCGGCAAGATCGTGACCTGGTACATGAACGCCTCCGTGGTGCGCACCAGCGGCCAGTTCACGACCCCGGCCAACGCCGGCGACAACAACTGGAAGGTGCTGGCCAGCTCGGACTACAGCCGCGGCTACGCGCCGGGGACGCCCCCTTACGGGACGCCCGACATCGTCTGGCGCAACGAGACCAGCGGCAACCAGGTGGTCTGGCACCTGGACTTCAACAGCACGCGCGTGCACGGCCAGTTCACCAACCCCACCGCCAACACGCCGGCGCTGGACTGGACCATCGTCGGTCCGCGGTAGAGCGGCGGGGCGGGCGGCGCGCCGCGCCGGGGCTCAGGCCCAGTTGCGGAAGAACAGGGCCTGCTCGTGCACCGGCGCCGCGCGCCGCTCCAGCTCGGCCATCTGGTCGGCGCTGAGCGGGTTGAAGGCCCGCGCCAGGGCCACGTTCTCCTCGAGCTGGGCGACGGTGTCGCAGCCCACGATCACGGTGCTGACCGGCAGCGAGAGCACGTAGCGCAGGGCCTCCCGCATGCTGAGCGCGCCCGGTCCGCGGTCCTGCGGCCGGCGGGCGGGGTCCCCCGCGGGCGGCGGCGTCCAGCCCGAGAGCAGCCGTCCGCGGGCCGGGATCTTCATGCCGACGATGCCCAGCTCCTGCTCGACCGCCAGCGGCAGCAGCCGGGCCTTGAAGCTCCGGTAGTGCGGGTCGGCCGCGTTGAGCGCCAGCAGCAGCGTGTCGAAGCGGAAGCGCCGCAGGGCCTCGATCAGCACGTCCGGGTCGGCGTGGCCCGTGATGCCGACGTGCCGCACCAGCCCCTGCTCCTTGGCCTCTTGCAGGGCCTTCACGGCGCCGTCGGGCCGGAAGATCTGCTCGACCTGCTCCATCTGCGACAGGTTGTGCACCTGCCACAGGTCGAGGTGGTCGGTCTGCAGTAGCTTGAGCGAGTCGTCCAGCAGCCGCAGCGAGCCGTCGCGGGTGCGGTCGTGCGTCTTGCTGGCCAGGAAGGCCTCGCCGCGCCGGCGCTTCATGACCTGGCCCAGGTAGCGCTGGCTCCAGCGCTCGTCGCCGCCGTAGCGCGCCGCCGTGTCGAGGTAGTTGACGCCCAGGTCGAGGGCCTTCTCGATGAGCGGCACCGCCACGGCCTCGTTGTGCGGCTGCTCGACGGCCGCCTGCCCGCCCAGGCTGAAGACGCCCACCTGGTAGCCCGTGCGCCCCAGGTTGCGGGTGGGCATGGCGGTGGACGTGACGGGGTTGTGCGGCAGCGGCCGGGCGGCGCCGCGCGCCAGCGCCGTGGC
>JBDIBD010000282.1:0-6574 GCA_039812725.1 Vicinamibacteria bacterium | reverse complement strand
CCCCGCTGCGCCCGGGCCCGCCGCGCCCGCCGGGCCGGCCGTGGTCGCGGTGGCCGAGGACGGGCCGCGCCCCTTCGGCGTGAACCTGCTGGGCTACCTCGACACGGAGAGCGGGGTGGGCGAGGTGGCCCGCGGCCTGGCCGACCTGCTGCGCGAGAGCGGGCTGCCGCACGCGCTGGTCAACGTGGAGCAGTCCTGGCTGCGCCGCGGCGACCGGCGCCTCTCGGGCTTCTCGAGCGAGCGCCCGTACGCGGTCGACCTGGTGGTGGTCAACGCCGACCAGCTGCCGGCGGTGGCCGCCCGGCACGGCCTGCGGCCCTCGCGCCACCGCTTCCGCGTCGGCTACTGGTTCTGGGAGCTGGCGCACTTCCCCGAGCGGCTGCACGGGGCCTTCGAGCACGTGGACGAGGTCTGGGTGGCCTCCGACTTCTGCCGCCAGGCGCTCCTCCTCCCGGACCGGCGGCCCGTGCACAAGGTGGTGCCGGCCCTGCAGGCGCGTCCGGCGGGCCGCAAGGACCGGGCCGCCTTCGGGCTGGGCGCCGAGTTCACCTTCCTGTTCGTGTACGACGCCGCCTCGGTGGTCGAGCGCAAGAACCCCGGCGCGGCGGTGTCCGCCTTCCGGCGCGCCTTCCACCCCGGGGAGCCGGTGCGGCTGGTGCTCAAGACCACCAGCATGCCGCCGCGCCAGCTGGCCGCCCTGCAGCGCCTGGCGGGCCCGGCCCGCCTGGAGGTGCGCCACGGCTACCTGCACCACGGCGAGCTGCTCGACCTGGTGGCCGCCTGCGACGCCTACGTCTCGCTGCACCGCTCCGAGGGCCTGGGCCTGACGCTGCTCGACGCGCTCATGCTCGGCAAGCCGGTGGTGGCCACACCCTACTCGGGCGTGACCGAGTTCTTCGCGGGCCCGGGCACCCACCCCGTGGCCTTCCGGGAGAAGCCGCTGGCGCGCGACTTCGGCCCCTACCCGCGCGGCGCCCGCTGGGCCGAGCCCGACGTGGACGACGCGGCGCGCCAGCTGCGCGCGGTCTACGACCAGTGGCGCGACCCGGCCCGGCGGCCCGCGGGCGTGGGCGAGCAGCAGCGTCGCCAGTACGGGCTCGGGGCCACGCTGCCGGGGCTGCTGCAGCGGCTCGACGCGATCCGCGGCCGGCTGGCGGAAACACCGCGAATTTGACCACGCAAGCCTTGCGCCGCACGGCCATGAGCCTGCGGCGCCGGTGGTACACTGCGCCGCCATGGCCGTGGCGCTGCTGTGCTGCGAGGCCGACCTGGAGGCCGACCTGCGCGGCACCGTCCTCTGGCGGGCGGACTTCGAGCGTCACCTCGCCCGGCGTCTGGAGGACGCGCAGTTGATGGCCCTCACCGAGACCCCGGAGCTCGTCGTCGTGGAGCGCGAGCTGCCCTGGGCGCCCGAGCTGGTGCGCGTCCTGCGGGCCGACCCGCTGACGCGGGCCGTCTCGATCGCGGTGGTCTCGCGGGGCGAGTTCAACCCGCGCGAGGTGGAGCTGCTGGAGGCCGGCGCCAACGCGGTGCTGCGCCTGCCCGTCGGGCCCGACTGGGACGAGCGGCTGAGCCGCCTGGCCCACGTGCCGACGCGGGCCGAGGCCCGCTGCGGCGTGGACTTCGAGGTCGACGCCACCGTGCGGCAGGGGGCCCCCTCGCTGCGCGGGGTGGCGCTCGACCTGAGCACCACCGGCATGCTGCTGCAGTCGCCCGTGGAGCTGTCGGTGGGCGAGGACGTGGACTTCCGTTTCCACCTGCCGGGGGCCGGCCCGCTCGTGGCCGGCTGCGGGCGCGTGGTGCGGCAGGCCGGCGAGCGCCGCTACGGGGTCGAGTTCTACGGCCTCGAAGGCCAGGGCAGCGAGGACGTGCGGCGCTACGTCGAGGCGCTCGAGCCGCTCTGACGAGGCCACGGACAAAGGTGGGGGACCGCCCCGTCGGCCCCCGGCCCGCGCCGCGGGCGCGCTGAGGATTCGCGAAAGGAACGAGACGCAGATGCAGATCCGCACGCTGGAGATCGCCGACATCGAGCTGCCGCCCGGACTGGAGCGCCTGCGCGAGCTGGCCTACGACCTGGTCTGGAGCTGGCTGCCCGCCGCCGGCCGGCTGTTCGCCTGGATCGACCCCGACCACTGGCGCCGCTACCACAACCCGATCGAGCTGCTCATCAACGTCGACCCGGCCCACTGGCAGCGGCTGCTGTCCGACCCCGAGTTCCGGCGCGCCTGCGACCAGGCCATCGCGGCCTTCGACGACTACCACGCCAAGCGCCGCTGGTTCGCCGAGCGCGGCCACGATCTCAAGGGCCCGGTGGGCTACTTCTCGATGGAGTTCGGGCTGCACGAGTCGCTGGGCGTCTACTCCGGCGGCCTGGGCGTGCTGTCGGGCGACCACTGCAAGGCCGCCAGCGACCTGGGCGTGCCGATGGTCGGGGTGGGCCTGCTCTACCGCTCGGGCTACTTCCGCCAGACCGTCGACGGCGACGGCTTCCAGCAGCACTTCTACCCGGTCTACGACTTCGCGCGCCTGCCGGTGCGGCCGGTCCAGGCGCCCACCGGCGGGGTGCTGACGGTGCCGGTCAACCTGCCCGGCCGCGTGGTGCAGGCCGCGGTCTGGAAGGCCCAGGTGGGCAGCGTGCCGGTGCTGATGCTCGACACCGACATCCCGCTCAACGACCCGGCCGACCGGCCCATCACGGGCCAGCTCTACGTGCGCGGGCGCGAGATGCGCCTGTGCCAGGAGATCGTGCTGGGCGTGGGCGGCGTGCGGGCCCTGCGGGCCCTGGGCATCCGCCCGGCCGTCTGGCACATGAACGAGGGCCACGTGGCCTTCCTGGGCCTCGAGCGCGCGCGCGAGTACGTGGCCCGCGGCGAGAGCCTGGCCTCGGCCCTGGAGATGGTGGCCAAGAACAGCGTCTTCACCACCCACACGCCCGTGCCGGCCGGCAACGAGCAGTTCGAGCTGGCGCTGGTCAAGCGCTACCTGGAGCCGTGGGCCGACGAGGTCGGCTGCGAGCCCGAGGAGGGCCTGGCCCTGGGCGCCGAGAAGGGCATGTTCAACCTGACGGTGATGGCCATCCGGCTGGCCACCTTCCTGAACGGCGTCAGCAAGCTGCACGGCCAGGTCTCCTCGGACATGTGGCGCCACCTGTGGCCCGAGGCCCCCGAGAGCCCCATCCGCCACGTCACCAACGGCGTGCACACCGGCAGCTGGCTGGGCCCGGAGATGCGCGCGCTCTACACCCACCACCTGGGCGTCGAGTGGGAGGACCGGCTGCTCGACCCCGAGTACTGGAAGCGCATCCAGGTCGTCCCCGACGCCGACCTGTGGGCCGCCCACCGCGCGCAGAAGGAGCGGCTGATGCGCTTCGTGCGCGAGCGCGTGCGCCAGCAGTACGCCCGTCACGGCCTGCCGCCCTCCGAGCTGCGCGAGGTCGAGGGGCTGCTCGACCCCGCGGCCCTGACCATCGGCTTCGCGCGGCGCTTCGCGACCTACAAGCGCGCCATGCTGCTCCTCACCAACCTCGAGCGCCTGCAGGCCCTGCTGCGCGACGAGGAGCGCCCGGTGCAGTTCGTCTTCGCCGGCAAGGCCCACCCGGCCGACCGCGCCGGCCAGGACCTGATCCGCCGCATCCACGGCCTGGCCCAGGGCGACCTGCGCGGCAAGATCGTGTTCCTCGAGGACTACGACATCGAGATGGGCCGCATGCTCGTGCAGGGCTGCGACGTGTGGCTCAACACCCCGCGCCGGCCCCAGGAGGCCAGCGGCACCTCGGGCATGAAGGGGCCGGTCAACGGCGGCGTCAACGTCAGCATCCTGGACGGCTGGTGGTGCGAGGCCTTCCGCGGCGACAACGGCTGGGCCATCGGGGCCGAGAGCCCGGTCACGGACGGCGAGGAGCAGGACCTGAACGACGCGCTCTCGCTCTACCGCCTGCTCGAGGAGGAGGTCGTGCCGCGCTTCTACGAGCGCGACGAGCACGGCCTGCCGCGGCGCTGGCTGCAGGTCATGAAGGCCTCGATCGAGTCCGTCGTCCCCGGCTTCGCCGCCCATCGCATGGTGCGCGACTACGTCGAGCAGGCTTACCTGCGCTGAAGGAGTGACCGAGATGAGCCCACGCTTTCGCCCCGCCGCCGCCGCGCTGGCGCTGCTGCTCCTGACGAGCTGCGGCGCGCCCCCGCAGCCCGAGTCGCGCCCGCTGGCGCCGCCCACCGCAGCTCCGTCCGCCCAGGGGCGCAAGGACCTGCCGCCCGAGGCCTTCAAGGTGGAGTGGCTGGCCGTCGGCCTGCCGGCGCAGATGAGCCCCGGGCAGGAGCTCGAGGCCGACGTGACGATCAAGAACACCTCGACGGTGGCCTGGCCCGGCGGCGCCGGCTCGACGGGCCTGATGTACACGGTGCGCCTCAGCCACCGTTGGCTGCAGGGCGACAAGGTGGTGCGCGACTACGGCGACACGCGCACCGAGCTGCCCGTGGAGGTGCCGCCGGGCGGGGCCGTCACCGTGCGCCCGCGCTTCACCGCCCCCGGCACGCCCGGCCGCTACCAGCTGCAGCTGGACCTGTTGCACGAGGGCACGACCTGGTTCGAGTCGCGCGGCGCCGGCCGCAAGCTGGTGGAGGTCGAGGTCAAGGCCCGGGGTTGAGCTAGGCGGCGCTCGGCTCCTGCCCCCGCGCGCGCTCGCGCCAGGCGCGCACGCGCGGGTCCATCACCCGGAACCACAGCGGCGGCAGGAGCGCCAGCGGCACCATGCTGGCGTAGCCGGCCGGCAGCTGGGGCACGTCGCCGTGGTGCTCGAGGGCCTCGTAGGGCCGGCTGGCCAGCCAGTGGTGGTCGGAGTGCCGGGCCAGGTTGAACAGGTACCAGTTGCCGACCCGGCGGCTGGAGTTCCAGGAGTGCTCCGGCCGCACGCGCTCGAACTGGCCGGGGGCCAGCTCGAGCCGGGCCAGGCCGTAGTGCTCGAGGTAGTTGATCACCTCGAGCAGCAGCACCGCCACCAGCCCCTGGGCCGCGAACAGCAGCGCCCCGCGCGGCCCCAGGGCCACGAGCACGCCGGCGTAGGCCGCGCCCAGCAGCAGCGGCTGCCGCAGGCGCCGGTCGCGCAGGCTCAGGCGCCCCAGCCCGGTCCGCCGGGCGCGCTCGCCCTCGAGGCTCCAGGCGCTCGCCAGGCTGCCGGGCAGGCAGCGCCGCAGGAAGGCATAGACGCTCTCGCCCAGGCGCGAGCTGGCCGGGTCGCGCGGGGTGGCCACGTGGCGGTGGTGGCCGTGCACGTGCTCGACGCAGAAGTGCGGGTAGCTGACCGAGGTCATCAGCAGCTCGGCCAGCGCGCGCGGCAGGCGCCCGGGCCGGTGCATCAGCTCGTGGGCGACGGTGATGCCGCCCGACCCGTTCGTGACCCCCAGCGAGAGCGTGAGGCCCAGCGTCTCGCCCAGCGTGTGGGGCGAGCTGGCCAGCCGCTGCAGGACGAAGGCGGTCAAGCCCAGCTGGGTGGGGACCCACAGCAGCAAGGGCAGGTCCCAGAGCCAGCGCCGCGCCGCGGCCCGGCCCGGGGCCGTGTCCTGGCCCACTCCCTCGTCGAGCACGGGCAGCAGCACGTGCACGAACAGCACCGGGAGCAGCGTGGCCCAGCCCCCCAGCAGCGCGCCGGCCAGCAGCAGCGCCGGCGTCACGTAGACCAGGAAGTAGGGCAACGGGCCCATCAGGCCTCCTCGGCCAGGAAGAGGGCCCGCGCCAGGGCCCAGGAGTCGTCGCGCGAGCCCCACAGCGGCTCGCGCAGGCTGCCGGCGGCGGCCCGCACCAGCTCGGCCGTGGCCACCTGCAGCAGGGCCGAGCGCAGCGGCAGCCGCGGCCGCAGCAGCCCGGCCCCCTCGGAGCGCAGGAAGCGCTCGAGCCCGTCGAGCAGCGGGACCACCTGGCGGGCCAGGATGGCCTGGCCCGGGCCGCGCCCGTCCACGATCTCGCGCAGCACCACCGCGGCCAGGGCGGGCCGGCCCGACAGGAAGGCGGAATAGGTGCGCACCACGCCCCGCAGGCGCTCGACGAAGCCGCCGCCCGAGGCGGCCACCGAGAGCAGGGCCCGCCCGAGGTCGCCGAAGCTGCGCTTCACGACCGCGGAGTAGAGCGCCTCCTTCGAGGCGTAGTGGTGCAGCAGCGAGGGGCGCGTGATGCCGCTGCGCTCGGCGATGTCCTCCAGGCGGGCGGCGGCGAAGCCGCGCAGGGCGAACTCGCGCTCGGCTGCGCCGAGCAGTCGCTCGGGGGTGGCCACGCGCACGCTGTCTTTCCTCGGTCGCGCCATGCGCCCGAGCTTAACCTACCGGCAAGTAGGTTTGTCAAGCGCCCGCGTCAGAAGCCCAGCGCGTACCCCAGGCCGATGGCCAGCGCGGAGCCGAGGCCGTAGCCCATCTCCTGGAACCCGACCGCCTGGGGCCGCACGGTGCGGGCCAGGGTCAGCCCGTGCAGGCTGCGCAGCAGCAGCACGGCCAGGGCCGCCACCGCCAGCCAGGGGCCGAGGCCCAGGCGCGCGCAGGACAGCCCCACGAGCAGCGCCAGCGCGTGCAGCGCCCACGGCCAGGCGCGG
>JBDIBD010000281.1:0-6574 GCA_039812725.1 Vicinamibacteria bacterium | reverse complement strand
GCCGCCTCGACCAGCGCGCGCAGCTCGTCGAACTCGGCCCGGCAGCGCGGGCAGCGCTCCAGGTGCGCCCGCACGGCCGGCTCCTCGCGCGGCTCGAGGGCCCCGGCCGCCAGCAGGCTCACCCGGCGCCGCAGGCGCAGGTGCTCGAAGATCATGGCCGCAGGCTCCCCAGCCGGCGCCGCAGCTGGACCAGCGCGCGGTGCAGGCTGCTCTTGACCGTCCCCAGGCTCATCTGCAGGGCCGAGGCGATCTCCTCCAGCGACAGCTCATCATAGTGGCGCAGCACGAACACGGCGCGCTGGCGCTCGGGCAGCCCCTGCAGCGCGCGCCCCAGGCGCTCGGAGACCTCGCGCGCGTAGACGCGCCGGTCCGGCGAGGGGTCGTCCGAGCCCAGGCTGCTGGCGTGGTCGCCCTCGAACAGCGGCTGCTCGCGCGGCGCCCAGCGCTTCCGGCGCCGCAGCCGGTCGATGGCGTGGTTGACCGCGATGCGCGTCAGCCAGGAGGCCGGCTCGGCCTGCGGGTTCCAGCGCGCGGCGTGCTCCACCACCTTCACGAAGGTCTCCTGCACGGCGTCGAGGGCGTCGTCGGGCTGGCGCAGGTAGCCCAGCAGCACCCGGTAGAGCCGCCGGTAGTGGCGTTCCATGAGCCCCGGCAGCGCCGAACGGTCCCCGGCCGCCAGGCGCCCGAGCAGGGCCCGGTCGAGGTCGACGGCCGCCACGGCTTCGATCGCCGTCTCCAAGCCACTCTCCGCGGGACCCGGTCTGCCCGGGCGGTCCTCCCACCGCAACGGGTTGACGCCCGGGGGCGGGGGAAGGTTCCGCCGAGTGCGTCAGCGGCTGGACGTGCGCCAGGGCGCGACCCAGGGGCGCCCGAGGGCGGGGGTCGCGTGGCCCGAAAGGCCGGCAGCCGGGGCCCCGGCCTGCCCGGGCGTGTAGGTCAGCAGGATCTGGAAGGAGAGCGACTCCTGCCCGGGGCCGTGGTTGCCGATGTAGAGCGTGTAGGTGCCCGCGGCCAGCGACGGGGCGCGCAGGCGCTCGGGCTTGGCCGTGGGGTCGATCTGGGCGACCAGGACGGAGCAGGTGCGGAAGTCGATCTCGTTGCCGTTGGAGCAAGGATCCGTGCCCGCCACCAGGATCAAGTCGAGATCGTTGGTCGCGAAGGTCCAGTCGACCACGGCTTCCAGATCGCCCCGAGTGGTGGTGGTGAACGGCACGACGAGCAGGTAGTCGGGGTCGAGGCCCGTGAACGAGCTCTGCCTGACGACCAGCGTCGTGGGCGTGGGCGCCGGCGTGGGGCGGGGCGTCGAGGGGGCGCTGGGGCTCGAGCCGCCACCGCCGCACGCCGTCAGGGTCAGGACCAGGCTGCCGGCGAGGGCGCGAGTCAGACGCTGTGCAGTTCTCGTCACGGGATCCTCCAGGATGTCGGACCGATTGCGGGCGCCATCCTAACGCATCGTTCGCCGGTTCGAGCCGAGGAAATTGCCGTCCACGGAAGGTCGATCTTCACCCCGCCGCGTACCCCATTGGGGTACACCGGATGCGGTTTTCATGCACCTTGTTGAGATTCAGCTTGACGCCGGGGGGGGGTGATTTTGGTACCATCCGCCCCGTTTGAACTGACGTGCTCCATGTCTACCCGGAGATTGGAGGGGCGAGGGAGGCTACCTCAACCCCGACTGGGGGCCAACCAGTCCCTTTAGCCAAGTGGGGGTCAATGCCGGATCGAGCGGCGTGGGCGTGAGTACGACGGCGGTATTCGACCTGCCCGGCAATGCGCACTATGCGCCGGCCCTACCGTCCGGATGCGAGTAGTAGGCGGCGCAATAGCGGGAGCTTGATGGTGGACTGGTGGAGAGTGGCGGTTGGCGCGCTAGCCTTCCTCATCGGACTTGCGCTACTACTGAACCCACGGCGAGAGGCGAGACGCCTGTTCGAGATCACGAGGCCACACCAGTACCCCTCTGAGGATGCGTTCTTGGTCCGGGTGAGGCTCACCGGCACCATTGGAATGCTGCTGGGCCTATTGGGTGTACTCGGTTGGTGCTGAACGCGACTGGCGCAGCCTGAGTTACGAGTGCCCAAGTGGACTACTGGACTCTGGGGCTATCAGCCGCTCTCGCGATCGCGGCTATTGTGGGCCTGATTCGCCGTCAGGCCATCGCACGAAACATGTTTCTCGTGCACCCAAGAGACATCCGAGCACCGCAGGATCTCGTGCCCGCGGCGGTTGTCGTCTGTGTCCTTGTGTTCCTTCTTGCTCTTTGGATTGCGCTCGATACTTTACGAGCAGTGCTCTGAGCGAGAAAGGGTTTCGAACAGCGCTGTCCGGGGGAAGCGGAGTGGCTCGGCGGTGACCGATGCTCCCAGCCGAGATCGGCAAGCGGTCTCAGCGACGAGGAAGCGACCATCGATGTCGGCACCATTGGCGACCTAGGGAAGCCCCCGAGCCAGACCATGGAGGGCCTTGCATGGATATCATGACGCGCACGCCGCGCAACCTGCGCATCGCGCTCGCCATCGGCTGCGGTGGCCTACTGGCCATGGCCGCCGTGGCAGGCATTCTCGTCATCGCCTTCTGGCCCAGGATCTCCTCGTTCTACAAGTCGGCCACCGGCACGCTGGGCGAGCTGCTGGCCGTGCAGAAGGCCGTGGCCGAGAAGTACCAGATCCCTCAGCCGCAGGTCTCGGTCATGGCAAGGAGCCAGCCCGGCGTGAAGGGGACGATCCTCACGGTGCAGCTCGTCAACCCGCCCTTCCTCGCGACGACACCGGAGCGCGACCTGCCCGCCAAGGCGCGCGAGGTGGCCCTCGTCGTGCGCCATGCGCTCCCGGAGGGCACCACGTACCCCCACTACCAGATCGTCTTCAACAAGCAGAAGGGCGGCGTCTTCGTCAGGACCGGCACGCGGACCGCCTACGCCTTCGAGGAGAAGGACCTGCCGCCGCGCGCGCCACACGCCCCGCCTCCCAGCCCCTGACCGCCGGCCCCGGGGCTGCGGCCGGGCCCCAGCCGCGCTATGCTCCCCGCCTGAGCCAAGCCATGGGCGACCCCTTCATCCCGCTCAACTTCGCGGTCAAGGACACCTGGCGGGTGTTCCGCATCATGGCGGAGTTCGTGGAGGGCTTCGAGACGCTGGGCCCGCTGGGCCCGGCGGTGGCGGTCTTCGGCTCGGCGCGTTCCCAGCCCGGCAGCCCCGACTACCAGGCCGCCTACGAGATGGGCGCGACGCTGGCGCGGGCGGGCTACGCGGTCGTGACCGGCGGCGGGCCGGGCGACATGGAGGCCGCCAACCGCGGCTGCCTGGAGGCCCGCGGCCACTCGGTGGGCCTGGCGATCGAGCTGCCCTTCGAGCTCAAGCCGAACCCCTACCTGACCACGGCGCTCTCGTTCCGCTACTTCTTCGTGCGCAAGGTCATGTTCGTGAAGTACTCGCAGGCCTTCGTGATCATGCCCGGGGGCTTCGGCACGCTCGACGAGATGTTCGAGGCCATCACGCTGATCCAGACCCGCAAGGTCAAGCCCTTCCCGGTGATCCTGGCCGGGGACGACGAGTACTGGGCCGGGCTCCTGGGCTGGATCGAGGGGACGCTGGTGGCGCGCGGCAAGCTGCGCGCCGAGGAGATGTCGATCCTCAAGCGCGCGCGCACGCCCCAGGAGGTCGTCGACATGGTGCGGCTGCACTCGCCGCTGCGGCACGAGCCGGCCTGACCTCGGGCCGGTGCTACGATGACGAGCGTGGCCACGCCGCTCCGCACGCCGCCCGCCGACCCGGCCGAGGAACAGGACCAGCGCGTGCTGACCTACGGCGTCCCGTGGAGCCACTACGAGGTTCAGCTCGCCCTGCGCGGCGAGAAGTCGGTCCCGCGCCTGGCGTACTCGGAAGGAGCGCTCGAGCTGATGAGCCCTTCGAAGGACCACGAGCGCATCAAGGGCTACCTGGGCCGGCTGATCGAGGCCTACGCGCTGGCGCGCGGCCTGCAGCTCACGCCCTACGGATCCTGGACCCTCAAGAGCGCGCCGAAACAGGTCGGGCTCGAGCCCGACGAGTGCTACCTGGTGGGCCCCGACCAGGGCCGTGAGGTCCCCGACCTGGCCGTCGAGGTGGCCCTGACCAGCGGGGGCCTCGACCAGCTCGAGCTGTACCGGCGCCTGGGCGTCCCCGAGGTGTGGATCTGGCGCGCCTCCCGCCTCGAGGCGCACGTGCTCGAGGGCCAGGCCCACCGGCGCGTGGAGCGCAGCGCGGTCTTCCCGGGCCTCGACCTCGAGCTGGTGGCCGCGCTCCTCGACCAGCCGACGGCGCTCGACGCCGTGCGCGCGCTCCAGGCGCGCCTGGGTCGCGACGAGGCCTGACTACTCGTCCTTGCGCTCGCCGCCGAACAGGGCGTGCAGGCACCAGTTCACGACCGTGACGACCAGGCTGCCCAGGATGGCCGGCAGCAGGCCGCGCACGTGGTAGCCGGGCAGGAAGAACGAAGCCGCCCACAGCAGCAGGCCGTTCAGCACGAAGTAGAACAGCCCCAGGCTCAGCACCAGCAGCGGCAGCGACAGGAACAGGGCCACGGGCCGCACGATTAGGTTGAACAGGCCGAACAGGGCCCCGGCCAGCAGGAGCTGCTCGAAGCTGCCCGTGAAGGTGATGCCGGGCACGACCTGGGTGGCCAGGAGGCCCGCGGCGTTGCCGAGCACCGACCCGATCAGGCGCAGCATCAGGGCTCCTCGTCCTCGCTGCCCTCGTGCTCCAGGCGCCAGCCGGCCGGCGGCTCGAACAGCGTCACCGGCTGGGGGCCGAGGGTCAGCTTCGTGATGGTCGAGGTGGTCTCCCAGACCTGGCCGTCGGCCTCGACCCGCGCGCGGGTCTCGAGCGGGAAGCCCGCCAGGCGCCGCAGGGCCTCGACCAGGCCCGGCAGCGCGTCGCTGGCCCCGCTCCACTCGAGGTACTCCGTGAAGGCCTCCATGCCCACGGGCAGGGCCGTC
The DNA here is from genome assembly GCA_039812725.1 of Vicinamibacteria bacterium. Lineage (GTDB taxonomy): Bacteria > Acidobacteriota > Vicinamibacteria > Fen-336 > Fen-336 > JBDIBD01. Next base: position 1,600 of record JBDIBD010000281.1, on the reverse strand, counting down.
GAGACGCACACCTCGAAGCTGGCCGTGGCCGTGCGCACGCGGTGGGGCTGGCAGGTGAAGCCGGCCACGCTACGGGCCGGGCCGGAGGGGGCCGAGCGGACGTTGGCGTTCTCGCCGGCGTCGAGGGCCTCGGAGGCGGTGGCCAGGTCGAGCTGGGCCCGCGCGCGCAGCCGCTCCACGTCCAGCTGCACCGCCACCTTCTCGGAGGGGACCAGGCGGAAGGCCTGGCCGGTGTCGAGCTGCAAGAGCAGGGCGTCGTCGCCCCGCTCCATGCGCACGCGGCGTCCCGACCAGTACACGCGGGCGGTGGAGCTGCCGGCCGGCCGGCCGTCGCGCGTGACCTTGACGGTCTGCTCGTACGACATCTGCGGCACGGGCGCGGCCAGGGCCAGCGCCAGCAACGACGAGAGCATGGGCGATCTCCGTGGCGCGTATCATAGCCCGTCCCCGGAGGTGGCCTGCTTGAGAGCGTGCCTGCTGGCCCTGCTGCTGCTGTCCGGTGCCTGCGCCGGCGCGCAGGAGGCCGTGCGTCCCGTGCTGCGCGAGCTGCGGCTGGAGGGGGCCACGGTCTTCGGTCCCGAGCAGGTCACGCGCACGCTGCGGGTCGAGACCGGCCGGCCGCTGTTCCAGCCGCCCGAGCGCCTGGCCCTGGTGCTGGAGCGCCGCTACCACGACGAGGGCTATCTCGCGGCCCGCGTCACGGGCGCGTGGGACGAGGCCGCGGGCCGGCTGACGCTGGTCGTCGACGAGGGTCGCCTGGCGCGGGTGACGTTCCCCGGCCTTGGCCCGGCGGCGGAGGCCCGCGCGGTGCGGGGCGCGGCGCTCCAGCCAGGCGCGCTGGTGCGGCAGGCGGACATCGAGGCCGGCCAGCGGCGCCTCGAGGACGACTCCGAGGGGGCCCTGAGCGGTGGTGACTTCGCCGTCGAGCGCGAGGCCGGCGGCGCGCACCTCGGGCTGCGCCCCGAGACGCCGGCGGCCGGCTGGAGCTGGGCCCCGCGCGGGCCCCACACCGGCAGCTGGTACAACCGCGTGGACGGCTGGGCGCTGGGCCTGACGGCGGGCGTGCGGCTCCACGACCGGCGCCGCTACGAGCACCTGCGCCTGGAGGCCGCCGTGTCGCGCTCGCTCGCGGCCGAGGCCTGGCGCCACGCGGTGTCGCTGGCCCGCCCGGTCCTCGACCGCCGCCTGGAGCTGGGCTACGAGCACCACGACCTGACGGACCGCGACGACAGCCTGCGGCTCTACGGCCTCGACGAGGCCCCGGGCTCGTCGCTGCTGGAGCAGTCCCACTCGGACTTCTACCGGCGGCGCGGGCACGCGGCCTGGGCCTTCTGGCGCGCCCACCCGCGCTGGCAGGCCGGCCTGTCCTTCCGCGCCGACCGCCACGAGTCGCTGCCGCTGGCCACCGACGGCAACCCCTTCGGTGACGGGACGCCGCGCGACAACCCGCCCGTCGACGAGGGCGCCGTCCACTCGCTCCTCTTCACCGTGCGGGCCTCGACCGGCGAGCTGTACGGCTCGCGCGAGGCCGAGCGCGCCTCGTTCGGCCTGCGCTCGCTGCTGGGCGCGCTGCACGAGCCCCCCGACGGCCTGCGGCTCG
>JBDIBD010000280.1:0-6582 GCA_039812725.1 Vicinamibacteria bacterium | reverse complement strand
CGGCGCGTCGTCGAGGTGCTGCTCGACGGGCGCGGGGGCCGGGGCCGGAGCCACGGCGGCCGGCGCGGCGGCCAGACGGGTGCCGAACTTGTCGGGCTGCACGCGGGCCGCGATCGAGGCGGCCGGCTTCTCCAGGAAGGCCAGGAAGGGCTTGGGGTAGATGCCGATCCAGAAGCACAGCACCACCAGCGGCACCAGCGTGGCGATCTCGCGTGCGTTCAGGTCCTTCAGCCCCTGGTTCTCGGCCTGCGTGACCTGGCCCCAGAAGACGCGCTGGTAGAGCCACAGCAGGTAGGCCGCGCCCAGCACGATGCCCCACACGGCCCAGTAGGCCCAGACCGGGTTGGCGGCGAAGGCCGCCTGCAGGATCAGGAACTCGCCGATGAAGCCGTTCAGCAGCGGCACGCCCATCGAGGCCAGGAAGACGATGAAGGTCAGCGTGGCGTAGATCGGCATGACCTTGGCCAGGCCGCCGAAGGCCGCGATCTCCTTGGTGTGGCGGCGCTCGTAGATCAGGCCCACGATCAGGAACAGCCCGCCGGTGGAGAGGCCGTGGTTGACCATCTGCAGCACGCTGCCCTGCAGCCCCAGCGGGTTGAGGGCGAACATGCCCAGCATGACGAAGCCCAGGTGGCTGACCGAGGAGTAGGCGATCAGCTTCTTCATGTCCTTCTGCACCAGCGTCACGAAGGCGGCGTAGAGGATGCTGACGATCGAGAGCGTCACCATCCAGGGCACGGCCGCGCGGGTGGCCTCGGGCAGCAGCGGCAGCGAGAAGCGGATGAAGCCGTACGTGCCCATCTTCAGCAGCACGCCGGCCAGGATCACCGAGCCGGCCGTGGGGGCCTCGACGTGGGCGTCGGGCAGCCAGGTGTGGAACGGGAACATCGGCACCTTGATGGCGAAGCCCAGGAAGAAGGCCAGGAAGACCCAGAACTGCAGCACCGGGTCGAGGCCCAGCTCCAGCCAGCGCTCGTAGTCGAAGCTGCCGGTGACCTCGAGGCCGGGCACCGCGCGGGTGCGGAAGTAGACCGCCAGCAGCCCCAGCAGCATGACCACCGAGCCGACCAGCGTGTACAGGAAGAACTTGATGGCCGCGTACAGCCGCCGCGCGCCGCCCCAGATGCCGATCAGGAAGTACATCGGCACCAGCATGACCTCCCAGAACACGTAGAAGAGGAACATGTCGAGGGCGCAGAAGACGCCCAGCATGCCGGTCTGCAGCAGCAGCAGGAAGACGTAGTACTGGCGCACGCGCTCGGTGATGGCCGTCCAGGAGGACAGCACCGCGATCACGCCCAAGAGCGTGGTCAGCAGCACCAGCAGGGCCGAGATGCCGTCGACCCCCAGCTTGTAGGAGACCCCGATGGAGGGGATCCAGGCCGCCTCGTCGCGGAACTGGAAGGCGTCGGAGCTCGTGAAGTTCCAGGCGAACCAGAGCGGCAGGCTGACCAGGAAGCCCAGGAAGGCGAAGACGTTGGCCACCCAGCGCACGGCGTCGTCGTTGCCCTTGAAGGGCGGCAGCAGCAGCACGGCCGCGCCCAGCGCCGGAATGAAGATGATCAGCGAGAGGAGGTGTTCGTAGAGGACTTCCATGGGCGCAGGCTCCTAGTAGAGTCCGAGCACGTACCGGCCGGCGGCGATCAGCGCGAACAGCCCCACCAGCATGGTCAGGGCGTAGCGCTGCACGAGACCGTTCTGCACGGCGCGCACGAGATAGCTCAGGTTGTCGAGCACGAAGCCGACCGACTTGACCGCGCCGTCGACGATCCAGCGGTCCCACAGGTCGGAGAAGCGGGCCAGCAGGTCGCGCGAGACCCAGGCCGCGCCGTTGACGCCGAGGCCGGGGCGCACCTGGCCGTCGCCGCCGTCGATCACGAAGCGGTCCATGGCGTGCATGGCCTGTCCGCCGCCCAGGGCCACGCCGCGCACGAACACCGCGCCGTACAGCTCGTCGACCCAGTACTTGTTGAGCAGTACGCGGTGGGCCGGGGCCAGGCTGGTGGCCAGGCCCTGGGCGCCCTGCGGGCCGCCCTTGTAGATCCAGGTCGCGAGCGCGATGCCCGCCACGGCCACGCCGATGCTGAACAGCATCAGCAGGTACTCGGTCGAGTGCTCCGGGGCCGCGGCCGGGAAGACCTGGGCCAGGGCCGCCTGGGCCGGCTCGAAGGCCGGCTCGAGCCAGTGCTCGATGAAGTTGCCCACGCCCACGTAGTGGCCCAGGGCGTAGGGGACGCCCAGGAAGCCCGCCAGCACCGAGCCGGCCGCCAGCGCCCACAGCGGGCCCACCATCACGAAGGGCGACTCGTGCAGGTGGTGGGCCTGCTCCTCGGTGCCGCGGAAGCCGCCCGAGAAGGTCAGGTGGTAGAGCCGGAACATGTAGAAGGCCGTCATGGCCGCCGTCACGGCGCCCAGGCCCCACAGCACGCGTCCGTAGCCGCCGACCTTGAAGGCCGACCAGAGGATCTCGTCCTTCGAGAAGAAACCGGCCAGGGGCGGGATGCCGGCGATGGCCACGCAGCCGATCAGCATGACCGCGTGGGTGGCGGGCAGCTTCTTCTTGAGGCCGCCCATGTTCATCAGGTCCTGCTCGCCCGACATGGCGTGGATCACCGAGCCGGAGCCGAGGAACAGGAGGGCCTTGAAGAAGGCGTGGGTGGCCAGGTGGAAGATGGCGGCGGTGAAGGCGCCCACCCCGCAGGCCAGGAACATGTAGCCCAGCTGGCTGACGGTGGAGTAGGCCAGCACGCGCTTGATGTCGCGCTGCACCAGGCCGATCGAGGCGGCGAAGAGGGCCGTCACGGCCCCCACCAGGCCCACCACGAAGAGCGCGTTGGGGGCGTGCGCGAAGATGGCGCCCGAGCGCGCCACCAGGAAGACGCCGGCCGTCACCATGGTGGCGGCGTGGATCAGGGCCGAGACCGGGGTGGGGCCCTCCATGGCGTCGGGCAGCCAGACGTAGAGCGGGATCTGGGCGCTCTTGCCGCAGGCCCCCACGAACAACCCCAGCGCGATCAGCGTCAGCACGCCGCCCCAGGCCGTCTCGACCGGCAGGTGGGCGGCCTTCTCCATGACCGTGCGGTAGTCGAGCGTGCCGAAGGTGAAGAAGACCAGGAACAGCCCCAGCAGGAAGCCCGCGTCGCCGATGCGGTTGACGATGAAGGCCTTCTTGCCGGCGTCGCTGGCGCTCTGCTTCTCGAACCAGTACCCGATCAGCAGGTAGGAGCAGAGGCCCACGCCCTCCCAGCCCACGAAGGTGACCGCGAAGTTGGCGCCCAGCACCAGCGTCAGCATCGCGAACAGGAACAGGTTCAGGTACGACATGAAGCGCGGGTAGCCCGGGTCGTGGCCCATGTAGCCGATCGAGTAGACGTGGATCAGCAGGCCCACGAAGGTGACCACCAGCGCCATGACCGAGGAGAGCGGGTCGAGCAGGTAGGCCCAGTCGACCGAGAAGCTCGCCGCGCCGGCCGCCGTGTCGGCCGCGCCGCCCGGGATCCAGCTCCAGAGCGTGACCTGCAGCACGCCGTGGGGCGCGGCGTGGGCCTCGAGCACGGCGCCCACGGCGCACAGGAACGCCAGCAGGACGCTGCCGCAGGCCACCCAGCCGACCAGGGGCGAGTGCTCCCAGGCCTCGCCGTGGCCGTGGCCCCCGTGGCCGTGGGCCGCGGGCCGCGACAGGCGCGTGCCGTAGAGGAAGTTGAACAGGAAGCCCAACAGGGGCAGGAGCGGGATGAGCGGCAGGAGCGTCATGGGAGCAACCCCCGGGTGCCGTGCTCGAAGAACGAAAGAAACCGCGCCGATGGTATAGACCGGCCCGGGGAGCGTCAAGCCGCGCCGGGCCGGAAATGGAATGGGTTTCCGGTATGGATCAGGCGTGCTCGGTGCGGCCCGCCAGCAGGTCGAGGGCGTGCGGCAGCAGCGGCTCCAGGACCCCGAGGCCGTCCCTCACGCCGCCGGGGCTGCCGGGCAGGTTGACCACCAGGCAGGCCCCGACCGTCCCGACCAGCCCGCGCGAGAGCGGGGCGAAGCGCGTGGCCCGGCGCCCCTCGGAGCGCAGCAGCTCGGCCAGCCCCGGCACCTCGCGCTCCAGCACCTCGCGGGTGGCCTCCGGCGTCACGTCGCGGGGCGCCAGACCGGTCCCGCCCGTGGTCACCACCAGCTCGGCCCGGGCGCTGGCCTCGCGCAGCAGCCGCGCGATGGCCGGCCGCTCGTCGGCGACCACCAGCGGTCCCTCGACCGCGAAGCCGGACTGCTCCAGCAGGCGCCGGGCCTCGGGGCCCGAGCGGTCCTCGCGCTCGCCCCGCGCCGTCCGGTCGCTGACCGTCACCACCACCGCGCGCCGCACCCGGCGACTCTAGCACCCCCGCGCTATAGTTGAAGGACGGGCCGCGAGGCGGTGGGGGAAGGCCCGGGGAGACACATGCTCGCCATCAGTCTCACCAGCTTGCTGCTCCTGGCGCCGGCTCCGCCGGAAGGGGAGCCGCCCGCGCTGCGCACCGTCAGCTTCGTGGCCGAAGGCGACAAGGGCCGGCTGTTGAAGGACCTGCAGCCCACCGACGTGGCCGTGCTGGAGAACGGCACGGCCCGCGAGATCGTGCGCCTCGAGCGCGACGAGCGCCCGCTGGCCGTGCTGGTGCTGATCGACACCAGCGAGCAGCAGGGCTCGGGGCTGCGCCTCAACCTCTCCGACGCGCTCCAGGCCTTCGTCTCGGCGCTGCCCCCGGGGACGCGCTACGCGCTCTGGAAGACCAGCGACCGGCCCACGCGCCTGCTGGACTTCACCGACGACCCGGCCGAGGCCAAGGAGCCCCTCAAGCGGCTCTTCCCGCAGGGCGGCAACACCTTCCTCGACGGGCTGGCCGAGGGCGCCCAGGCCGTGCTGAAGCAGGAGGGGGCGCGCAGCGCCCTGGTGGCCGTGACCGGCACCGCCGCCGAGTTCTCGAGCCGCAGCCGCGAGCGGGCGGTGGAGGAGGCGCTCCACAAGGCCGACGTGATCCACGTGCTGCAGATCGACGAGGGCCAGGCCGACCTGGGCGCCCGCTCCGACTACGAGTGGGCCATCAGCCAGGTCACCTCGCGCTCGGGCGGCCGCAGGGAGTACACGCTCACCAGCATGGCCGCCCGCAAGCCGCTGCTGGCCATCGCCGACGAGCTGGCCTCCGGCTGGCGCCTGACGTACGTGAGCGACCCCGCCCTCAAGCGGCCGCGCGTCGAGGTGCAGCTGGCGCGCCCGGAGGCCCGCGCCCGGGTCTCGCCTCCCCGGGAGGAGCGGTGAGGGCCAGGGCGGGCCTGCTGGCCGCGGCGCTGCTGGGCCCGTTGCTGCTCGGGGCCCAGTCGCCCCCGCCGCGCCCGCCCGCGCCGACCTTCGGCACGGGCATCGAGATCATCAACCTGACCGTCTCGGTGACCGACCCCGACGGGCGCTACGTGACCAGCCTGGGCCGCGGCGACTTCGCCGTGTTCGAGGACGGCATCCGCCAGGAGCTGTCGCTCTACACCCACGAGGACGTGCCCATCTCGCTGACCCTGATGATCGACGCCTCGGCCTCGATGGAAGAGAAGATGCCCACGGCCCAGGCCGCGGCGCTGCGTTTCCTGAAGACCCTGCGGCCGCAGGACCGCGCGGCCGTGATGCAGTTCAGCGACCGCGCCACGGTGCTGCAGGACTTCACGGCCGACGCCGCGGCGCTGGAGGCGGCCGTCAAGGCCACCCGCGCGGCCGGCCCCACGGCCCTGCACAACGCGCTCTACATCGCCCTCAAGGAGCTGGCCAAGCAGAAGTCGGCCACCGAGCTGCGCCGGCGCGCCATCGTGCTGCTCTCGGACGGCGAGGACACGGCCTCGCTGGTCAGCGACGACCAGGTCATCGAGCTGGCCCGCCGCAGCGAGGTCAGCATCTACTGCATCAGCCTGCGCCCCAACCGGTCCACCGACCGCGAGCGTCTGGCCTTCAGCCAGGCCACCTACCTGCTGACCACGCTCTCCAAGGAGAGCGGCGGGCAGGTGCACTTCCCCAACTCGCTGTCCGAGCTGGACGGGGTCTACGAGCGCATCGCCGAGGAGCTGCGCACCCAGTACAGCCTGGGCTACGTCTCGGCCAACGCCCGCCGCGACGGCAAGTGGCGCCGCATCGTGGTGCGCGTGCCGCAGCGCGACGACCTGCTGATCCGCCACCGCGTGGGCTACTACGCGCCGCGCGGCTGACGTGCGCTACGACCCGCAGGTCGCGCCCGACCCCGCCGTCTGGCGCGCCACCGACGAGCACGCGCGCCTGAGGGCCATCGAGGACTACCACCACCGCGCGGCCCTGAAGATGCCGAACGTGCGCATGCACGCGGTCATCCACAACGTGGTCGAGAACCAGCTGGCCGAGGGGCTGCCGGAGGTCCTGGCCACCTTCGAGCGCCTGGCGCTGGCCGGGCTGAGCCGCCACGACGCGCTGCACGCGGTGGGCTCGGTCGTGGCCGGCCAGATCCACGCCATGCTGGCCCGCCAGGTGCCCTTCGACGAGGGCGACTACACCCGCCGGCTGCAGGCCCTCGACCCGGCCGCCTGGCGCGGCAGCGCGGAGCAGCCGCA
>JBDIBD010000279.1:0-6596 GCA_039812725.1 Vicinamibacteria bacterium | reverse complement strand
CGTCGAGCGCCGCGCCGACCGGCTGGCCTTCGAGGTCGAGGCCCGCAGGGCCGCCTGGCTGGTGGTCCAGGAGAGCTGGTCGGCGGGCTGGGTGGCGCGCGTCGACGGGCGCCGCCAGCCGCTGCGCCGCGCCAACCTGCTCTTCCGCGCCGTCGCGGTGCCGCCCGGCCGGCACCGGGTCGAGATGACCTGCCGCCCGGCCCCGGCGCTCCTGGGTGGTATCGTTTCGGTCGCGGCCCTGGCGGCCCTGGCGCTGCAGCTGGCGGCGCGGCGGAGGAGTTGAGAAGTGCCCAGCATCCTGGTGGTCGACGACGAGCCCTCGATGCGCGAGATGCTCAAGATCATGCTGCGCCGCGAGGGCTACGACGTGCTCGAGGCGGGCTCGCGGGCCGAGGCGGCCGAGGCCCTGGCGCGCCGGCGGGTCGACATGGTCATCACCGACGTCAAGCTGCCCGACGGCGACGGCATGGAGATCCTGCGGCACGTCAAGGCCAGCACGCCCGAGACGGTGGTGCTGGTGATGACGGCCTACGGCTCGCCCGAGACCGCCGTGGCCGCGCTGAAGCTGGGCGCCCACGACTACCTCACCAAGCCCTTCGACGTGGACGAGCTGCGCATCGTGGTGCGCGGGGCCCTGGAGAAGCTGCGCCTCGAGGAGGAGAACCGGCGCCTCAAGGCGGAGTTCCGCAGCCGCCACGGGCTGGAGCGCATCCTGGGCGTCTCGCCGGCCATGACGGCCCTGTTCGAGCTGGTCAAGGCCCTGGCCCCGACCAGCTCGACCGTGCTGATCACCGGCGAGAGCGGCACCGGCAAGGAGCTGGTGGCCAAGGCCATCCACACGCTCTCGCCGCGCAAGGACGCGCCCTTCGTCTCGGTCAACTGCGGCGCGCTGACCGAGTCGCTGCTGGAGAGCGAGCTCTTCGGCCACGTCAAGGGCGCCTTCACCGACGCCCACCAGACCAAGAAGGGGCTGTTCGAGGCCGCCCACCGCGGCACCCTCTTCCTGGACGAGGTGGGCGAGACCTCGCCGGCCATGCAGGTCAAGCTGCTGCGCGCCCTGCAGGACCGCAAGGTGCGGCGGGTGGGCGGGACCGACGAGATCGACGTGGACGTGCGCGTGCTGGCCGCCACCAACCGCCCGCTCGAGGGCCTGGTGCGCGAGCGGCTGTTCCGCGAGGACCTCTACTACCGGCTCAACGTGCTGCCCGTGCAGCTGCCGCCGCTGCGCGACCGGCGCGACGACATCCCGATCCTGGCCGAGCACTTCCTGGAGCGCTTCGCGCGTGAGATGGGCAAGAACGTCACGCGCATCTCCAGCGAGGCCATGGCGCGCCTGGCGGGCCACGACTGGCCCGGCAACGTGCGCGAGCTCGAGAACGTGATCGAGCGGGCGGTGGCTCTCGAGACCACACCGACCATCCTGGTCGAGCGCCTGCCCCCGGCGCTGGGGGGCCGGCAGCCCTTGCCCTCCGAGCCCGTGGAGATCCCGGCCGACTTCGACCTCGACCGCCACCTGCGCGAGCTCGAGGCCCAGTTCGTGCGCCAGGCCCTGGCGCGGACCGGTGGCGACCGGGGCGAGACCTGCCGCCTGCTGGGGGTCAGCCCTCGCTCGCTGCGGTACCTCATCCAGAAGCACGGCCTCGGCAAGTGACCCTTTTTGCTCGCCCGGACCGACAAAAGTTGTCACCGGCGGGCCGTCGCGGCCGGCACGTGCTGACATTTGAGTGACTTGCGGGCAGGCCCACATGGCACGGTTCGTGCTTTTGAACGAGCGACGCCATTGCGCAATGGCCCAGAATCAACTCTCTAGGGAGAACCGAATGAAGAACCAGAAGGGTTTCACGCTGATCGAGCTGCTCATCGTCGTCGCGATCATCGGCATCATCGCCGCGATCGCCATCCCGAGCCTCCTCCGCGCCCGCGTGTCCGCCAATGAGGCCGCCACCAACGGCGACGTCCGCACCGTGAGCTCGGCCGCCGCCACGTACGAGGGCGCCGGACGCGGCAACGGCTACCCGCCGAACATGACCTGCATGTCGAGCCCCAACCTCGGCGGCTGCCTGCCCAACTATCCCGGCACCGCTCCGACGTTCCTGGACGCCTCGCTGGCCACCACCATCGGCGCCACCAACGCGAAGTCCGGCTACGTCCGCTCCTACACCGTCATGGGCGCGGCCAACCAGGTCGGCACGGGCGTCCCCGGCTACTGCTACGGCGCTTCGCCGCTGACCTTCAACCGCACGGGCGTGTGGTCGTTCGGCACGGACAACAGCGGCGTGATCGGCGGCACCGGCCTGACCACGCAGTCGGACTGCTGCGCCGCCGCCGCCACCACGGGTACGCTCGACACCGCGACCTGCCCTGCGATGAAGTAGTCGGCGCCCCGGCGCCACGCGGCCCGGGGGAGCCGTTCCCCCGGGCCGTCCTTACCCACGTCCCTCCCGACCGCAAGGAGTCCGATCGCGTGAAAGAGCGTGGCTTCACCCTCATCGAGCTGCTCATCGTGGTGGCCATCATCGGGATCATCGCGGCCATCGCGATCCCGAGCCTCCTACGGGCCAGGGTCTCGGCCAACGAGGCGGCCGTCACCGGCGACATCCGTACCGTGATCTCCGCGGAGGCGGCCTACCACGGCGCCAACCGGGGCTACTACGGCCACATCTCGTGCCTGGGCCAGCCCTGGAATGCCAGCTGCATCACCACCTACCCGCCGACCGGACCGACCTTCCTCGACAGCCAGCTGGCGGCCATTCCCAACGTGAAGACCGGCTACGCGCGCGACGCCAACTACGTTGCCGCCGGCGGCTCCACGCCGGGGTCCGTGGCGACCTACTGCTATTTCGCCTCGCCGCTCACGTGGAACCGCACCGGCGTGATGTCGTTCGGGGGCGACTCCACCGGCGTGCTCTTCGGCACCCAGCCAGCCGGCGGGCCGATCCAGTGCTGCGTCGCCGGCATGGTCGACCTCGCGCTCTGCCCGGCCCTGAAGTAACGAGCCCGGCCCGCCGGTGGCGTGGCCGGCAGATCGTCCTATAATCGCGGCCGTGAACGACGGTTGCGCCATCGTCACCGAGGGGCTGACCAAGTCATATCCCCACGGCCACGTCGTGCGGCACCTGCGGCCGGCCCTGCGCGGCCTGGACCTGCGGGTGGAGCGCGGCGAGATCTTCGGCTGCCTGGGCCCCAACGGCTCGGGCAAGACCACCACGATCAAGCTCCTGATGGGGCTGATCCATCCCGACTCCGGCCGGGCCACGATCCTCGGCCAGCCCGTGGCCGCCCAGGGCTGGCGCACGCGCGTCGGCTACCTGCCGGAGCACCCCTACTTCTACGACTACCTGACCGCCGAGGAGTACCTGGACTACGCGGGGCGGCTCTTCGGCCTCGACCGGGCCACGCGCCGCGCGCGGCGGGAGCAGCTGCTGGCCCAGGTGGGCCTGGCGCGCTCGGCGCGCGTGCCGCTGCGGCGCTACTCGAAGGGCATGCTCCAGCGCCTGGGGCTGGCCCAGGCCCTGGTCAACGATCCCGAGCTGGTGCTGCTCGACGAGCCCATGTCGGGCCTCGACCCGATCGGCCGGCGGCTGGTGCGCGACTTGATCCTCGACCTGCGGCGGCAGGGCAAGACGGTGTTCTTCTCGACTCACATCCTCTCCGACGCCGAGACGCTCTGCGACCGGGTGGCCGTGCTGCGCGAGGGAGCGCTGCTCAAGGCCGGGCTGCTGTCCGAGATCCTCGACCTCGACGTGGCTCACGTCGAGGTGCTGCTGGCCTCGGTCGGCCCGGAAGCGCTGCCCGCGGGGCTGGGTCCGGCCGAGCGCCTGGGCGAGCGGCTGCGCCTGCGGCTGCCCGAGTCCGGCCTCGCGGCGGCCCTCGAGGCGGCCCGCGCCGCCGGCGGGCGGGTGCTGTCCGTCCAGCCCGTGCGGCAGTCGCTCGAGGACTTCTTCTTCAGGGAGCTGGGCACGCCGGGGAAGGAGGAATCATGGACGGTGGAGGACTGAGGCGCGTCCTCGCCGTGGCGACCAACACGTACCGCGAGACGGTGCGTGAGCGGGTGCTCTACAACCTGGTCTTCTTCGCGGTGCTGATGATCCTCTCCGGGCTGCTCCTCAAGGAGCTCTCCATCCGCCAGGACGAGAAGATCGTCAAGGACGTGGGCCTGGGCGCCATGGAGATCTTCGGGACCGCCATCGCAGCCTTCATCGGCGTGGGCCTGGTGAGCAAGGAGATCGAGCGGCGCTCGCTCTACCCGCTGCTGGCCAAGCCGCTCGGGCGCGGCGAGTTCCTGCTGGGCAAGTACCTCGGCCTGTGCTTCACGCTGATGGTCAACCTGGCCGTCATGACCGCGGGCCTCTACCTCACCCTGGCCTGGACCGGGCGACGCCTCGACCCGGCCCTGCTGGCCGCGGTGTGGGGCATCGCCCTGCAGCTGCTGCTGGTGGTGGCCTTCGCGCTGCTGTTCTCGACCCTCACCTCGCCGCTGCTGGCGGCCACCTGCACGCTGGCCCTGGTGGTGGCCGGGCGCTTCTCCGACGTGGTGCGCAACATGCGCGAGCTGCTCCCCGACGTGCCCGCCTGGCTGCCCACGCTGGTCTACTACGCCGTTCCGAACTACCGCAACTTCGACTTCAAGGCCCACGTGGTCTACCGCGACGCGGTGCCACTGGGCGACCTGGCCTGGGCCTCGCTCTACGCCGCCGTGTACGTGGCCCTGGCCCTGGGGCTGGCGCTGCAGGTCTTCCGGCGCCGGGACCTGAATTGAGGCCCTGGCCGGCCCTCGTCCTGGCGCTCCTGGGCGCCGCCGTGCCGTTGGTGCAGCAGCGCATCGACGCGCGCCAGGACCGCTGGCGCGCCCAGGCCGAGTCGCTCTACGTCGGCGACGGCCGCGCGCTGCGGCGCCTGCTGCCCGGCTTCGAGGTCCTGGCGGCCGACCTCTACTGGCTGCGGGCCGTGCAGTACTACGGCGGCAAGCTGGCCTTCGAGGTCGGCCAGCCGATGCCGCTGCTCGCGCCCCTGCTGGAGATCACCACGACCCTCGACCCGCGCCTCGAGATCGCCTACCGCTACGGCGCGATCTTCCTGTGCGAGCCGCCGCCGCGCGGCGCGGGGGACTGCCCGGCCGGCCTGCGGCTGCTGGAGAAGGGCGTGGCCACCGAGCACCTGCGCCACGCCTGGGGGATGTACCAGGACCTGGGCTACTTCCGCTTTCTCTACATGAAGGACGCGGCCGGGGCCAGCCGCGACCTGATGCGCGGGGCCAGCGAGCCGGGCGCCCCGCCGACGCTGGCCAGCCTGGCGGGCTCGCTGCTCGAGAAGGGCGGCGAGGCCCGCGCCGCGCGCCGCATCTGGAAGGATCTCTACGAACAGTACCCCGAGGGCTACCTGCGCGACAACGCGCGCTTCAACCTGCGGCGGCTCGAGGCCTTGGACGCCATCGAGCAGCTCAACGAGGTGGGCCAGCGGCTGGTCGCGGCCGGGCAGTCCCGGCCGAAGCGGGCCGAGGACCTGGCGCGCTGGGGCGTTCCGCCGGGCCTGCTGCGGGACTCCACGGGCGTCCCGTTCGAGTGGGACGAGGCGCGTGACAGCTACTACTTCGGCCGCAGCTCGGAGTTCTGGCGGCCGAGATAGCCGGCGCCCGACAGGACCAGTCCCAGGCCGGCGGCGGCCAGCGACACGAGCAGGGCTGGCAGCAGCCCGCGGGGCCGACAGACCAGCTCGACGGCGTGCCGGCCGGCCGGGACCGCCACCGCGCGGAAGAGCAGGTTGGCCCGCTCGACGGCGGCGGGGCGCCCGTCGACCGTGGCCCGCCACGCAGGCGCCCAGAGGTCGTTGACCACCAGCCAGCCCGGCGCCGGCAGGTCCAGCTCGAAGCGCAGCCGGTCGGCGCGGTCCTCGACCCAGGACAGCCCCGGGGAGCGGGGGAAGGCTGCGCCGCGTGGCGGGCCCGCGGGGCCGGCCAGGAGCACCTCCTCTCCGGCGGCCCGGCCGGCCTCGATCAGGCGCCGCTCGGCCTCCGCGTCGGGCAGCGCCTGCGCACGGCCCACCACGTAGGCCCGCGGCAGCGTCCCGGGAACCTCGAGGACGCGCACGGGCAGCCCCCCGGGCCCAGGCAGGACACGCGCCTCGGCCAGTCCCTCCAGGCCGCGCCGGTGCAAGGCCACCACGCGCTCGACCCCGGCCACCCGCAGGGCCGCCAGGCGGACGCCCGGGTCCTCCGCCAGCAGGACCAGCCCGGAGAGGCGGTTGTACTCGCGCGGCAGCAGGCCCAGGGGGTCGCGCCCGTAGGAGCCGCGGGTGCGCCAAGCGACGGCGCCGCCAGTGAGGACGCGCGGGGCCGCGTCGACGCCGATCAGCCGGCGGGCCAGCCCTGGGTGCGCGTCGTAGTCGAAGACCAGCACGCGGCGCCCGCGCAGGCTCTCGGCCAGGGGCGGCGCGACCGCCAGCAGCTCGCGCGGGGCGGTCGGGTTGAGGCCGGCGTGGGCGCCGGCCAGGTCGGCGCCCGCGGCCACGGCCAGGCCGGCCGCGGCCAGCCCGGCGCGGGCCGGCCGCCCGCGCGCCCACACCAGGGCGGCCGCCAGCAGGACGGCCAGGAGCAGCGG
>JBDIBD010000278.1:0-6605 GCA_039812725.1 Vicinamibacteria bacterium | reverse complement strand
TGCAGGGCGACTTCGCCGCCCACGCGGCGGCGCTGGCGCGGGTGGGCTGCCACGTGCGCGAGGTGCGCCGCGTGGCGGAGCTGGAGGGCCTGGCCGACCTGGCGCTGCCGGGCGGCGAGAGCACGGCCCTGCTCAACCTGATGCGCGACGAGCCCTGGTTCGAGGCGCTGCGGGCGCTTCACGCCCGGGGCGGCGCGCTCTTCGGCACCTGCGCCGGCGCCATCCTCCTCGCGCGCGAGGTCACCTCGCCGCGCCAGGAGAGCCTGGGCCTGCTCGACGTCGTGGTCGAGCGCAACGCCTTCGGGCGCCAGGTGGACTCGTTCGAGGCGCGCCTGGCCGCTCCGCTCCTCGGCGGCGACCTGACCGCCGTCTTCATCCGCGCCCCGCGCCTGCGGGCCGTGGGCCCCGGGGTGGAGGTGCTGGCGCGCCTCGACGGCGAGCCGGTGCTGGTGCGCGAGGGGTGCGTGCTGGCGGCCACCTTCCACCCGGAGATCGCGGGGGACGACCGGCTGCACCGGTACTTCGTGCGGGAGCTGGTGAGCGCCTAGCTCGAGCCCTCGACCAGCGCGGCGGCCAGCAGCGGCAGCAGCAGCTCGTGGTGGCCGGTCAGGCTGTAGCCCCGCCCCACGCCCTTCGTGGGCCGCTGCACCACGTTGGTGCTGGGCCGGTAGGACTGGATGAAGTCCAGGTTGGCGGTGGCGAAGTCGCGCAGCTCGTGGCCCAGGTTGCGGGCCAGCGTGACCGCCTTCAGGAAGACCTCGGGCAGCAGCACCGCCGAGCCGACGTTGAGGTAGGCCCCGCCGCCGCCCAGCTCGGCCACCTGGCCCGCGAACAGCAGGAAGTCGCGGTGCGTCGCGCGCCCCACGGCGGCCGGGTCGCAGGCCGGGTGGACGTGCACGATGTCGGTCCCGATCGCCACGTGCACGCTGACCGGCAGGCCCAGGCGCCAGGCCGCGGCCAGCAGGCTCACGTCGGCGTGCGGCGCGCCGCGCTCGACCAGGTGGCGGCCCACGGACGCGCCCAGCCCCAGACCGTCGCGGTCGCCCGCCACGATGGCGCGGTTGACGTCCTCGCCGGTCTCGCGCGCCATGCCGAACTCGCCGGCCCCCAGCGTCTCGCCGACCTCCTCGGACGTCTGGCCGGCCACGGCCAGCTCGAAGTCGTGCACGACGCCGGCCCCGTTGAGGGCGATGGCGCTGACGAAGCCGCGCTCCATCAGGTCGATCAGCAGGGGCGAGAGGCCCACCTTGAGCACGTGCCCGCCCAGGCCCCAGAGGATCGGCCGGCCCAGGCTGCGGGCCCGCAGCAGCTCGTCGGCCAGGTCGCGCAGCACCTGCCCGGCCAGCTGCCGCGGCAGCGCGTCGAGCAGCTCGCGCACGCTGGCGCCCTTGGGCAGCGGCCGGGCGAAGTCGGCCAGCGTGACCTTGCTGCGGCGCCCGGCCAGCGGGTAGGTGCGGATGCCGTCGAGCGCCAGCGGCGGCGCGGGCTGGCGCGGGCCGGGACGCTCGCCGCGGCTCACGGCGCGCACTCCTCCTCGACCAGCTCGCACAGCAGGTGCACCACCAGGCCGTGCACCTCCTGCACGCGCGGGGTGTCGCCGCTCGGCACGGCCAGGAGGTGGTCCACCTTTCCCGCCAGGGACGCCCCGCCCGTTCCGGTGAGGGCCATGGTGACGAGGCCGCGCTCGCGGGCCAGCGCGAGGGCCGACAGCACGTTGGGCGAGCGCCCCGAGGTGGTGATGCCGAAGGCCACGTCGCCGGGCTGGCCGTGGGCCTCGACCTGCCGGCGGAAGACCTGCTCGAAGCCCAGGTCGTTGCCCACCGAGGTCAGCACCGAGGGGTCGGTGGTCAGGGCCAGGGCCGCCAGGCCGCGCCGGTCGAGCAGGTAGCGCCCCACCAGCTCGGCCGCGAGGTGCTGCGCGTCGGCCGCCGAGCCGCCGTTGCCGAAGGCCAGCAGCTTGCGCCCCGAGCGCAGCGCCCCGGCGATGCGCCGGCCGGCCGCCACCACGGCCGCCGCCTGTTGCTCGCAGAAGGCTTCCTGCAGCGCGGCGGTCTCGCGCCCCACGGCTCGCACGCGGCTTTCATCCATGTCGGCGATTATCCGCGACGGTCGCGGGATGCACCAAGCGAACTGCGGGGCGGCCTCAGGCCGACCGGACGTGGACCGTCAGCAGGATGGTCTGGATCTCGGAGCCGTCCGAGAAGACCTGGAAGACCGTGCCGGCCCTGACGCGCGACGGCACCTGCAGCGGCACCGGCATGCGCTGGTGGACCTTGCCCTCGCCCTGGCAGGCGCCGCAGTCGAAGGCCTGGCCGCCCGTGCCCTTGCAGGCGGAGCAGGCCTTGACCACGGGCACCTCGACCGGGAAGAGCCCGCCGGCCTGGGCCTCGCGCGGGCTCAGCACGAGCTCGCCGGCCAGCGTGGCCGGCCGCGAGGGCCGCAGCAGGTCGCGGCCCACCGGTCCGCGCACCAGCGACCAGGCCGAGGCCTCGGGCCAGTCGCTGGCCGGCGCCTGGCGCGACTCGTCGTAGCGCCGCCGGCGCTCGGCGTCGCTGAGCGTCTCGTAGGCCTGCTGCAGCTCGGCCAGGTCGGCGCCGGCGCTCCCCTGCGGACCCAGCTGGCGGGTCAGGCGGCGGTAGGCGCGCTTGATGGCAGAGGCGTCGGCATCCGGGGTCACGCCCAGAATGCGGTAGAAGTCCTTGGGCCTCTCCATTGGCCCGACACCATATGTCGCGGTCCGAAGGGCTGTCAAGGAGATTTCGCCAGGGCCAGGGGCGGCCCCGCCCTGGCGCCCGGGGGCCTGCTCTTGACGCCCCCGCCGGCGGGGCACTACCTTCCGGCTTCCATGGGCACGCTGCACGCGGCGGCAAGCTGGCTCTTCACGGTCCCGTTCCTGGTCCTCTTCGGAGGGCTGCTGGTCGTCTTCGACCCGCTGCAGCGTCTCGCGCACCTCTTCGGCCGGCGCTGCCACCGCGTCGTGGTGGACGCGCTGCAGTGGTCGCTGGTGCAGGCCCTGCGGGTCTGCGGCACGCGCTTCGCGTTCGAGCGTCACCCGGCCGTGGACCCGCGCCGGCCCTACGTCGTGATCTCGAACCACCAGAGCATGTTCGACATCCCGATCCTGACCGGTGCCCTGTCCTGGCGCTTCCCGCTGTTCGTCTCGAAGCGCGAGCTGTCGCGGGGCATCCCGAGCATCTCCTACAACCTGCGCGTGGGCGGCAGCGCCCTGATCGACCGCTCCGACCGGCAGCAGGCGCTCGAGGCCATCAGCGCCCTGGGCCGGCGCCTGTGCGAGTGGGGCGTCTCGGCCGTGATCTTCCCCGAGGGGACGCGCGCCCGCGACGGGCAGCTCAAGCCCTTCAAGCCCGGCGGGGCGCTCGAGCTGATCGCGGCGGCCGAGGGCCTGGCCGTGCTGCCGGCCGCCATCGACGGCTCGTGGGAGCTGCTGCGCCACCGCCTGAGGCCCGTGCCGTTCGGCACGCGCGTGCGGGTCTGGCTGGGCGAGCCCATGGGGCGCGAGGGCGGCGAGAGCCCGGAGGCCCTGCTGCGCCGGGCCGAGGAGGCCGTGCAGGCCACGCTGCGCCGCTGGCGCGGCGAGGCGGCCGGGGGGCGCCCGTGAGGGTGGCGCTGGTGACCGGCGCCCGGCTCGAGCAGCAGGACGACGACGAGGCCCCGCTGGCCGAGGCCCTGCGGGCCCGCGGGCACGAGCCGGTGGTCGCGGTGTGGGCCGACCCCGGCGTGGACTGGGCCGGCTTCGACGCGGCCCTGATCCGCTCGACCTGGGACTACTTCCGCCGCCGCGACGAGTACGTGGCCTGGGCCTTCCGCGCCGGCGCCCGCACGCGGCTCTTCAACCCGCCCGAGCTGGTGCGCTTCACCACCCACAAGTTCTACCTGCGCGAGCTGGAGCGCGGCGGCGCGGCCGTCATCCCCACCGAGTTCGTGCCGGCCGGCAGCCGGCTCGACCTCGCGGCCCTGCTCGAGGCCCGCGGCTGGACCGCCGCGGTGCTCAAGCCGGCGGTCTCGGCCGACTCCTTCGCCACGCTGCGCGCCACCCGCGACGAGCCGGAGGCGGGCCAGCGCCACCTCGACTTCCACCTGCGCGAGCGCGACATGATGGTGCAGGCCTACATGCCGGCAGTGGCCGAGCCGGGCGAGCGCTGCCTGGTGGCCATCGACGGCGAGCTGTCGCACGCGGTGCGCAAGCGCTCGCTGTTCCTGGGCGGCCGACACGCCGGGCCCGAGGGGCTGCCGGTGCCGATCGCCGACGACGAGGCCGAGGCGGCGCGGCGCATCCTGGCCCTGGTCCCCGGCGGCCCGCCGCTCTACGCCCGCATCGACCTGGTGCGCGACCCCGCCGGCCGGCCGCGCCTGATGGAGCTCGAGCTGGCCGAGCCCAGCCTGTTCTTCGCGGAGGGCCCGGGCTCGGCCGCGCGCCTGGTGCAAGCCCTGGAACATCGCATACAGCTAGCTTCGTAGGGGGGTCTGGGGGCGCGAAGCCCCCCAGACTCAAAGACGGAAGCCCAAAGCCCCGGAACCAGCACCAACCAGGCTCAGCACCACTCCCGACATCCCCGGAACCAGCACCAAGCAGTCCCCAGCACCACTCCCAAAAAGAAAAAGGGCCCGGGAAAACCCGGACCCTCGCGGTGCGCGGGTACGAACTAGGCCACGAAGCTCTTCAGGCCCTTGAGCGCGCGGACCTTGACGATCTTGCGGGCCGGCTTGGCCTTGAACATCACCTCTTCCTTGGTGAAGGGGTTGATGCCCTTGCGCGCCTTGGTGGCCGGCTTCTTGACGACGGTCATCTTCGCCAGGCCCGGCAGGGTGAAGAGCCCGAACTTCTGGAGGTCGGCGCCGATCAGGGCCGTCAGGGCCTTGACGAAGGAGACGACGCTCTTGCGCGGCATGCCGGTGGCCTCGGTGATGGCCGCCACGACCTCGCTGCGGTTGCGGGGCTTCTTGGCCGACGGGAAGGTAAAGGTGTCCTTGGCAGCGGCCTTCTTCTTAGCGGGCAATCTCGCTTCTCCTTGCTTCCAGCCAGGCGCCCGAAGCACCTGGGATGAGGGTAATTCTACGCGAAAAACCGCGGTTGTCCACAAGAAAATGCGTCTATCCGCTGGAAAACCGCTATTGATTGTGTCCCACCCGGCGCGGCGCGGGCGGTATACTCCCGCGCCCAGGACTCCCATGAGCGCTCTCCACGCCGCCCCAGACCGCCTCTTGATGGTCGTGCCGACCCTCGACGAAGCCGACAGCCTGCCGCTGCTGGTCGAGCGCTTCTTCGCGGACGCGCCGCCGGAGGCCGAGCTGCTGGTGGTCGACGACGCCTCGCCGGACGGCACCGCCGGGGTCTGCCGGCGCCTGATGGCGCAGCAGCCGCGCCTGCACCTGCTCGAGCGCGGCGGCCCGCCCGGCTTCGGTCGCGCGCAGGTGGCGGGGCTGCAGTGGGCCCTGGCGGGCGGCTACGCGCGCATCGGCACCATGGACGCCGACCTCAGCCACGCCCCGTCGCACCTGCGCGAGATGCAGCTCCTCCTGGAGGGCCACGACGTGGTGGTGGGCTCGCGCTACGTGCGCGACGGTGGCACCGTGAACTGGGGCGTGGGCCGCCAGCTGCTGAGCTTCACGGCCAACTCCTTCGCCGCCGCCCTGCTGCGGCTGCGCGTGCACGACATGACCTCGGGCTACCGGCTCTACCGGGCCGAGGCCCTGCGGCGCGTGCCGCTCGACGCGATCCACTCCACCGGCTACTCGTTCCTGGTGGAGCTGCTCTACCGCCTGGTTCTGGCGGGAGCGCGGGTGGCCGAGTCGCCCATCCTGTTCTTCGAGCGCCGCGCCGGAGCCTCGAAGCTGCATCGCAGCGAGATCTGGCGCGGCGCCCTGGCCCTGCTCAGGATGCGCTGGGCCCTGCGCGGCGTGCGCCGGGGCGCAGCGTCAGCCTGAGAATCGTGCCGAGGATGCCGGCGCCCGCCCCCAGCACGCCGCGCAGCGTGCCGCTGATCTTCGAGCGCCCCACGCGCCGCCGGTAGCTCACCGGCCGCTCGCAGGCGCGCGCTCCCACCTGCAGCGCGCGCACCTGCATCTCGACCGTCCAGCCGAAGCGGCGGTCGCGCATGCCGATCGCGTCGAGCGTGCTGCGGCGCACCGCCCGGAAGGGGCCCAGGTCCGTGTAGGCGTGGCCGTGCAGCAGGCGGATCAGGCGCGTGGCCAGCCAGTTGCCGAAGCGCTGCGGCGGCGTCAGCGAGCCCTTCTCGGCCTGCCCCAGCACGCGCGAGCCGACCACCAGGTCGGCCTCGCCGCGCGCGACGCGCTCCACCAGCGCCGCCAGCTCGGCCGGGTCGTCGGCCCCGTCGGCGTCCATGAAGGCCACCACCTCGATGTCCGGGTGGAGGCGCGCCAGCGCCCCCAGGCAGGCCGCGCCGTAGCCGCGCTCCGGCACGTGCGCCACCTCGGCCCCGTGGGCGCGCGCCACCTCGGCCGTGCGGTCGCGGCTGCCGTTGTCGGCCACCACCACCTGCGCCACCAGGGCGCGGTCGAGCCCGTCCAGCACGCCGCCGATGGACTGCTCCTCGTCGAGGGCCGGGATCAGCACCGCCACGCGC
>JBDIBD010000277.1:0-6607 GCA_039812725.1 Vicinamibacteria bacterium | reverse complement strand
CCGAGCTGTAGTCGACCTTGTAGACCAGCCGGGCGGTGCCCAGCCGGATCTCGTCGCCGGTCTGGAGCAGCTGGTTGATGATGCGCTTGGAGTTGACGTAGGTGCCGTTGCGGCTGCTCAGGTCGACCAGCAGAAAGCCCTCGGCGGTGCGGTCGAGGCGGGCGTGGAAGGAGGAGACCTTGGGGTCGCCGACGACGATGTCGTTGTTGCGGTGGCGCCCGAGGGTGTAGGCGTCCTTGGTCAGCGGGTACGAGGTCTCCTGCTCGCCCTGCAGCAGGACCAGGCGGCTGATGGTCAGGTGCCGGGCCTGGGCCAGGTAGGCCACCGCCTTGGGGCTGACGATCTCGTTGGTGTCGTCCTCGATCGAGCGCGGCCGCACCCCCGACGAGAACTCCACGGCCACGGGCCCCGGCTTCTCGAACTGGGCCAGCTGGGTCCCCTCGCCCTCCCCCTCGGCCAGCATCGGCGCGAGCGAGGTGGGCGCCGGCCCGGCAGGCGCCGCGGGGCCGACCGCGACGAGGTTGGCCTGCAGGAGCCGGCAGAGCACGGAGAGCGTGGCCAGCTCGTCGGGCTCGCCGGCCAGCCGGCAGATGTCGCGCGCCGTGCGCCGCCCGTCCACGAGGAACAGGATGCGCCACTCCTCGGGGGTCAGCGACAGGCTGCTCTTGACCCGCTCGTGGTTGACCAGGGCCTCGACCACCACGTCGAGCTCCGGCAGCAGCTCGGCCACCCGCCCGCGCTCGTCGAGCCGGCGCACGCCCTCCATGATGAGGTTCTGCAGGTCGACCTCGAGCTGGACGGCCGTGGACGGCGGCGGCACCTGGTCGTAGACCGTGAAGATCCCCTCGCGCCACTCGAACAGCTCGAAGATGACCTCCGAGACCTGCACCTTGAGCAGCCGCTGCAGGTCGGCCTCGTCCACCAGTCCGGCCTGCATCAGGCCCTGTCCGATGCGGAAGCCGGCCGAGCGAGCGCGCTGGATGGCGGCCTCGACCTGCTCCGGCCGGACCTTGCCCTGACGCACCAGCATGGCCCCGAGCCGCAGGGCGTCGTGGGTCGAGGTGGCGAAGACCGGCTGGCCGTCGCGCAGGAAGACCTTGCTCTCCTGGCCGGGCCGCTCCAGCACCAGCGCCGCCGTGAGGCGCGCCATCTGCAGGAAAGAGAGCAGGTCGGGCAGCCCGAAGCGGTCGAGGTTGCCTTCGAGGATGCGTTCCAAGGTGCTCCGATTGTACGGCCGGACGGGTCAGCGTTTCCGGCGGGCGGGGGCGGCCTTGCGCGGCCCGGCGGCGCCGGGACGGTAGAGCAGGAGCCCCAGCGCGACGGCCAGCGCGGCCAGCTCCCAGGGCTCGAGCCACAGCCCGCGCACGAGGTCGCGCTGCCAGCCCAGCAACCCCACCGCCCCGACCAGCGCCAGAGGCAGCAGCCCGGCCAGGAGCAGCAGCCGGGGCCCCAGCCAGGCCAGCAGCGTCGGCAGGCCCAGCGCGAACAGGGCCGGCACCGGGTGGCGCCAGAGCAGCAGGCCGAAAAGCGCGGCCTGGACCAGGCGCAGGCCCAGGAAGCGCGGCCCGGCGCGGTGCCCCTGCCACAGCCCCGGCAGGAGCGTCAGCGCCCCCAGCGCGAGCAGGGCCCCCTCGCCCAGCACGAGCCCGAAGGCGGCGAACCACTGCCGCTCCGGCTCGGCCCGCCGCGGCGCCTGCGACAGGGCCCCGAGCGCGCCCAGCACGCCGCGACCCACCCGCTCCAGGGCTTCCGCGCTAAGCTTGTCCTTGGTGTCGGCGGGCTGGTGGTACCAGGGATAGAAGGCCGCCAGGGACGAGTCGGACACGAAGACCGCCGGCAGCCCGGCCTGCACGAAGGACAGGTCGTCGCCGTACAGGCCGGCCCGGAAGGTGCGCACGGCCGGCTGGTAGAGCCAGGGGATGAGCGGGTCGCCCACGCCGAAGGGCTCGCCCGCCGCGCGCGTCCCCTGCAGCGCCGCGCGCATCAGCCAGGCGGGGGTCACGCCGTAACGCCCGGGCCTCAGCGGGTCCTTGTAGGGGATGGGGTGGAAGACCGGCGTGCCGGACTTCCAGCCGCACATCTCGATCACCAGGGCCGCCACCAGGTCGCGCGAGCCCGGCCCCAGCTTCTCGAGGTAGGCGCGCGAGCCGGCCGTCTGGGTCTTGCCGGTGGACCAGGCCTCCTCGCCGTCGAAGGAGGCGAACACCAGCGTGCGCGGCCGCTCCCGGTCGCGCGCCAGCACCCGCGCCGCCTCGATCAGCCCGACCACGCCGCCGCCGTCGTCGTAGGCGCCCGGGGCCTCGGGGGCCGTGTCGTGGTGCGCGCCGACCAGCAGGAACTCGGGCCCCGGGGCGCGCAGCACCCCGAGCACGTTGGCGCCCGTCAGCCCCTGGGCCGTGAACGGCTGCTGGCGCACCTCGTCGAGCCCCGCCGCGCGGAACTGCGACTCGACGTAGGAGGCCGCCGCGGCGGTCAGGGGCGAGCCCCACTTGTGCGGGCCGAGGGCCGAGAGCGCGGCCGCGTGCTTCAGCGCGGCCTCGCCGTCGATCGCGGCCGCCAGGACCAGCGCGAGCGGGAGGGACATGGTGGCCGGATTATAGGGGGAGGGCCGTCCCGGGGCGGACCGCCCGGCCCCGAAAATGCCGCGTGCTATGCTTCGCCGGGGTCACGCGGAGGGAAAAACGTGCGCAAGGCCGTGCTGTTGCTGGCGCTGGCCGTCGGCCAGGCCGCTGGGGCCGGGTCGGTGACGGGGCGGGTGCAGGTGGTCGACAAGGCCGGCAAGGCGGCCGCCGACCTGGGCGACACCGTGGTGTGGGTCGACGACGTCAAGACCAAGCCACGCCCGACGCGCGCCACCATCACGATGCAGGGCAAGGCCTTCGTCCCCAAGGTGACGGTGGTGCCCGTGGGCAGCACCGTCGACTTCCCCAACCAGGACCCGATCCTGCACAACGTCTTCTCGGTCTCGGGCGAGAACCGCTTCGACCTCGACCTCTACAAGCGCCCGAAGAGCGGCTCGGTCACGTTCCAGGTCGCGGGGCTGGTGCGGGTCTACTGCAACATCCACCCGCAGATGAGCGCCATCGTGATGGTGCGCGACAACCCCTTCTTCGCCAAGGCCGGGCCCGACGGCGGCTTCCGCATCGAGGGCGTGCCCGCCGGCCGGCACGTGCTCAAGGCCTGGCACGAGCGCGGCGGCGAGAGCAGCACCGAGGTGGTGGTGCCGGGCGAGGGCGAGGTGAGCGCCGAGCTGCGGCTGGACGCCTCGACCTGGAAGCGCGCTCCTCACAAGAACAAGTTCGGCAAGGACTACTCCACCGGCGAGAAGTACTGAGGCCGGGGGGAGGGGGCGCGCATGGGCCTGACCCAGAAGATCCTACTGTTCACCAGCCTGATGATCGTGGCGCTGGTCGGCACCACGCTGGCCTTCACCACCGTGCAGGCCGACCGCCTGGCGCGCACCACCATCCAGGAGGCGCTGGCCGACACGCGCACGGTGTGGGAGAGCTTCCAGGCCGACCGCTTCGCCAATCTCAAGGCCCGGCTGGGCGCGCTGGCCAACGACCCGTACCTGAAGCCGCTGGTCGAGGCGGCGGTCGAGCAGGGCGAGGGCAGCTCGCTGGCCGACACGCTCAAGGAGCGCGCGGCCGACATCCGCCCCGACCTGTTCCTGGCCACCGACCCCGGGGGCGTGGTGGTGGCCCGGGCCGACGGGCAGGAGGCCGGGCAGGACCTCTCGGGCGACCCGCTGGTGAGCGGGGCCCTCGAGCAGGGCAAGCCGGCCGGCACGCTCTGGCGCCAGGGCAGCCGCCTCTACCACGCCGTCTCCGCTCCGATGGTCACCGGCGAGGACACCAAGGGCGTGCTGGTGGCGGGCTACGAGGTCAACCAGGCCCTGGCGGAGCAACTGCGCAAGCTGACCCACTGCGAGATCGCCTTCGTCTCCGAGGGCCAGGGGCAGGGGCCCCAGCTGGCGGCCTCGTCGCTGGGCGGTCAGGCCGCCCTGCTGCTGCCGGCCCTGTCCTCGGCCGCCTCCTCGGCCGAGATGGCGCCCTTTGGCGTCGACCTGGGCGGCGAGCGGTACATCGCGGTGCAGGCCCCGCTCAAGGACGTCTCGGGCCGGGTCCTGGGCCGCGTCGTGGCGCTGCGCAGCCTGGCGCGCGAGATGGCCGGCTTCCTGCAGTTCCGCAACAGCCTCGTGATCGTCTCGCTGGCGGTCATGGCCGCGGCCCTCGGCCTGGCGACCCTCGGGGCGCGCCGCATCACCGGCCCCGTCCGCACCCTGGTGGGCCTGGTCGAGCGCGCCCGGGACGGCTCCTACAGCGGCGCCGTGGCGGTCCAGAGCGGCGACGAGATCGGGGTGCTGGCGCGGGCCTTCAACAGCCTGCTGGCCGAGCTGCGCGAGAAGGAGCAGCTGATCCAGTACCTCAACGAGGGCATGACCCAGATGAAGCGCGCCGAGGCCCAGCCGACCCTCTCGGCCAGCGACGAGACCGCCGCCATCGCAGCCGTCTCGGCCCAGGCCGGCGTGCAGGTCGAGAAGGGCCAGCTCTTCGCCGGCCGCTACGAGGTGCTGGGGACGCTGGGCAAGGGCGGCATGGGCATCGTCTACCGGGCGGAGGACAAGCGCCTCGACGAGGTGGTGGCCCTCAAGGTGCTGCGCCCCGAGGTGCTCGCCAACGACCCGACCCTGCTGCAGCGCTTCAAGGAGGAGCTGCGGCTGGCGCGCCGCATCACCCACAAGAACGTGCTGCGCACCCACGACTTCGACGTGACCCAGGACGGCACGCCCTACATCTCCATGGAGTACCTGGAGGGCGTCACCCTCAAGGAGCTGGTGCAGAACAAGGGCGCCCTGCCGCTGGGGGTCGGGCTGCGGGTGGCCAAGCAGATGTGCGCGGGCCTCAACGCGGCCCACCAGCAGGGCGTGGTGCACCGCGACGTCAAGCCGCACAACATGCTGATCCTGCCGGAGACCGGCGAGCTGAAGATCATGGACTTCGGCATCGCGCGGCGCTCGGAGGTGCAGGCCGACGGCGGGCTCACCACGGACGGCGTGGTGATGGGCACGCCCGACTACATGCCCCCCGAGCAGGCCCAGGGGCTGCCGGCCGACTTCCGCTCGGACCTCTATGCCCTGGGCGTGGTGCTGTTCGAGGTCTTCACGGGCCGGCTGCCCTTCCAGGGCGAGACCGCCATGGCCACGGTCCTGAAGCACGTCCAGGAGCCCGCCCCCGACCCGCGCCGCGTCAACCCGCGCCTGCCGGAGGACCTGGCCCTGCTGATCCTGCGCTGCCT
Organism: Vicinamibacteria bacterium; assembly: GCA_039812725.1. GTDB lineage: Bacteria > Acidobacteriota > Vicinamibacteria > Fen-336 > Fen-336 > JBDIBD01. The sequence continues at coordinate 1,309 of JBDIBD010000277.1, read as the reverse complement.
GGAGAAAGACCCGGCCCGGCGCTTCCAGCGCGCCGCCGACGTCCACAAGGAGCTGACGGCGGTCTCGTCGCGCCAGGCGGCCCCCGCCGCCGCCTGAGGGCCGCGTCCCGGGGCCGCGCGCCGGGCGTGGCATGATCTCGGGCATGCCTCCCTCCAAGCCCAGCCCCTGGGCCAACCTGGCCCTGGCCGCCGCCAGCTTCGCGGCCACGGCGCTAGCCCTCGAAGGCGGCGCGCGCTGGCTGGAGTGGCGCTGGCCGCGCCCCAAGGTGGCCGCCTACCTGTGGGACTGGGAGCGCATGTGGCAGGGCGACTTCTACACCTTGGGGGGTGGGTCCACCGGCTGGCTGCCCCGCTCGGAGGTCAACACCGACGGCCTGCGCGACCGGCCCCATCCGCTCGAGAAGCCGCCCCGCACCTTCCGCCTGGTCTTCCTCGGCGACAGCGTCACGATGGGCCACGGCGTGAGCGCTACGGAGGCCTACCCGCGCGTGCTGCAGGCGCAGCTCGACGACGAGGGCTGGCGGGTCGAGGTCTTCAACGTGGCCCTGCAGGGCTGGTCGACGCGCCAGGAGCTGCTGGCCTACGAGCGCCTCGCGCGGCGCTACCAGCCCGACCTCGTCGTGCTGGCGGTCTGCCTCAACGACGTCCCCGAGCTGCAGAACAACCTCTCCCGGCCGGCCGGCTGGCTGGCCTGGCTGCACCGGCGCTCGGCCCTGGTGCGGCGCGTGGTGGACGCGGGCGGGCGCGAGATCGCCGCGGTGGAGGAGCTGTTCGTTGAGCCCCCGCCCCGCCGCGTGCGCGAGGGCTGGCGTCTCTTCCGCGAGCAGCTGCACGCCCTGCGCCAGGACGTCGAGCAGTCCGGCGCGCGCCTGGCGGTGATGGTCTTCCCGTTCCGCTTCCAGGTTGTCCCGGGCGCGCCCGCCCCGGTGGCCCAGCAGCAGCTGGCCGCGGTCTGCCGGCTGGAAGGGCTGGATCTGCTGGACCTGTTGCCCGCGCTGCAGCCCCAGGGCACGGCCGCCTTCCTCGACTACGACCACCTCACCCCGGGGGGCGCGGAGACGGTGGCCGCCGCCTTCTCGGCGCACGGCTGGATCCCGCAGTCCTTCGACCGCCGCCGGCTCCTGTCCCCCGGCCAGGACCCGGCCAGCCTGCTCGACGACCCCGACCCGGCCCGGCGCGAGGCCGCGGCCTTCTTCCTGCGCGGGCAGGCCGACCGCCACCTGGACGGGCTAGTCCGCCGCCTGGCCGACGACCCCGACGCGGGCGTGCGCGCGGCCGCGGCGCGGGCCCTGGGCGGGCTGCGTCCGCG
>JBDIBD010000276.1:0-6649 GCA_039812725.1 Vicinamibacteria bacterium | reverse complement strand
CGCGCGGCGCGCGAGCCCGCGGGAGCACGCGCGACGTCCCAGGCCTCGCGGCCCCCGCACAGCAGGGCGGCCAGCAGGCCCGGGGCGGTGTGGGCCAGGAAGGTCAGGCCGAGCAGCGCGCCCGTGGCCGCGGTCGCCCACCCCGGCCGCCGGGCCCCGCGCGCCCAGCCGTGGGCCAGCAGCGTCAGGCAGAACAGGCCCTGCGCGAAGCTGGCGCTGAAGAGCCAGGGCGAGTAGGTCGGCGAGGCCCAGGGGGGCTCGCGCGGGTCGCCCAGGTAGACGAAGGCAAAGGCCGCCGTCAGGCCGGCCGCAGGGCCGGCCAGCCGCGCCAGGAGCAGACCGAAGGCCAGCGGCGCGAGCAGGTTGAGGAACGGCCCCAGGCGCGTGTAGAGCACGTGCACGGGCTGGCCGCTGGCGCGCGCGCTGCCGGCCACGAGCAGCGGCACGAGCGGGTTGTACCAGAGCCCTTCTCCCGCGTAGAAGGGGTCGGCCAGCAGGCGGCCGCGCGCGAACGTCTCGGCCTGGGCGATGTCGCGGTAGAGGTCGGCGTCCTCGGGCCAGTCGAGCCGGCCCGTGGCGCGCACGCCCAGCCACCAGGCCGGAAGACACAGCGCCAGCAGCGCCAGCCAGAGGCGGGGCGGGCGCGCGCTGGCCGGCGACGCGGCCTGGCCGGGGCCCGGTGTCACGCGGGCGACCGTGGCCTAGATCATCTCCCACGTCATGGTGGTGTCCTCGGGGATGTCCACCCGCGCCACGCGGCCGACCACGAAGTCGAAGAAGCGCGGGCTGATGCCGGTGCCCGGACGCTTGTAGGTCAGCATCTCGCGCGTGATGGTGGCGCCCTTGGCGATGGGGACGGCCGAGGTCACCGAGCGGCGCGCGAACTTCCAGGCCTCGGTCTCGAGCGGCTCGAGGCCCTTCTGGGCCTTGCCCAGGGCGGCCTCCACGGTGCGGATGCCGTCGACCAGGGCGCGCAGCTCGGGCGGGTCGACCGAGAGGTGGTGGTCGGGGGAGCCCGGCAGCGTCTTGTCGACGGTGTAGTGCTTCTCGATCATGCAGGCCCCCAGCGCCACGGCGGCCTGCGGCACGCTGATCCCGAGCGAGTGGTCGGAGAGCCCCACCGGCACCTCGGGGAAGGCCCGCATGAGGTGCTCCATCATGCGCAGGTTGATCCCCTCCGGCGGGCAGGGGTACTTGAGCGTGCAGTGCAGCAGCACCACCTGCTCGTTGCCCGCGCGCCGGCAGACCTCCAGGGCCTCCTCGACCTCGGACAGGGTCGAGGTTCCGGTCGACAGGATCACCGGCTTGCCGCGCCGGGCCACGCGCTCCAGCAGCGGGTGGCAGGTCAGGTCGGCCGAGGCGATCTTGAAGGCCGGCACGCCCAGGCCGTCGAGGAAGTCCACGGCCTGGTCGTCGAAGGGGGTCGAGAAGGCCGTGAGGCCGATGCGGCGGGCGTGCTCGAGCAGGCGCGCGAAGTCCTCGCTCGAGAGCTTGTCGAGCTTGGCGAAGGTGTCCCACTGGGTGCCCTGCGGGTCCTGGGGCTCGACCCAGTAGCGCGGGGCCACGCGGGTCGAGATCTTCGAGGCGGTGTAGTTCTGGAACTTGATCGCGTCGGCGCCCGCGGTCTTGGCCTCGTCGACCAGGCGCAGGCCCAGCTGCAGGTCGCAGTTGTGGTTGACGCCGGCCTCCGCGATCACGTAGCACGGCTGGCCCTTGCCGACCCGCTGGCCGGCGATCTCGAAGCTGCTCTTCATGGGGGTCCTTCCTTCCGGCTAGCCGGGCAGGCTCCCGGCGCGGCGCTTGGTGGCCAGGATGGCCTCGTCGAGCTGCACGGAGCGCAGGTTGGGGGCCTTGTGGCGAAGGTGGGCGTTGATCCCGGCCAGGGCCGGCTCGCGCTCCAGCAGCTCGATGGCCGCGCGCGTGCTGACCTGCTGGCCCGGGCGCTGCAGGCGCTCGAACAGGCGTTGCATCAGCTCCACGTCGGCGGCCTCGTCCACGGTCAGGCGCAGGTCGGGGCGGTAGAGCCCCTCCGGCAGGCTGCCGATCGAGATGCGGAACTCGGCGGGGTGCTCCTTGATGTAGAGCGTCACCAGCTCGGAGCGGTGGCGCGCCTCGCCGCGCTCCCACGACAGCTCCAGGGCCCGGCGCGAGACCACCTCGGGCAGGATGCCCATCAGCAGCGCGTCGCCCGGCACGTAGGTGTAGTCGGCCTGCTCGCGCAGGTGCAGCTCCACCAGGCGCTCGATGGTCTCGAGGTCGGTCAGCGGGTTGTCGCCGGTGATGCGCACCACGTGGTCGGCCTTCATGATGCGGGCCGCCTCGACGTGGCGGCGCAGCACGTCCTCCTCGTCGCCCTGGAAGGTCGGGATGCCGAGCGCGTTGGCGATCTCGAACAGCACCAGGTTCTCGCGCCGGCGCGAGGTGGCGAGGCAGACGCTGTCGAGGCAGGGCACCGAGGCCACGCGCTCCAGCAGCACCTGCAGCAGCGGCCGGCCGGCCAGCGGCACGATGGCCTTGCCGGGGTAGCGCGAGGAGGCCATGCGGGCCGAGACCAGGCCCACCACGCGCGGCTCGGTGCGCAACGGCATCACTCGAGCAGCTCCTCGCGCAGGACCTCGTCGGCCTGGATCGGCCGCGTGGCGCGGCGGCCGATCAGGCGGTGGGCCTCGCGCGGCGGCAGGCCCGGCTCGTGCCGCGGGTCGGTGCGCTTGAAGGCCAGCAGCTCGGCCGTCAGGGCCTCGCCGCGCGCGATCAGTCGCCCGGCCACGATCGAGCGCGCCATCATGCGGTGGTACCGGCGGGCCCCCTCGGGCTCGCCCGGCCCGCCCTCGGCCTGGGCCCGCTCGGCCTGCCGCAGCAGCTCGACCATGCGGTAGAAGTCCTCGGGGTTGAGCGAGGACTGGTAGTCGAAGCCCTTCTCGGAGCGGTCCAGGGTGAAGTGCTTCTCGACCAGGTCGGCGCCGTGCGCCACGGCCAGGGCCGGGGCCACGAGCGCGAAGGCCGAGCCGCCGTCGGTGTGGTCGAGGAAGCCCACCGGCAGGCGCCAGCGGTCCTTCATGGCCTGGATCTCGAGGTAGCGGATCTCCTCGATGGGCGTGGGGAAGGTCTGGTAGCCGTGCAGCAGCCCCAGCGGGCATTCCCCGGCCAGGTCGAGGGCCTCGCCCAGCGCGGCCTCGGGGACGCCGCCGGTGGCGAAGAAGACCGGCCGGCCGGCCGCCGCCACTGCGCGGATGAACTCGGGGTTCTCCATGTCGGTGGTGTGGACCTTGAACCCGTCGGCGCCCTGCTCCAGGGCCAGCTCCAGCGAGGGCCGGTCGAAGGCCTCCACCAGCAGCGTCAGCCCCGAGCCGCGCGCGGCCTTGAGGACCTTCTTCCAGTCGCGCGCCGAGAGCTCGATCTGCTCGAAGTCCTTGCGCCCCGGGTGGCGCCGCACCACCAGCTGGTCGGCCCGGAAGAGCTGGAACTTGATGCCGTCGGCGCCCATCTTGAAGGCCGCCTCGAGCATGCGCAGGGCCACGTCGGCCGAGCCGCCGTGGGCCGAGGCCACCTCCGCCAGGACGAAGCAGGGCTGGCCTGGACCGACGGCGCGGGTGCCCAGAGTCAGGGAAGTGGCTCGCACGGCCCTAGACGTTAGCACGCCCGGTCGTGCCGCGCCGTCTGGCGCAGCAGCTCGACGATGCGGGCCGTGGCCTGCCCGTCCAGGCCCCCGGCCACGGCCGCCACGTAGGCGTCGCGGGCGGCCCGCAGCCCCTCGCGCACGGCCTCGTCGAAGAGTGCGGCGGCCAGGGCCGGGGCCGGGTCCTGCCCTTCCGGCACGCCCAGGGCGGCGCCGGCCTCGACCAGCTCGGCCAGGTTGGTGGGCAGGTTGAGCACCAGCACGGGCCGGCCCAGGGCCAGGGCCTCGACGGCCGAGAGCGACTCGACCGTCACCAGCAGGTCGCAGGCGCACAGCAGCTCGAGCAGGTCCGCGGCCGGCGGCAGGACGCGCGCGCGGCTCGCGCCGAGCTCACGCAGCACGGCCTCGTAGGGGGCGGCCGGCTCGGCCGGGTGGGGCTTGACCAGCAGGCGCGCGGCCGGCAGGGCCTCGACCGCCCGCACCAGGGCCGGGAAGGCGCTGCCGACGGCCTGGTAGGTGCTGCGAATGCCGCGGAAACGGCTGGCCAGCACCACCAGCCGCTCGCCCGCCTGCAGGCCCAGGCGCTGGCGCAGGGCGCCGTGGTCCCAGCGCGCGGCGGCCGACAGCAGGGCGTCGAACTTGGGGCTGCCGGTCAGCACCAGCGACTCGCGCTCGTAGCCGCCGCGGGCCACCAGGAAGTCGCGCGCCGCCGTGCCGAAGACGGCCGTGCGGTTCGGGCGCGGGCACTCGCCCTCGTCGGGCTCGTGCACGTAGGAGAAGTAGCCCGGGTAGAGGATGCCGTGCTGCAGCGCCACGCTCGGGACCCCCGCGGCCTCGGCGGCGGCCAGGGCCGCCCGGCCCCAGCCGCTCGACTCGGCGTACAGCACCAGCAGCCCGGGGCGCACGGCCCGCAGCACCTCGTGGCTCTCGGCCAGGCTGCGCGCGGCCCACGGCACCTGCAGCAGCAGCGTGGCTGCCAGGCCGTCGGCCAGCAGGTCCCCGAAGCGTACGCCGCTGTGCGACAGGGCCTCCAGCAGCCCCGGGGCCGAGCGCAGCTCGCGCCACAGCCGGCGGGCCCTCCGCGTGGCGCGCCAGGTCTCGCGGAAGACGCCGAGGCGCGTGTAGCGGTTGACGTGCACGTAGCGGCGCGTGTCGGCCGAAAGCCGCACCCAGTCGGCCAGCTGGCCCTTCGGGCCGCGGCGGCGGAAGGCGGCCTGGGGCCCCACGGCCACCACGAACGGCGCGAGGTCGGGCTGCGCGGCGGTCTCCGGCAGGATGCGGTCGAAGTAGTGCTCGTACTCGACCCGCTGGTCGCTGAGCGGGTCGTGCCGCTCGCGCCAGAAGGCCGCGTGGGACAGGAAGAGCACGGGCGTCTCCGTGCTCGCGGCGGGCCGCGGCGGACGCCCGAGCAGCGTGGCCTTGAGGGCGCTGCCGAAGGTCTTGAGGGTGTTGAGGCGGCTCCTCAGCGAGACCAGCAGCGTGGCCCGGCCGCGGCGCGGGCGCGGGGCCGGCCCGTCGTAGAGCGCGCGCCAGGCCGTGCAGGTGCGCGCCAGCAGCAGGGCCTCGTCGTCGCGCAGGCCCAGGGCCTGGACCTCGTCGGGGGCCTCGGCCTCCAGCAGGCGGTTGAAGGCCTCCACCAGCCGCACGCAGCGCGTGGCCGCGGTGGAGTGGTGCAGGTACAGCTCGGCCCACCACCACAGCGACGGCCCCGGGCCGAAGCGCAGCAGCTCGCGTAGGTTGCGGCCGCCCTGCAGCGCCCGCCGGCCGAAGGCCTTGGTCCAGGCCATGGCCACCTGCTCGACGCGCTCGCGCTCGGCCGCGTCCACGTAGCTCGAGAGCGGGCGGAAGGGGATCCCGGCCCGCTCCAGCTCGCCGCCGCGCTCCTCGTCCCAGAGCACCACGCGCGTGTCGGGGCCCGGCTGCCGCAGCCGGCCGAGCGGCCCGCCGGCGTAGATCACCAGGCTCTTCACGGCTCGCCCTCCTCTTCGGGACCGGGCGCGGCCGGCGCGTTGGCCGGCAGGGCCGAGCTCCAGAAGGGCGCCACCCGGCCGCGCTCCTCCTCCAGCCGCCGGATGCGGTCCTTGCTCACGGAGTAGAGGTAGATCGAGTAGCCGAGGCGCTCGTCGGGCGGCTCGACCGTCAGCCAGTCGAGGCAGCCCCTGGGGGTGCGCTTGGGGCGGTGCACCTCGACCGCGTGCAGGGCGTAGAAGCCGATGCGCGGCTGGCAGGGGGGATTCTCGTAGTTGACCCCCCAGTGGCGCGGGTTGCCGCTGAAGAACGTGTAGTGCAGACGCCAGGGGCGGTGCTCGCGCTGCCACTCGGCCAGCCGGCGCTGGTCCTGGCCCCAGTCGTCGCCCACGACCAGGTAGCGCGGCCCGCCCTCCGGGCCGCCGGCCCAGAGGTTGAAGAACATCAGGTGATGCGGGTGCACGCGCAGCGACTCGGCCGCGCCCAGCGCCAACAGCGCCAGCGTCAGCGCGCGGCCGGCACCGCCGAAGGCCGCGGCCGCGTCGGGCAGCGCCGGGGCCAGCGCCAGCAGGCCCAGCGGGAAGGCCGGCAGGAGGTACTTGATCCCGAGCTGCGTGCGCCCGGCGCTCATCACCGCCAGCAGCAGCAGCGGGTAGGCCAGCAGCAGCAGGTCGGTCAGCAGCCGCGCGCGCGCGGGCGGGCGCCGCGCCCAGGCCAGCAGCCGCAGCAGCAGCAGCGCCTGGGCCCCCAGCGTGGTCTTGAGGGCCAGCGCCGCGAGGTAGAACCACCACCAGCCGGTGTAACCGGTGCGCCCGAACAGGTAGCCGTAGTGCCCCTGGCGGCCGTGCTGGAGCTGCTTGAGCAGGCCTTCGATCCAGGGCGTGAAGGGCAGCGGCCCGAGGGCCGTGTGGGCGGCCCCCTCGACCTCCTTGCCGCACAGCGAGGCGCGGTCGAGCAGCTCGAGCCGGAAGCCGTAGACCGCCCACAGCGCCAGCAGCAGGGCCAGGGCGGCCAGCAGCGCGTCGCGCGCGGCCGCGCGCCGCCAGCCGGACGGGGCCGCGCGCC
>JBDIBD010000275.1:0-6721 GCA_039812725.1 Vicinamibacteria bacterium | reverse complement strand
TCCGCGCGCGCGGCCGCGGGGCCGGTGCGGGCTCGGGCGCGCCCACCAGCACGAACTCGAGCGGCGCGGCCTCGGCCGCCCTCTGGCGCGCCCAGGCCGCCAGGGCCGCGTACTCGTCGGCGAAGTCCTGCGCCAGCCGCTCGGGGTCGGGCACCAGGCCGGCGTCGGTGGCCACGCCCACCACCACCCGGCCGTTGTAGCTGAGGATGCTGACGCCCAGGCCCATGCGCCCGGACTGCGGCACCCAGAACAGCACCGACTCGACCTTGCGGCCGGCGAAGTAGATGGGCTGGCGCGGGCCGGCCACGTTGGTCATCACCGCCGTGGACTTGGCGCCGAACATGTTGATGAGCGTGTCGGCCATCTCGCGCGGGGCCAGCCCCAGCGCGTTCAGCACCTGGAAGGCCACCAGCGGCTCGGGCGAGCGCTTGATCTCGTCCATGCGCTGCTTGACCAGCCGCAGCCGCTCGGCCACCTCGGGCTCGCCCACCGGCAGCGCCAGGTAGATCAGCCCGAACTCGTTGCCCAGGTCGTCGGCCCGCTCGAGCGGGCGCAGGTTGACCGGCACCATGGCGTTGATCTCGAGCCCGTGCACCTCGAAGCGGCGCCGCACCAGGTAGCGCCGCAGGGCGCCGGTGACGGCCGCCAGCAGCACGTCGTTGATGGTGGCCCCCACCGCCTGGCCGCACTCCTTGACGTCTTTCACCTCGATCGGACGCGTCCAGGCCGCGCGCTTGCGCACGCCCAACGGGCCCTTGAAGGGCGTGGGCGGGTCGCTGGGCCGCATCAGCATCTCGAACAGCACCTGGGCCCCCTGGGCCGCGCTCTGGGTCAGCTCCAGCAGGTGCGAGGGGTGGCGCACGGCCTGCACGGTCTCCTGCACGATGGCGCCGATCTGGCGCGAGACGCGCATGGTGCCGGTGACCGCGCCCACCGTGCCGGCCACGGTGCCGGCCACCGCGTCGAGGGCTCGGCCGAAGGCCCAGCCCAGGCGGCTGCCGACCGCCTCGGCCCGCCGCCGCCGGCGCGGCTGGGGCGGCAGCGGCGGCGCGTCGGGGACCAGGTCGGCCATGGACAGCAGCACGTGCACCAGCGCCACGCCGTCGCCGATGCAGTGGTGCAGGCGCAGCAGCACGGCGCAGCCCTCGTCCACGCCCTCGATCAGGTGGCACTGCCAGAGCGGCTTGCTGAAGTCGAGCGGCGTGCTCATCAGGTCGCTGACCACGTCGCGCAGCTCGGCCGCTCCGCGCGGCTCGGGCAGGGCCAGGCGGTGGACGTGGGCGGCCACGTCGAAGGTGCGGTCGGCCACCCAGTAGGCCTGCGAGCCCTCCTGGCGCACGCGATGGCGCAGGCGCGGGAAGCGGTCGGTCATGCGCGCCTGCAGCGTGTCGCGCAGCAGCTCGAGGGGCAGGGGCCGGTCGAGCCGGAAGATCCCCGTCACCATCATCAGGTTGGTGGGGTCCTCCATGTGCAGCCAGGCATTGTCGACGTGGCTGAGCGGCGTCCCGTCCCTGGCGCGGTCCGGCATGGCTGTGAGGGGATGGTAGCACCGCGAGCGAGAGCGCGAGCGGCCGGCTATGACACGGCCGGGACTTGCGCCCGCGGCCGGGCTCTGGCAGATTAGGGGAGACATCCGGAGAGGCCCGCTTCGCGGGCCCGGCAACCTGGGCGGGCATCCCAAGGTGCCGGTTCCTCCCGGCCGTTCGGGGAGGAAGATGTGGCCGCGGCCAGACGATGGCCCGGCAACGAAGTGTCCAGCGCGCCCCGGCGGGGCGCGTGAGGCCGCTCCGGTTGTTCGTCGAAGGAGACGAGCACATGGACCGGAGCCGAGCCGACGACCCGACCGATCCCGACCACCACCTCTGGCGCAACGGGCGCCTGTGGTGGGTGGCTTTCACCGTGCACCTGCCGGGCTGGCAGAAGGAGCGCGTGCGCCGCTCGCTGGGCACGGCCGACCTGCACGAGGCGCGCCGCCGCCGCGACGAGCTGCTCAGCCGCTACCCGGGCGAGCGCGGCTGCACCCTGTCGCTGCGCTTCACGCCGCGCGGCGCCCCGATGCCGGCCGAGGACCTGAGGTGGACGGCCTGAGCCGGTCCCCATCCGAGAGGAAAAGCGAACCATGAGCGAGAGCAGCCTGGTCGCGGCCGCCGCGGCCCGCCCCGTCCCCGGCTTGGCCGGGACCACGTACACCTTCACCTCCGAGTCGGTGGCCGAGGGCCACCCCGACAAGGTCTGCGACCTGATCGCCGACTCGATCCTCGACGCCTACCTCGAGCGCGACCCGCGCACGCGGGTGGCCTGCGAGGTGCTGTGCAAGTCGGGCACGGTGGTGCTGGCGGGCGAGATCCGCTCGCCCGAGCGCGTCGACCACCTGCAGGTGGTGCGCCAGGCCATCCGCGAGATCGGCTACACCGACCCGGCCGAGCGCTTCAACGCCGACGGCGTGCAGATCTTCGAGTTCGTGACCGGCCAGTCGTGGGAGATCGGCGCGGGCGTCGACCACGCCGCCGACGACCGCAAGGAGCAGGGCGCCGGCGACCAGGGCATCATGTTCGGCTACGCCACCGACGAGACCCCGGCGCTGCCGCCGCTGCCGATCGTGCTGGCCCACCGGCTGGCGCGCGGCCTGGCCGAGGACCGCCGCAGCGGCCGGGCGCCCTTCCTGCGCCCCGACGGCAAGAGCCAGGTCTCGGTGGTCTACGAGGGCGACCGGCCGGTGCGCGTCAGCGACGTGCTGGTCTCGGCCCAGCACGCCCCCTCGGCCAGCCAGGCCGACGTGCGCGCCTACGTCGAGCAGCGGCTGGCCCCGCGCGTGCTCGACGGCTGGTACTCGCGGGAGATCCGCTTCAGCGCCAACCCCACCGGCAGCTTCGTCGAGGGCGGCCCCTCGGCCGACGCCGGCGTGACCGGCCGCAAGATCATCGTCGACACCTACGGCGGCGCGGCGCGCCACGGCGGCGGGGCCTTCTCGGGCAAGGACCCGTCCAAGGTGGACCGCAGCGGGGCCTACTTCTGCCGCTTCGTGGCCCGCCAGATCGTCAAGGCCGGCCTGGCGCGGCGGGCCGAGATCCAGGTGGCCTACGCCATCGGCGTGGCCCGCCCGGTCTCGGTCAAGGTCGACACCTTCGGCACGGGCGACCCGGCCGCCGCGGCCGAGTTCGTGCGCGGCTTCGACTTCCGCCCGGCGGCCATCATCGAGCGCCTGGACCTGCTGCGCCCGATCTACCGGCGCACGACCAACTACGGCCACTTCGGCAAGCCCGACCTGCCCTGGGAGCAGTAGGCGCGGTCCGCGCGGGCGGGCTCAGGGGACGACGTCCAGCCCTTCGGCCCGCGCCGCGGCCTTCAGGCGCTCGTCGTAGGCCGCGAAACGGACCTCGACGGCCAGCTCGCGCCGCAGCAGGAGCGCGCTCGCGAGCTGGACCGCGTCGCCTGCCCGCAGGGCGTGGCGCAAGAGCAGCTCCCGGGCCCCGCGCACCACCGGCGGCGAGAGCTCGACCACGCGCAGCGCCGACAGGTCCGACTCCAAGGCGGACAGCGCGCGGTCGCGCTCGGCGGCGGGGAAGGCGCCCTCGCGGCAGCGCCGAGCCAGCGCCGAGGCGATCTCCAGCGCCGTGAGCCGGGCCGTGGCCGCGTTGCCGGCTGCGAGCCAGCGGCGCACGCGCGCGCTATCCGGCTCCGCGACGTAGCGCTTCACCAGCGCGCTGGCGTCGAAGTAGCGGATCAGAAGCGGTCCTCGCGGTCCTCGAGCACCGCGTCGGAGGCCGTCGCTCCCACGGAGCGCACGCCGCGCAGGGCGGCCAGCCGGCGGCGCTCGGGCCGGCTGACCAGGCCCTGCGCCTCCAGGCGCTCCAGCCGCTCGGCGAGGGTACCCGCCTCGGCTGGCAGGCCGCGCAGCTCGGCCACGGGGGTGCCGCGCTCGGTGACCAGGATGCGCTGCCCTTCGCGCGCGCGCCGCAGGTAGGCCCCCAGCCGCGTCTTCAGCTCCCGCGCCCCGACCTCGACGGCTCGGCCCATGTGGTCATTGTAGTCACCTGGGCGGGCCCGCAGCAACGCCGCCGCTCAGCTCCCCTTCCGGACGCGCAGGAACTGGCGCGCGGCCACGTCCTTGCGGAGCGAGTGGCTGCCGTCCGGCCAGCGCACGTCGACCTCGTCCACGCGCTCGGCCGCGCCCAGGCCGAAGTGCGGGCGCGGGTCGTGGGTGCTCAGGAACGAGTCCCCGGCGGCGACGTCGCGCTGCTGCGTGCGGCCGCCGGCCCGCACCGTCACCGTGGTGCCGACCGGGCCGGGCTCGCCGCGCGGCCCCTCGCAGACCACGGTCAGCCACGCGCCCCCACGGCTCTCGTTGCGCAGCAGGCTGGGCGGGGCGTCGAGGTTCGTGACCAGCAGGTCGAGGTCGCCGTCGTCGTCGTAGTCGCCCACCGCCAGGCCGCGGCTCGACAGCAGCTCCTCGAAGCCGGGGCCGGCCTCGGCCGTGGCGTCGACGAACTGCGGCGAGGCCCCCGGGCCGCGGTTCTCGAGCAGCAGGTTGCGCTGGGCGTAGCGCCCGACGACCTCCGGGTGCCGGTCGACCTGGGGGTAGATGTGGCCGTTGGCCACCACCAGGTCGAGGTCGCCGTCGTTGTCGAGGTCGGCCATGGCGGCCCCCCAGGACAGCCAGCGGCGCGTGGCGGGCCCCACGCCGCTGCCGCGCGAGACGTCCTCGAACAGGCCGCCGCCCAGCCCGCGGTAGAGCGTCGAGAAGTCCTCGGAGAAGTTGGTCACGAGGAGGTCGAGCCGGCCGTCGCCCGTGGCGTCGCCGGCGGCCAGGCCCATGCCGGCCTGGGCCGCGCCGTTCTCGTCGAGCGCGCAGCCCGACCAGACCCCCACCTCCTTGAACCGGCCGCCGCCCTCGTTGCGGTAGAGGTAGTTCGGGTCGGAGTCGTTCGCGACGTAGAGGTCGAGGTCGCCGTCGTCGTCCACGTCGGCGGCCCGCACCGCGAAGCCGAAGGCCAGGGCCTTGTCCTGAAGCCCCGCCTCGGCGCTGGCGTCCACGAAGCGGCCGCCGCCCTGGTTGCGGAAGAAGCGGTCGGGAGCGCCCTCGAGGCCGAAGGGCCCCATCGCCACCTGCTCCAGGCCGCGCCAGCCCAGCGCGCGGCGCGCGGCGAGCACGTCCTGCAGGGTGCAGTCGATGTACGCCGCCACGTACAGGTCGAGGTCGCCGTCCCCGTCGGCGTCGAAGAAGGCCGCCCCGGTGTTCCAGCCCGGCGAGTCGACGCCGGCCTCCCGGGCGTTCTCGGCGAAGCGCCCGTTGCCGAGGTTCCGGTAGAGCCGGTTCGGACCGAAGCCCGTGACGAGGACGTCGGGCCAGCCGTCGCCGTCGTAGTCGGCCGCGAAGGCCCCGGCGCCCCACTGCCCGTCGCCGGAGACGCCGGCCTCGTCGGTCACGTCGCGGAAGGTCCCGTCGGGCAGGCCGCGGTAGAGCGCGTGCCGGCCGCGCTCCGCCACGCGCGCTCCCTCCAGCCGCCAGCCGTTCGGCAGGAAGACGTCGAGGCGGCCGTCGCGGTCGTAGTCGAGGAAGGCCGCCCCGGCCCCGGCCGAGTCGAGCAGGTGGTCCTTCTCGGGTCGGCCGGCCAGCAGCACGCGCGTCAGCCCGGCCTGCGGCGCCACGTTCACGAATTGCAGCCGCGGGGCCGGCCCGGGCGGGTCCCCGGCCTGGGCCCCGGGCGCGGCCACCGCCAGCCCGAGCGTCAGCGCGGCCAGCCGGCTACTGACGCGCGGCCAGCTCGGCGTAGACGGCCTCGACTTTCTGCCACTCGGCCGCGAGCGCCTCGGCCTTCGGCGAGGCCGCCATCTGCGCCAGGGCCCGCGAGGAGTCGAGCAGGCGCTGCTTCGCCGCGCGCGTGACCACCACGTAGCCCTCGTCGTAGAGGCCCTGGGCCTCGCCGTCGGCGTGGTGGTGGTGACCGCCCTCGATCAGGCGCTTGCGCACCGCGCCCACCGCGGCGTCGCCCTCCGTGGCCAGCTGCGCCACGTCGCCGGCCAGGGCCTCGAGCGCGGTCCGGGTCGCGGCCGCGTCCTTGGCCGCGATGGCCTTCTGGGCCCGTCCCAGCTCGGCCTGGGCGTGGCCGTGGGCAGCGGCCAGGATCGAGCGCACCAGGCTGGCCTCGGCGCGCTTGAGGGCCAGGATGCCGTCCGCCAGGGAGCCGTAGGCCGCCACCATCTCGGGTGGCGTGCCGGGCGCGGGCCCGGCTGCGGCGGCGCGCGGGGCTGTGGCGAGGAACAGGGCGAGCGCCAGCGCGGAGCAGGCGAAGAGCCGGGCGCAGCGGGTCATGTCGACCTCCAGTGAAGACGCTGCCCGCAGTGTACGCCCAACGGGCGACGAGGCGCCGCCACGAGGCTCGCGGCTCAAGGCTCCCGGGCCGGCTCCCCTGGCCGCGGCAGCGAGAGCGCCCCCGGCTCTCCCTCGGCCAGCGAGAGCCGGCCGCTCTCGGCCTCGGCCAACGAGAGCTGACCCGTCTCGCCCGTGGCGAGCGAGAGCTGGCCCGGCGACGCGCCGGGCAGTCGGGACTGGATCCGGGCGACGGCCTGGCGCAGTTCCCGGGCCAGGCCCCGCTCGCCGAAGCCGGCCCGCGACATGGCCTCCTTGAGAGGCAGCACCGCCGCGGCCGTGCCGATGCGCCCGAGCGCCTCGACCGCCGACACGCGCGCGTGTCCGCGCGGATCCGCCAGGGCCGCGAGC
>JBDIBD010000274.1:0-6723 GCA_039812725.1 Vicinamibacteria bacterium | reverse complement strand
TCTCCGCCCTGCAGGCCGCGGCCGTCTTCCTGGCGGTGCTGGCGGCCTGGTCGGCGCTGGGCGGCCTCAGCCCGACCGCCGCGCGCCGCCTGTCGGCGCGACTGCTGGAGCGCGGCTCCACCACCAGCGCCTACCTGCGCGAGGGCAAGGAGCGCCTGGTGGACGAGGTGCGGCTGCTCAACGTCGTGGTGGGTACGGCCTTCGAGGACAACCTCGAGCGGGTGGGCCAGCGGGTCGAGGACTACCGCCGCCTGCTGGCGCCGCGGCCGGGGCGCAACCCCGGGGGCGCCGGCGGGACCAAGCCGAGCAGCGGCGCGAACGAGATCTTTTCGAACCGGCGCGAGGCGCGCCTCGTCCCCCTGGTGGGAGGCCCGCAGGACGGGCCGGCCCGGAGACTCGAAGGAGCGGGAGCATGAGCACGGAACCGACGGTCGTGGAGAAGATCGAAGGCGAGGCCGCGCCGCTGCCCGAGCCGCCCGCCCCGCCGGCGCCCCCGGCGGTCACGCGGGTGGCGCCGCCGCTGCCCGGGCCTCCCGCCCCGGCGCGGGCCAAGTCGCCGGCCGTGGCGCTGTTCCTGGCCCTGGTCTTCCCGGGCCTGGGGCTGGGCCACGTCTACCTGGGCCAGATGGCGAAGGCCCTGACCATCTTCGCGGTCTTCGTCTCGGCCATCTACCTGGCCGGCGACAGCCCGCTGCCTTTCGCCTTCCTGATCCCCTTCACGGTGCTCTACGCCGTGGTGGACGCCTACGTCTCGGCGGTGCGCCTGGCGGCCGGCCCGGCGCTGCCCGAGGAGCCGGCGGCCGAGTCGCCGGCCTGGGGCGCCACGCTGGTCGGCCTGGGCCTGCTGCTGCTGCTCAACAACCTCGGCTGGCTGCGGCTGGCCGACTTCCATCGCTACTGGCCCGTGCTGCTCATCGTCGCCGGCGGGCTGTTCCTGCGCGCCTCGCTGCAGCGTCGGCGCGCGCCGGAGGCAGGCCTTGAGGCCGATCCCCGCGATTGAGGGCGTGGTGGCCGGGGTGGCCCTGGTGGCGGTGGGCGTGCTCTGGACCGCCGCCAACCTCGGGCGCCTCGACCTGCTGGCCACCCTGCGCACCTGGTGGCCCGGGTTGCTGGTGATCTGGGGCCTGCTCGAGCTCTACAACTGGGCGGCGCTGCGGCCCCGGCCGATGGTGCCGCCGCCCGCGGCGGACGGTGACGCCGGCGACGACTCCGGGAGGCTGGTGTGAGCGGACGGAAGATCCTGCTGCTGCTGGCCATCCTGGCCGCGGGCGGGCTGCTCGAGGGAGCCTTCGCGCTGCGCGGCCACTTCGAGCTCGGCCCCTCCGGCTGCCGGGTCCACCCGGGCCGCTTCGAGGGACCCTCGCACTCCTTCGAGGAGCGGCGGGAGCTGCCCTTCCCGGCCGGCGGCACGTTGCGGCTCGCCAACGCCTTCGGCAGCGTCAGCGTGCGGGGCGTCGCGCCGGCCGGCCAGGCCCGCGTGCTGCTGCGCAAGACCGTCTTCGCCCCGGACGAGGCCCGCGCCCGGGAGCTGGCCGGCCGCGTCCAGCTGAAGGTCGTGGCGGCCGGCGACGGGCTCGAGGTCTCGACCAACCGCCGTGAGCTCGAGGAGGGCCCGCTGCGCGACTCCGGCCTCGAGACCCACTTCGAGATCGAGCTACCGCCCGACGCGAGCGCCGCGGTCAAGAACGAGTACGGCGCGACCAGCCTCTCCGGCCTGGCCGCCGTCGAGGCCGAGGCGGCCTACGAGGACCTGCGCGTGGAGGACGTGTCCGGGGCGGTCAAGCTGCAGGCCCGGCGCGCCGACGTCGAGGTGGCCCGGGTGCGCGGCGCCCTGGCGCTCACCGCCCGGCGCGGCGACGTGTCGCTGAGCGACGTGGCGGCGGTCGAGGTCGACCTGCAGGGCGGCGACCTGCGGGTGGAGCGCGCCGGGGCCTGCGTGGTGCGCCAGGAGCGCGGCTCGGCGCGGCTGTCCGCCCTCGCGGGCGAGCTGCGCTTCGAGGGACGCAGCGCCGGCCTGGAGGCCGAGGACCTGTCGGCGGGCGCGCGCCTCGAGACCTCGGGCGGCGAGGGCTTCACGCTGCGGCGCGTCCAGGGGCCCGTCACCGTGCAGCACGAGCGCGGCGACCTGCGCCTCGAGGACCTGGGCGGAGGCCTGACGCTCAAGGCCGGCCGGGCCGACCTGACCCTCGCGCGCGTGGCCGGGCGGGTGGAGCTGACCCTCGAGCGGGGCGAGCTGCAGGCCGAGGACCTGTCGGGCGGCGGGCGTGTGCTCTCCGAGTTCGGCGACGTGAGCCTGCTGCGCGTGCGCGGGCCGTGGGAGGCCGAGACCCGCCGCGGCGGGCTGACGCTGGAGCCGGCCGGGCCGCTCTCCGAGGCGCTCACGGCCCGCGCGCGCCACGGCGACCTGCGGCTGGTGGTGGCGCCCGGCTCGAGCTTCGAGCTGACCGCCGCGGCCGAGAGCGGCGGCGAGGTGAGCGCCCGCGACGTGCCGGGCCTGGAGCTGCGCAGCAGCGGTCCCGAGCGCATCGAGGGGCGGGTGGGGTCCGGCGGGGCGCGGGTCGACCTGAAGGTCGAGCACGGGCAGCTGACGCTGGAGCGCGCGGGCGAATAGCCGGGCCCGCGGCCGCGCGCCTTTCGGGCCGCGTTTCCAGCTGCATTTCCACCCTTGCGCCCCCTCCGGCCGGCGGGTTATCCTCCAGCCCCTTTTCCACGGGACCGGCGCACGGGCCGGGGCTTCGTGGAGCCGAGCCCCCAGTGACCGAGAGCGACCTCGACGCCCCAGCGGCCCCCCTGCGCGAGACGCGCCTGCCCGGGCTCGAGCTCTGGCGCCGCGGCAAGGTCCGCGACGTCTACGGGCTGGGCCCCGACCGGCTGCTGATCGTGGCCACCGACCGGCTGAGCGCCTTCGACGTGGTGCTGCCGACCGGCATCCCGGCCAAGGGCGTGATCCTCACGCAGCTGTCGCTGTTCTGGTTCCGGCAGCTGGCCGACGTGGTCGAGAACCACGTGCTCACGGCCCGCGTGGACGAGTACCCGCCCGAGCTGCAGCCCCACCGCGCGCAGCTCGAGGGTCGCTCGATGATCGTGCGCCGCACCGAGCCGCTGCCGATCGAGTGCGTGGTGCGCGGCTACCTGGCCGGCTCGGGCCTCAAGGACTACCGTGCCACGGGCGCGGTCTGCGGCCTGCCGCTGCCGCCCGGCCTGGTCGAGTCGTCGCGCCTGCCCGAGCCGATCTTCACGCCGGCCACCAAGGCCGAGACGGGCCACGACGAGAACATCCCCTTCGAGCGCGCGGTGGAGCTGGTGGGGCGCGCGCGCGCGGAAGAAGCCCGCCGGCTGAGCCTCGAGCTCTACCGCCGCGCGGCCGCCTTCGCGGAGCGCCGCGGCATCCTGCTGGCCGACACGAAGTTCGAGTTCGGCCTGCGCGAGGGCCGGCTGGTCTGGATCGACGAGGCCCTCACGCCGGACTCGTCGCGCTTCTGGCCGCGCGACGGCTGGCAGCCGGGCCGGGCCCAGCCCAGCTTCGACAAGCAGTTCGTGCGCGACTACCTCGAGTCCATTCCCTGGGACAAGCGCCCGCCGGGGCCGGCCCTGCCGCCCGACGTGGTCGAGAGCACGCGCCGACGGTACCTGGAGGCGCTGACGCGGCTCGCCGGCGACGGCGGGGCCGCGCGGTGAGCGCCGTCACGGTCGGAAAGATGCCCGCGAGGGTAGAAGACCGGACAGCCCGGAGTGTGACGCCTTGAAGCAGCAGCTCGAGTCGCTCGTGGCCGAGATGGTCGAGAAGGGCATCCACTTCGAGGAGGCCCGGCGGGAGTTCGAGAAGCGCTTCATCGCCCGGGTGCTGCAGCACCACAAGGGCAACCTGTCGCGGGCGGCGCGCGACCTGCGCATCCACCGCAACACGCTGGGCAAGAAGATCCAGGAGTACAAGCTCCAGGCCTGACCTGGAGCGGGCCGCTACTCCTTGGCCGGCTCGGGCTGGTCGAGCGGGTCCACGGGCGGCTGCGGCCCGGGGACGATGCCCGCGATGTCGGGGTCCACGCCGTCCGCCGGACGCTCGGAGCGCTCGGTGCGGCGCTGCAGCCGCTTGGCTTCCTTCTCCTTCTGCTTGTCCTGGCGCGCGCGTTCCTTCAGGCGCTTGGTGAAACCGTGGTTGGGAGCCATTTCAGCGCTCCCTCCGGGGAGGCTGCCCCGTTCCCCTGCCGACTCGCGACCGATCCGTCACGCTGCCTCCTTCCTGCGGCCTCCGAACCCGGAAACCCAACTCCGACAGTATGTTCCACCTGACGGCCGGGAGGCAAGCCGGCAGCTGTAGCAGTCGGCTTGACAGACTGCCAGGCAGGTCGTAGATTGGCAGTCGTCGGACCCGACTGCTAGGTCGGGTTCCAGAAACGCCTCCGCCCCGGGGCGTCGTCCGGTGGGCGGAAGACCTGATTCTATTAAGGAGAAGAGGCACAGATGAAGGTTCGTCCGCTTCACGACCGCCTGCTGGTGCGCCGCATCGAGGAGAAGGAGACCGTCCGCGGCGGCATCATCATCCCGGACTCCGCCAAGGAGAAGCCGCAGGAGGGCGAGGTCATCGCCGTCGGCAACGGCAAGGTGCTCGACAACGGCACCAAGGTGGCCCTCGACGTCAAGGCCGGCGACAAGATCCTGTTCGGCAAGTACTCCGGCACGGACATCAAGATCGACGGCGAGGAGTTCCTCATCCTGCGCGAGGACGAAGTCCTCGCGGTCATCGGCTGACAAGGAGACCTGAGTCAATGGCGAAGCAGATCACGTACGGTGACGAGTCCCGTCAGGCCGTGCTGCGGGGCGTCAATCGCCTGGCCGACGCGGTCAAGGTGACGCTCGGCCCCAAGGGCCGCAACGTCGTGCTGGACAAGAAGTTCGGCTCGCCCCTGATCACCAAGGACGGCGTCACGGTGGCCAAGGAGATCGAGCTCAAGGACCCGCTCGAGAACATGGGCGCCCAGATGGTGCGCGAGGTCGCGAGCAAGACCTCCGACGTGGCCGGCGACGGCACCACCACCGCCACGGTGCTGGCCCAGTCGATCTACCGCGAGGGCATCAAGAACGTCACGGCCGGCGCCAACCCGATGGAAGTCAAGCGGGGCATCGAGCTGGCCGTGGGCGCCGTCAGCGCCGAGCTCAAGAAGCTCAGCAAGGACGTCAAGGGCAAGATGATCGCCCAGGTCGGCACGATCTCGGCCAACAACGACGAGACCATCGGCAACATCATCGCCGAGGCCATGGAGAAGGTCGGCAAGGACGGCGTCATCACGGTCGAGGAAGCCAAGTCGATGGACACGTCCCTCGAGGTGGTCGAGGGCATGCAGTTCGACCGCGGCTACCTGTCGCCCTACTTCGTGACCGACGCCGAGCGCATGGAGGTCGTGCTCGAGAACGCCCTCGTGCTGATCCACGAGAAGAAGATCTCCAGCATGAAGGACCTGCTGCCCGTGCTCGAGCAGGTGGCCAAGCTGGGCAAGCCGCTGCTGATCATCGCCGAAGAGGTCGAGGGCGAGGCCCTGGCCACGCTGGTGGTCAACAAGCTGCGCGGCACGCTGCAGGTGGCCTCGGTCAAGGCCCCCGGCTACGGCGACCGGCGCAAGGCCATGCTCGAGGACATCGCCATCCTGACCGGCGGCAAGGCCATCACCGAGGACCTCGGCATCAAGCTCGAGAACATCAAGCTGGACGACCTGGGCAAGGCCAAGAAGATCGTCATCGACAAGGACAACACCACGATCGTCGAGGGCTCGGGCAAGGCCAAGGACATCGAGGGCCGCGTCAAGCAGATCCGCACCCAGATCGACGAGACCACCTCGGACTACGACCGCGAGAAGCTGCAGGAGCGGCTGGCCAAGCTGGTGGGCGGCGTGGCCGTCATCAAGGTCGGGGCCGCGACCGAGACCGAGATGAAGGAGAAGAAGGCCCGCGTCGAGGACGCCATGCACGCCACCAAGGCGGCCGTCGAGGAGGGCATCGTCCCCGGCGGCGGCGTGGCCCTGCTGCGCTGCACCAAGGCCGTCGAGAACGTCAAGGCCGAGGGCGACGTCAAGGTGGGCGTCAACATCGTCCGCCGCGTGCTCGAGGAGCCGCTGCGCCAGATCGCCGGCAACGCCGGCCTCGAGGGCGCCGTGGTGGTGGCCAAGGTGCGCGAGATGAAGGCCGAGGAGGGCTTCAACGCCCTCACCGACACCTACGAGAACCTGGTCGAGGCGGGCGTCATCGACCCGACCAAGGTGGTGCGTTCCGCCCTGCAGAACGCCAGCTCGATCGCCTCGCTGCTGCTGACCACCGAGGCGCTCGTCTCCGAGATCCCCGAGGAGAAGGAAGAGAAGGGCGGCGGCGGCATGCCGGGCGGCGGCATGGGCGGCGGGATGTACTAGTCGTTCCGCTCGCTCCGGCGAGCGTCGTCGACGCACCCAGGGGGGGCCGCGAGGCTCCCCCTTTCGCTTTTCGCGTATGCTCGAACCCGGGGGAGGGGATGGAACCGGGGACCTCGCTGCGCCAGAAGCTCGGCACGGCCTACGCGGCCGTGCTGCCGGGCCTCTTCGACCGGCCTGCGCCGCCCGAGCGGCGCGCCACGTGCGAGGCCTGCGCCATGTGCGTGCCCGCGGGCCAGGCGCCGCCCCCCGGCGAGCGGGCGAGCTTCAGCCCCGACGCGAAGTGCTGCACCTACCACCCTTCCCTGCCGGCCTTCGCGGCCGGCGC
>JBDIBD010000273.1:0-6745 GCA_039812725.1 Vicinamibacteria bacterium | reverse complement strand
CGGGCCGGCGCCGCGCCCGCGCTCGGCGGCAAGCCCGAGGAGCGCCTGTCGCCGCGCGAGACGCAGGTGCTGGCGCTGGTGGCGCAGGGACTGACGTACAAGGAGGTCGGCGCGCGGCTGTGCCTGTCCGAGCGCACGATCAAGTACCACATGGGCGAGGTCGTGGCCCGCCTGCAGGTCGACAGCCGCGCCCAGGCGATCGAGCTCGCCCGCAGCTCCGGCCTGGCCGGGTAGCCCGGGGGGGACAGGCCCCCGCCTGCACCTTTTCTGTCCCGCGGCTGTCCGCCGCGGACATGGTCAGCCCCGGGCGCGCCGGTGCACGCTCCCTGTCGGTGCTGACCGTGGTGCTGTACGGGAACTCCCTGGCGTTGTCGGGCGTCGGCGCTTCCCTCGCGGGCCACCCCGAGGTGCAGGTGCTGCGCCTGCGAGCGACGGACCGGCCGTCCGAGGAGCTGCTGCGGCTGGAGCCGGACGTGGTGGTCTTCGACCTGGCCACGGCCCAGCCCGACGTGGTGACGCTGCTGCGGCAGCACCCGCGCGTGCTGCCGGTCGGCGTGGACCTGGAGGCGCACCAGGCGGTGGTCTTCACCGGGAGGTCCTCCCGGGCGCTGACCGCCGACGACCTGCTGCGGGTCATCGAGAGCCGGCTGGGCGCCGCCCGCCACCCGGCGAGGAGGAAGGCGTGAGACACCTGCTCATCGTCCTGGCCCTGCTGCCGGCCTGCGCCTGCGGCCGAGGGGGCGCGAAGGCGGGCGACGGGGCCGCCCGGCCCGTGGAGGTCACCGCGCTCACCGTCGAGGCGCGCGACGTCCCGGTGGCCTTCGAGTACGTGGCCCAGACCCAGAGCTCGCGCCAGGTCAACATCCAGGCCCGCGTGAGCGGCTTCCTCGAGAAGCGCGTCTACACCGAGGGCGGCCTGGTCCGCGAGGGCGAGGTGCTCTTCCTGATGGACGCCAAGCCCTTCCAGGTGCAGCTCGAGGCCCAGGCGGCCTCCCTGGCCCGCCAGCAGGCGGGGCTGGAGGTGGCCCGGGCCGACCTGGAGCGCACCAAGCCCCTGGTGGCGCAGGACGCCCTGTCGCAGAAGGACCTCGACGACGCCAACGGCCAGTACCTGGCCAGCGCGGCCGCCGTCGAGGAGGCCAAGGCCCGGCTGGAGACGGCCCGTCTCAGCCTGTCCTACTGCACCATCGTCTCGCCGGTCACCGGCATCACCGGCGCGGCCCAGCAGCAGGACGGCACGTACGTCAGCCCCCAGAACAGCCTCCTGACCACGGTGGCGGTGCTCTCGCCCATCTGGGTCAACTTCAGCGTCTCCGAGAACGAGATGCAGTCCTTCCGCGAGCAGGTCGACAAGGGCGGCCTGCGGCCGCCGAAGGACGGCCTGTTCGACGTGGAGGTGCTGCTGGTGGACGGCTCGCTGTTCCCGCACAAGGGCCGCATCACCTTCGCGGCGCCCTCGTTCAACGCCCAGACCGGGACCTTCCTGCTGCGGGCCAGCGTGCAGAACCCCGAGGGCCTGCTGCGGCCCAACGCCTACGTGCGGGTGCGGCTGACCGGCGCCACCCGGCCCGGCTCGATCGTGGTCCCGCAGCGGGCCGTGCAGGAGGGCTCGGAGGGGCACTTCGTGTGGGTCGTGGACCCGGAGGGCAAGGCCCGCCCGCGCCCCGTCCAGGTGGGCAAGTGGCACGGCGGCGGCTGGTTCGTCTCGGAGGGCCTGCGGCCCGGCGACCGGGTCGTCGTCGACGGGGCCCTGGCGCTGCACGCGGGCACGCCGGTGGCCGTCAAGCCGGGGGCCTGAGGCCATGCTCTCGCGCTTCTTCATCGAGCGGCCGATCTTCGCCTCGGTGGTCTCGATCATCCTGTGCCTGGCCGGCCTGGTGGCCATGACGGCCCTGCCGGTCGAGCAGTACCCGACCATCACGCCCGTGCAGGTGACGGTCACGGCCTACTACCCGGGGGCCGACTCGAAGACGCTGGCCGACTCGGTGGCGGCGCCGATCGAGGCCCAGATCAACGGCGTCGACAAGATGCTCTACATGTCGTCGGCCAGCTCCTCCACCGGGATGCTGACCATCACCGTCTACTTCGCGCTCGACGCCGACCCCGACGTGGCCCAGGTGCAGGTCCAGAACCGGGTCAACCTGGCCCTGCCCCAGCTGCCCTCGGCGGTCTCCCAGCAGGGCGTCTCGGTGCAGAAGAAGTCGGCCTCGATCATGATGCTGATCGGGGTCTACTCCCCCGACAAGCGCTACAGCAGCCAGTACATCGCCAACTACGCCAACGTCTACGTGCTGGACGCCCTGAAGCGCGTGCCTGGGGCCGGGCAGGCCTCCGTGCTGGGGGTCCCCGACCAGGCCATGCGGGTCTGGATGAACCCCGACCGCATGGCCTCGCTGGGCATCACCACCAGCGACGTCCAGAAGGCCGTGGCCAGCCAGAACGCGCTCTACGGGGCGGGGCAGGTCGGCCAGCAGCCCACGGCGGGCCGCGTCGAGCTGACCTTCCCGGTGGTCACCCAGCAGCCCTACACCGAGCCCGAGGGCTACGAGAGCATCATCCTGCGCGCCGGCCAGGGCGAGGGCGCCATCGTCCGCCTCAAGGACGTGGCGCGGGTCGAGGTGGGCCTCAAGCAGTACGTCGCGGAGAGCCGCCTGAACGGCGTGCCGGCCACGCTGATCGCGGTCTACCAGCAGCCCGGGGCCAACGCGCTGCAGGTCTCCGCGGCGGTCCGCCGGGCCCTCGAGGGGCTGAAGGCGCGCTTCCCGGACGGGCTGGACTACCGCATCTCGCTCGACACGACCGAGTTCGTGCGGCTCTCGATCGAGGAGGTCGTGCACACCCTGTTCGAGGCCATCGTGCTGGTGGTGCTGGTGGTCTACCTGTTCCTGCAGAACCTGCGCTCGACCGTGATCTGCTCGACCGCCGTGCTGGTGGCGCTGCTCGGTACCTTCCCCTTCATGCTGGCCCTGGGCTTCTCGATCAACCTGCTGACCCTCTTCGGGCTGGTGCTGGCCATCGGCATCGTGGTGGACGACGCCATCGTGGTGGTCGAGAACGTCGAGCGCAACATGTCCCAGCGCCACCTGGCCCCGCGCGAGGCCACCGTCAGCGCCATGGGGGAGGTCTGGAGCCCGGTCATCGCGACCGTGCTGGTGATGGCCTCGATCTTCGTGCCGGCGGCCTTCCTGCCGGGGACCACCGGCCAGCTCTACAAGCAGTTCGCCATCACCATCGCGATCTCGGTGGCCATCTCGGGCTGCGTGGCCTTGACCCTGACCCCGGCCCTGTGCGGGCTGCTGCTGCGCCACGCCGCGCCCCCGCAGCGCGGCTTCTTCGCCTGGTTCAACCGGCGCTTCGACGCCCTGACCCAGGCCTTCGGGCGCACGGTGGTGCTGGTCATCCGGCGCATGGCCGTGGCCTTCGCGCTGCTGGCGGTCTTCGTGGCGTCGATCGTCGGGCTCTTCGCCGCGCTGCCCACGTCGTTCGTGCCGAACGAGGACCAGGGCTACGTGATGACCACGGTGCTGCTGCCGGACGCGGCCAGCCTCGACCGCGCCAAGGCCGCCACCGAGAAGGTCGACGCGGTCTACGCGGCCACCCCGGGCGTGGCCGACCGCACCTTCATCGCGGGCTACAGCATCCTCGACGGCGGCATGAAGACCAACGCGGGCAGCCTGTTCGTGACCCTGAAGCCCTACGACGAGCGCTACGGCAGCCTGGCCCGCGCGCGCGAGGAGAACGCGCGCGCCATCCTCCAGAAGGTCTACGCCCAGGGCCGCGAGCTGCGCGAGGGGCTGGTGGTCCCGATCGCCCCGCCCGCCATCCCGGGCATCGGCACCACCGGCGGCTTCGAGTTCTGGGTGCAGGACACGGGCGGCGGCGACCCCGTGCGCCTCGACCAGCTCACCCAGCAGGTGCTGGCCCGGGCGCGCCAGCGCCCGGAGCTGGCCGGGCTCAGCAGCACCTTCCGGGCCAACACGGTGCAGCTGCGGGCCGAGGTCGACCGCGAGAAGGCCACCCTGCTGGGCGTGCCCGTCTCGGACGTCTACAGCGCCATCCAGGCCCAGTTCGGCTCGCTGGCCGTCAGCCAGTACAACCAGTTCAGCCGGGTCTGGTGGGTAGTGCTGCAGTCCGACCCGAAGTACCGCCAGAACCCGGACGACCTGACGCGGCTTCACACGCGCTCGAGCAGCGGCGCCATGGTGCCGCTCTCGGCCCTGGTGCGCACGTCGTGGGTGCGCGGGCCCGACCTGCTGCCGCACTTCAACGGGCTGCCGGCGGCCAAGGTCAACGGCTCGGCCGCCGCCGGCTACAGCTCCGGCCAGGCCATCGCCGCCATGGAGGAGGTGGCCCGCGAGGTGCTGCCGGCGGGCTACGCCTTCGCCTGGTCGGGGCTGGCCTACGAGGAGAAGCAGTCGGGCGGCACCTCCACGGCCGCCTTCGCCTTCGGCCTGGTGATCGTGTTCCTGGTGCTGGCCGCCCAGTACGAGTCGTGGACCCTGCCCGGCGCGGTCATGACCGCCGTGCCCTTCGGCATCCTGGGCGCCCTGCTGCTCAACTGGCTGCGCGGCCTGGAGAACGACGTCTACTTCCAGATCGGCCTGCTGGTGCTGATCGGGCTGGGGGCCAAGAACGCGCTGCTGCGGGTCACCTTCGCGGTCGACCTGCGCCGCCAGGGGCGCTCGCTCATGGACGCCACCATCGAGGCCGGCGAGATGCGCCTGCGGCCGATCATCATGACCTCGCTGGCCTTCGTGCTGGGCGTGCTGCCGCTGGCCGTCGCCACCGGCGTGGGGGCCAACTCGCGCCACTCGATCGGCACCGGGATCATCGGCGGCATGCTGGGCGAGACCACCCTGGCGATGCTGTACGTGCCGCTCTTCTTCTACCTCTTCGAGAGCCTCACCGAGCGGCTGCGCGAGCGCCCGGCGGGGCCGGCCGCGTCGGCCGAGGGGGCGGCGCCCCCGCCCCCTCCCGCGCCGGAAGGAGGGCACTGACATGCGCCGAGCGCTCGTGCCGTGGCTGGCCCTGGGGCTGGCGGGCTGCCTGCTCGGCCCGAACTACCAGCGCCCCGCCGTGGAGCTGCCCGCGGCCCACCGCCACGCCCTGGCGGAGGCCCGCGACACGGCCGACGGCGCCTGGTGGCGGCAGGCGCAGGACCCGGTGCTCGACCAGCTGGTGGCCGAGGCCCTGGCCCGCAACCTGAACGTCAAGATCGCGGCCGCCCACGTCGAGCAGGCCGCCGCCGTCCTGACCCAGGCCAGGGCGCCGCTCTACCCGCAGGCCGGCGCCGGCGCGTCGGGCACGCGCGAGCGCGGCAGCCAGACCGGCGCCGTGCCGATCCCGGCCAGCGTGCCGAACCCGCAGGCCTCCTACCAGCTCCTGGCCGGGGCCAGCTGGGAGATCGACCTGTGGGGGCGCATCCGCCGGCTGTCCGAGGCCGCCCGGGCCCAGCTGCTGGCCACCGAGGAGGCCCGCCGCGGCGTGATCCTCTCGCTGGTCTCTTCCGTGGCCAGCGGCTACGTCCAGCTGCGGGCCCTCGACGAGCAGCTGGCCATCGCCCAGCGTACGCAGCAGGCCTACGGCGATTCCGTGCGGCTGTTCCAGCTGCAGTACGAGCACGGCCTCAAGTCGCGCATGACCGTGGAGCAGGCCCGCACGCAGTACGAGACGGCCGCCGCCGTGGTGCCGCAGCTCGAGGCCCAGATCGCCCAGACGGAGAACGCGCTCTCGATCCTGCTGGGCCGCAACCCGGGCCCCATCGCCCGCGGCCGGGCCATCGGCGAGCTGGGCCTGCCCGAGGTCCCGGCCGGCATCCCCTCGCAGGTGCTCGAGCGCCGCCCCGACGTGCGGCAGGCGGAGCAGCAGCTGGTGGCGGCCAACGCCCAGATCGGGGCGGCCAAGGCCCTGCACTTCCCGAGCATCTCGCTGACCGGGGCCTGGGGGGCGGCCAGCGCCGAGCTCGACAACCTCTTCAAGGGGCCCTCGCGGGTCTGGAGCTACGCCGGCTCGATCACCGGCCCGATCTTCGCGGGCGGGGCCATCTCGGCCCAGGTGCGCCAGACGGAGGCGGCCCGCCGGGCCGCCGAGCTGGGCTACCGGGCGGCGGTCCAGTCGGCCTTCGCCGACGTCGACGACGCCCTCGTCTCGCGCCAGAAGCTGCTGGCGCAGCTGGCGGCGCAGGGGCGCCTGGTGAGCGCCTCGCGCGAGTACGCGCGCCTGGCCCGGCTGCAGTTCGACGGCGGGGTCACGCCTTACCTGACGGTGCTGCAGGCCGAGCAGCAGCTGTTCCCGGCCGAGCTGAGCGAGGTCCAGCTGCGCGCCTCGGCCTTCGCGGCGACCGTCGACGTCTACAAGGCCATGGGCGGGGGCTGGGTGGCGGAGGCCGAGAAGCTGGCCGAACCGGCGCCCGGCGAGGGCGGTGGCCCGCGCCCCTGATCTTCAGGGGCCCAGCACCTTCAGCTGCACACGGCCCGTGCCCGGCCCGATCAGGCCGATGCGGCGGGCGGCGCCCCTCGACAGGTCGATGACCCGGTCGCGGCGCGGCAGGCGGTCGTTGACACGCACCACCACCTTCTTGCCGGTCGACAGCAGGGTCACCTCGACGCGCGTGCCGAAGGCCCAGTCGTAGTGCGCGGCGGTCAGCGCGTCCTGGTCGAAGATCTCGCCGCTCGTGGTGCGCTTGCCGTCGTAGCCGGGCCCGTACCAGGAGGCGGTGCCGGTCACGACCGTGCCGACCGGCGGC
>JBDIBD010000272.1:0-6752 GCA_039812725.1 Vicinamibacteria bacterium | reverse complement strand
CGCCGCCAGCGCCGGGCCGAGCGCGCCGCCCTCCACGGCTAGGCCAGCTTGGCCTGGATCAGCCACACGGCGTCGCCGACGGTCTCGACCCGGTCGGCGTCGTCGTCCGAGACCTCGATGCCGAAGGCGTCCTCGAAGGCCAGCACCACGTCGACCAGGCGCGCGGAGTTGACCTTGAGCCCGGTCAGGATGTTGGTCTCGAGCGAGACCTTGGCCAGCGCGTCCATGTCCTTGGCGTGCACCTTCAGGATCTCGACGACCTTGGTGAAGATGTTCTGTTCCGTCACGTGCGTCCTCCTCGGGACCGGGCTCAGGCGCCGGTCCACTTTCGAAACACGATGCAGGCGTTGACGTCGCCGAAGCCGAAGCTGGCCTTGGCGATCGTGCGGAGCTGGGGCAGCGGCCTCAGCTCGTGGGGGATCGAGGCCGCGAACGGCTCGATCCGGGGGTGGACGTCTTCGCAGTTGAGGGAGGGGTGGACGTAGCCGCCCCGCAGCATCTGGACACAGGCCACCGCCTCGATGGCGCCGGCGGCGCCCAGGGCGTGCCCGATCATCGACTTGGTCGAGCAGATCGGCGGCAGGTCGCCGGCGCCGCGCTCGAGGGCCTCGGCCCAGGCCTGGAGCTCGTGGGGATCGGCGCCGGTGGCGGTCAGGTGGCCGTTGATGGCGTCGATCTCGCCCGGCTCGACGCCGGCGGCGGCCAGGGCGGCGCGGATGCAGCGGCGGACGCCGTCGGGGTTGGGCGCGGTCATGCTGCCGCCACCGCGGTGTCCGCCGCAGTTGAGGGCGCCCCCCAGCAGCTCGGCGTGGATGCGGGCGCCGCGCCGCGTGGCGCTCTCCAGGCTCTCGAGGTGCAGCACGCCCGCCCCGGCGCCCGGCACGAAGCCGCCGGCGCTGGCGCTCATCGGGCGCGAGGCCCGGGCGGGCTCGGCGTTGAAGCGGCGCGAGAGCACGCGCATGGCGTCGAAGCCGGCCCAGATGTAGTGGCTGGCCCCCTCGCTGCCGCCGCACAGCATGCGCTCGGCCCGGCCGCTGCGGATGCGCTCGGCCCCCGCCACGATGGCCTCCGTGCCGGTGCTGCAGGCGCTGCTGTTGCTGGTGACCTGGTTGCCGAGCGCCAAGAGGCCGCTCACCCGGGCGGAGATGCCGCTGCCCATGACCTGCTCGACCACGGTCGAGCCCAGACGCCGCACCTGGCCGGCATCGGTCAGCGGCACCAGACGCTCCCCCGCGGTGTCGAGGCCACCCACGCCGGTGCCGAGCACCGCCCCCGCCTCCCAGTAGACGCGGTCGTCGCCCGGGTCGGGGCGCTCGAAGCCGGCGTCGACCCAGGCGTCGACGGCGGCGATCGCGCCGTAGCGGTGGTTGCCGTTCATGGCCACCAGCAGGTCCGGGTTGAAGTAGGCCTCGGCCACCGCGTCGGCGCCCTCGGGGACGCCGGCCACGGTGCAGCCGAAGCCCAGCTCCGCCAGCTTCGGCACGTGCCGCAGGCCGGACCGCCCAGACCGCAGCGCGGCGTCGAAGTCGGCCAGCCCGATCGCGTTGGGGGCCACGACGCCCATCCCGGTGACGACCACGCGCCGGTCCTTCATCGCCCCTCCCCCGCGGCAGGGGCCGCGGCCTCGACGCCCATCCCGGCCACGGTGGCCGTGGCCACGAGCGTGCCGTCGCCCTTGCGCATCTCGACCTCGGCCCGCAGCTTCATGCGCCTGAAGAACACCTTGCGGGCGCTGATGGTCAGCGTCTCCCCGGGTCGCACGACCCCCGAGAACTCGGCCGTCACGTCGGTGAAGACCGTCAGCACGCGCCCAAGCTCCGCGACGCCCCGTTGCCGGGCCACCAGGTAGATGCCCAGGGCCACCACGCCCACCTGGGCCATCGACTCGATCAGCAGCACCCCGGGCGTGATCGGGTTGCCGGGAAAGTGGCCGCGGTAGAAGTCCGCGCCTGGACGGAAGGTGTACCGCGCGACGATGTGCTCGTCGTCCACCTCGAGGATCTCGTCGACGAAGCGGAACGGCACCTGCTGCGGCAGCAGCTCCAGCAGCGCGGCCCCGTCGAGGGTGACCGGCGCCTCAGCCACCGTAGAGCCCGCCGTTGACGTGGATGACGCTGCCCGTGACGTAGCTGCCGGCCTCGGCCAGGAAGGCCACCACCTCGGCGACTTCCTCCGGGCGGCCCATGCGGCCGAGCGGGATCTGCCCCTGGATGCGGCTCTTGATCTCGTCGGGCAGCCCGGCGGTCATCTCGGTGTCGATGAAGCCCGGCGCCACCGAGTTGACCAGGATGCCGCGCTCCCCCACCTCCTGCGCCAGCGAGCGGGTCAGGGCATCGAGGCCGGCCTTGACCATCGTGTAGGGGATCTGGCCCGCGTTGCCGGTGTGGCCGACCACGCTCGAGATGTTGATGACCCGGCCCCCCGTGCGCAGCATGAAGCGCCGCAGCACCAGCTTGGTCAGGTACCAGGTGCCACGGCCCAGGCCGGCCACGGCGTCGTAGTCGTCGAGCTTCATGCTGAAGATCGGGGCGTTGCGGTTGTAGCCGGCGTTGTTGACCAGCACGTCCACGCGGCCCGCGACCTCCTGGAGTTGCTGGACCAGGGCTTCGACCTGGGCCGGCTCGGCCAGGTTGGCGCGCGCCACGAAGGCGCCGGGCAGCTCCGCGGCCAGGGCCCGGGCCGCCTCCTCGCTCGAGTGGCAGACGACGCCCACGCGCAGGCCCTTGGCCGCCAGGGCGCGGCACACGGCCCGGCCGATCCCCGAGGCGCCGCCGGTCACCACCGCCACCCGGTCCGCGCTCATCGCTCCATCCTCCCGCCGCGCGAGCGCTGCGACGGCCAGGGGTAGTCGGCGTAGTCGATGTCGCGGAAGATGCCGACCTTGGCCCGCTTGATCGTGTAGATCACGTCGCCGTCGATGGCCACCGTGGCGTCGCCCACCGCCACCGCGGCGCCGGAGGCCACCAGCTCCTGGTAGCGCACGATCTCGATCTCGTAGCGCATCAGCGCGTCGTGGGGCCGGATCTGGCCCGCGAACTCGACCTCGCCGCAGCCCAGGGCGCGGCCGGTCCCCAGGCCGCCGGCCCAGGCGCAGAAGAAGCCGATCAGCTGCCAGACGCCGTCGAGGCCCAGGCAGCCCGGCTGCACGGGGTCGGCCAGGAAGTGGCACTGGAAGAACCAGTCGTCGAGCCGCACGTCGCGCTCGGCCACGAGGCGACCCTTGTTGCCGCGGCGCTCGATCTGCCCGATGCGGTCGACCATCAGCATCGGCGGCAACGGCAGGCGGGCCTTGAAGGCTTCGGGCGCGTCCTCGAGCAGCCGGCCGTGGGCGAAGGCCAGCAGCTCGTCGCGCGTGAAGTGGGGGCGCTGGCGGAAGTCCTCGTACCTCACGGCCGCCCTCCGAAGCGCAGCAGGAAGCTCGACCAGGTCAGCCCGGCGCCCACGCCCGCGACGGCCACGTCGTCGTCGCCGGTCCAGTCGTCCCAGCGCATGCTGATCACGCCGATCGAGCCGGCGCCCGCGGTGTTGCCGTAGTCGCCGACGTTGTGGTGGTGCCGGTCGGGGGGCACGTGGCAGAGCTCGCAGACCTTCTCGAGCATCAGCAGGTTGGCCTGGTGACCCACGAAGTGCAGGCGGCGACCGTCTCCCGCGAAGCTGTCGCGCAGGTGTTCGTAGAGGCGGGCGGTCTTCTTGATCGCGAAGGTCTGCACGGTGCGCCCTTCCTGGCGGAAGTGCCCCTGGCGCGGGATGACGACCTTGTCGTGGCCGGCCGGGCTCGACTGCAGCGTGTTGCCCAGGATCTGCGCCCGGCCGGGCTCGCGCGTGGAGAGCACGGCCGCGGAGGTCCCGTCGCCCCACAGCACCGCCGCGCTGCGGTCGCTGTAGTCGACCGTGCGCGTGACCCCCTCGGGGACCACCGACAGCACGTAGGTCGGCACCTTCTGCGGGTCCATCAGCGACAGCAGGTACATGGCCACGTGGAAGCTGGTGCAGGCCGAGTTGACGTCGAAGCAGGGGACCTCGAGGCCCAGCGCCGCGGCGATGGTGCAGGCGTCGGCCGGGGTGGCCATGTCGGGCGCGGAGCTGCCCGAGATCACCATGCCGATGTCGCGCTTGTCGATCCCGGCGCGGGCGATGGCCATCTCGGCCGCCCGCCGGCCGGTCTCGGCGTTGCCGTAGAGCATGGCCTCGGCGGCCTGGCGCGGGTCGCGGTTGCGGGTCTCGCGGATGTAGTCGAGGGGCAAGAGCGTGCGCCGCGAGCGGATCCCCACGCGCTCCATGATCCAGGCGTCGTCGGTGCCGATGTCGAGCTCTTCCAGGAAGCGATTGGTGATCTCGACCTCGGAGTGGAAGTGGCCCAGGCCGTGCAGGTGGAGGCTCACCGCGAGGCCCCCGAGACGTGCTCGCCGCCGTCCACCCGGATGACCTCGCCGTTGATCCAGGCGGCCTCGGGCAGGCACAGCAGGTGGATGACCCGGGCCACGTCCTCGGGCGTCGTCAGGCGGCCGAACGGGTTGC
The DNA here is from genome assembly GCA_039812725.1 of Vicinamibacteria bacterium. Taxonomy (GTDB): domain Bacteria; phylum Acidobacteriota; class Vicinamibacteria; order Fen-336; family Fen-336; genus JBDIBD01. Next base: position 2,234 of record JBDIBD010000272.1, on the reverse strand, counting down.
GCCGGCGCGCCGCGGCCTTGAGGTGCGCGTTGCCCGGGATCAGGCGCAGCGCGGGCGTGTCGGTCACGCCCGCCTGGACCACGTTCGCGCGGATGCCGTAGGGCGCCATCTCGACCGCGATGGCGCGGCTGATCGACTCGAGCGCCACCTTGGCCGCCGCCACGGCGGCGTAGCCCTTCCAGGCCACCTCGTTGCCCTCGCTGGTCAGCCCGATCACGCGGGCGTCCCCGGCGAACAGCCCGCGCCGGTGCAGCTCCTGGACCCAGCCGAGCAGGCTGGTGCCCATGGCGTGGATGGTCTGCTGGAGGTCCTCCTCCTCGATGAAGGCCGTGTCGGGGTAGCGCGGCGGCGCGGTCAGGCCCGCCAGCGCGTCGACGCCCTCGGAGAAGAGCCGCTCGACCGCCTCGGCCAGTCGCGCTTCGTCGATGCCGAGCGCCCCGGCCAGGGCCGCCCGCGCCGTCTCCTCGCGCTTCGCCTCGGGCGCGACCAGCTTGAGGTTGCCGAAGGCGATCGAGTGCAGCAGCAGGCGCACCTTGCCGCGCTCGCCCAGGGCCGGCGCCAGCTCGTCGAGGATGGCCGCCCGGCGCTCGATGCTGAGGGCGTCGTCGTTGTACGTCAGCAGCTCGACGCCGCGGGCCCGGATCGCGTCCCACTCGGGCTGGATGCGGGCCATGGCTCCGCGCCGGTCGCGGTGCACGAGGCAGAGGTTGACGCCGTGGCGCGAGAGCTGGTGGGCCGTGGCCAGCCCGAACCCGCTGGAACCGCCCAGGATCAGCGCCCACGACCCTTCCGGCAAGGCGACGGGCATTCACAGTCCTTTCTCTCGAGATGGCCCGACCCGTCGCCCGCACGCGAACACCCGGCGCGAGGCGCCCCGGGCGCGCAGCGGCTCTCCCCTTGCCGGCGAGACAGCGTCGCCCCGGCGGCCTTTCGACGTGATTACGGGAGACTAGCATCCGGACGCGGGGGCGCAGTGTCACCGTTCTGTAACAACTGCGCAGGCTCGGCCCGGCCGGCGCTCAGTCGGCGGCAGGTTGCGGGAGCTCCACCCCGTGCCGGGCTGCCTCCGCGGCGAGGATGGCGTCCAGCGCCTTGGTCACGTCCTCGGGCAGCGGATCCGCGGGCGGCGCGGCGAGGCGGCGCTGCACCTCTTCCCGCGCCCGCTCGACGGCGTCGCGGCCGCCCGCGGCCAGCCAGTCGCCCCACGACTCGCGGTCGATCAGGCCCGAGGTCGCGCCCAGCTCCGCGCGCCAGTGCCGGCGGGTGTGGGCGTGGCTCAGAAGCTGCCCCGCCCGCGCCAGCTCGGCGAGCGCCTCGAGCCCGCCGCCCTCGCGCCGCTCGAGCCCGCGCGTGAGGCGCAGGGCCTGGCCGCAGGCCTCGTGGTCGAGCAGCAGCTTCTCGAGCGACTGGGTCAGCAGGTAGTCGAGCAAGCCCGGCCCCGAGACCAGGTTGACCCCGGCCAGGGCCGCCAGCGCGGCGCCGAGGGCCGATTCCAGGCCGGCCTGGTAGTCCGGCAGCTTGGCGTCGGAGAGGCCCATGTAGGCGTGCGTGGGCAGGCCCAGGTGGCGGCCGATCTGGGCCCCGCCCACGTCGATCATCAGGCTCTCGGCCGCGCTCATCACGGCCGTGCCACGCCGCATGTCGAAGACGGCCGGGGCGCCGCCGTAGATCACCGGCGCGCCGGGGGCCGCCTGCTGGTGCATCACCAGCCCCGAGAGGTTCTCGGCGCAGTGCTGGACCAGGGCCTCGCGCAGCGTCACGGGCGCGGTGGCGCCGGCCATGGGCACCGCCACCAGGTTGGCCGGGACACCGGCGCGCGCGGCGTCCACCAGGGCCTGGGTGGTGAGGTCGCTCCAGCGCAGCGGCGAGGTGGGGCAGCAGTCGAAGACCGCCAGGGGCCGCGCGCGCAGGGCGGCCTCGCTGCCGCGCACCGCCACCAGCATGGCGAGCATGGGCGCGAAGCCGTCCTTGCGGAAGGTGCCGGTCACGACCGGCTTGCGGCCGTGGCGGAGGGCCACGTGCAGGCGGTAGCGGTCGGCCAGCGGCTCGGGCACGTCGGCGGCCGTCAGGGCCGTGGACTGGCAGGCGTAGTTCGGCAGGCCGTCCACCAGGCGCGCCAGGCTGACGAGGTCCCGCGCCTGCGCCGGGCGGCGCCGTGGCGGCGAGCCCGGCTCGAGCAGGTTGAGCGCGGCCGAGCCCGGATCGAAGTGCACGCGCGTCCCGGAGAGCTCGGC
>JBDIBD010000271.1:0-6773 GCA_039812725.1 Vicinamibacteria bacterium | reverse complement strand
GCCGCCAGCGCCTGCTTCCCGGGCGCGGGCCAGGTGGCCAACGTCGGCCTGGGCGGGGACGTGGCCTACAGCTTCACGGCCCCCGCCGACGGGAGCTATTCCTTCCGCGTGCACGGCCGCGACCCCTACTCGGGCGGCGGCCTGCACTCCTACTTCTCGAACTTCGTGCTGTACGTGGCCAGCTCGTGCCCGGCCGGCCCGGGCCCGGCCCAGGTCAACGGCTGCCTGATGGCCGCCAACCGCCAGGACTACGCCTCCGACGTCTCCGAGGAGGCGAAGTGCGTGGCCCTCACCGCCGGCCAGCAGGTCTACGCCATCGTGGACGACAACACCTCGCGGCTGGGCGACGAGTTCGTGATCGAGGCCGAGCGCTGCCGGCCCGAGGGCGCCTCGAACGGCACCCCGGCCGGCGCCACGGCCCTTCCCTGGAGCAGCACCTTCCCGGCCGCGGCCGAGATCTACCCGACCGGCGACGTGGACTTCTATTCCCTGGTGGGCTCGCCGGGCATGCGCCTGTTCGCCCTCGTGGACGGGGCCAGCTCGAACAACAGCGACTTCGACCTGCGCGTCACGAGCACGACGGACACGCTGCAGTACGACGACGCCAGCGCCGACGAGGGCTACGGCAGCAGCTCCGCGAGCGTGGCCGGCTTGCCACTGCCGGGCTCCGGCCTGTTCTCGGTCGCCTACCTGCGGGTCGACCAGAAGGCCGGCGTGGAGGCCGGCCCGTACCGCCTCTACACGGCCCTGCAGCCCGCCTCGAGCCAGGCGGTCCCGGAGGTCGAGCCCAACAACAACAGCGCCACGGCCACGGTCCACCCGTCGAACTACTTCTCGGGCACCACCACGGCCGGCGAGGACGACGTCTTCCGCTTCTCGGCCCAGGCCGGCGACCTGGTGTTCGTCTCGATCGACCTCGACCCGGCCCGCGACGCCACGCCGATCGCGGCCCAGATGATGCTCTCGGGCCCCGCGGGCGCCACCGTGGCCCAGGCCGCCAGCTCGTCCAGCTCCTCGACCGCGCAGAGCCCGGGCACCCTGGTCGGCACCACGCCCTACTCGTCCTCCGGCGCGCTGGTCTACCGGGTGCCGGCGGATGGAGACGGCGCCTACTACCTGCGCGTCCACCCCGTGGGCGTCGTGTACGGCGACTACCTGCTCTCGATCGTCCGCAACCCGCTCCACGCCAAGGGCGACCTCAACTCGAGCGGCGCTCCGGATCTCGTGCTGCAGCACGTCCCCACGGGCCAGCTGGAGGCCTGGATGATGACGGGGACCAGCCGGCTCGGGAGCGCCGTCGCCGTCAGCCCGGCGCCGGCCAGCGCGGACTGGAAGGTCTCGGGCATCGACGACTTCACGGGCGACCAGCTCGAGGACCTGGCGCTGTGGAACCAGGCCACGGGGGCGGTCGAGTTCTGGGCCATGAACGGCGCCACGCGCCTGGGCGGCGCCATCCCGATCGCCAACGCACCGACGCTGGCCACCAACTGGAAGCTCTCGGCCACCGGCGACTTCGACCAGGACGGCTGGCCCGACCTGGTCTGGCGCAACTTCACCTCGCAGAAGATCGTGGTCTGGACCATGGACGGCACCACGCGCAAGGGCAGCCTGATCCCGAGCCCCGACCAGGCCGTGGACGCCAACTGGGAGATCGTGGCGGCGCTCGACTTCGACGGCGACGGCCACCGCGACCTGCTCTGGTACAACTCGACCTCGGGCAAGATCGTGCAGTGGCTCATGGACGGCAGCCTGGTGCGCATCACGGGCCGCTTCACGAACCCGGCCAACGCCGGCGACAACAACTGGAAGGTGCTGGCCGGAGGCGACTACGGTGTCGGGGCCGGCGGCCTGCCGGGAACGAACGACCTGGTCTGGCGCAACGCCAGCTCGGGCAAGTTTGTGGTCTGGCACCTCGACCTGGCCGGCAACCGCACCTTCGGGACGTTCACCAGCCCCGACGCCCCGGCCTCGAACCCGACCGAGTGGACGGTGGCCGGCCCGCGCTGAGCGGCCGCCGGTCTAGCCCTTGGCGTAGCGCCTGCGGATGTTCGGCACCAGGTACTCGTCGAAGGCCCGGCGCTGGCTGTAGTCGGGCGCCCAGCCCCAGTCGGCCCGGGCCCGGCTGTCGTCCACCTCGGCCGGCCAGGAGTCCACGATCTTCTGGCGCTTGAGGTCGGGGACGAAGTCCACCCGGGCGCCCGGGAAGGCCTGGCGCACCTCGTCCAGCACCTCGCCCGCCGTGGGGCTGAAGCTGGTGATGTTGTACGACGTCAGGGTCAGGCGCTCGCGCGCGGCCCGCTCCAGCTCGACCAGGGCCTTGATGGCGTCGGGCATGGCCATGAACGGCATGCGCGTGTCCTCGCGCACGAAGCACGAGTAGGGCTGGCCCTGGGCGGCGTGGTGCAGCATCTCCGGGGCGTAGTCGCTGGTGCCGCCGGTGGGCAGCGTGAAGGCGCTGATCAGCCCGGGGAAGCGGATCGAGCGGAAGTCGACGCCGTGCTGGCGCGTCTCCACGGCCAGCTGGCGGTAGTGGCGCGCGTAGTAGCGCCCGAGCTGCTCGCAGTAGAGCTTGTTGCAGCCGTACATGGTGGTGGGCAGGTTCCAGTCCCACTCCTTGACGGGTCCCAGGCGCTCCTTGGTCTCCACGTCGGGCAGGCCGTAGACCGCCACCGAGCTGGGAAACAGGAACTTGACCGAGGTCCCCAGCCAGCTCGACTGCTCGGCCGCCAGCCCCAGCAGGTTGAGGCAACCCTCGACGTTGACGCGGTGGGCCGTCTCGGGGGTGAACTCGGCCCGGGTCGAGAGCAGCGCGGCCAGGTGGTAGATGAGCGGGATGGCGTAGCCGCTCACCAGCCGCATGATCAGGTTGTGGTCGAGGATGTCGCCCGAGAGCGCCAGCTGGCAGCGTGCGCGGGTCTCCTCGGGGATGGGGTTGACGTCGAGGGCCAGGATGTTGCCGCGGCCGCTGTCGGACAGGGCGGCGATGAGGGCCTGGCCCATCTCGCCGGCCGCGCCGGTGACCAGGATGACTTCCTTGCGGACCATGATGAGCCTCCTCCCTAGAGGACGTCGGAGACGGTGAGCAGGTCGACCAGCCCCCGGCAGCCGAACAGGGCCGGCAGCACCTCCTGCGGCGGGTGGGCCCGGCGCAGCTCGGCCACGCGCTCGGTCCCGGCCCGGTAGGCCGGCAGGTACATGCGCCCCAGCAGCGGGTGGCGGCCCCAGGCACCCGAGAGCTTGTCGGCGCGCTCCTGCGAGCACAGGAACTCGTGGCGCAGCACGCCGGCCACCTCGGGCTGGGGCCGCTGCTCCTGCCAGGTCAGGTAGGACGACTGGTTCTTGGCGTCGTCCTGCAAGAGCGCCAGCAGCACGCCGATCTGCAGGTCGCGGTCGGGCAGCTCGTCCACCGAGTGCACGCCGTGGGCCATCAGGATGGCGTTGTTGGCGAGGCCCTCGTAGAGCGCCGCGGCGCGCGTGTTCATGGTCAGCACCGTGGCCTCGAAGCCCACCTGCCCGCGCACGTACAGGTTCTGCAGGAAGGCGAAGGTGGTCACGTGGCCGGGCACGACCTCGTGGCTGACCAGCTGCTGGAACTCCGGCACCGAGATCTGCAGCGAGGCATTGAGCTCGTAGGTGGCCTCGTACTGCGGGCTGCCGTCCTCGTTCCGAGCCCGGCCCAGGTAGTTCATCGAGCCCGAGAACCAGGCGTCCTTGATTGGCAGGAAGACGATGTTGGCGCGCGGCACGCCCGAAAGCTCGGCCGGCAGGTGCGGCATCACGTTCCTGGCCGTGAGCGCGTCGAGCTCGGCGATGAAGGCGTCGCCCAGGGCCTTGATCGAGGCCTTCGGCACCAGGCGCTCGGCGCGCCAGGCGTCCACGGCCGCCAGCAGCTCCTCGGGCGTGGCCGAGGGGAAGCCGGCCTCGGCCAGCAGGGCCGCCACGCGCTCGCGCTTCGGGCGCGCGTCGGAGGGCTCGGGGGCGCGGCCGGTCATGGCCCGCACGCAGCGCTCGTAGGGGACGGCCGGGCCGCGGCCGCGCAGCTCCTGGGCCAGGTCCCACATGATCGCGAAGCACTCGGCCAGCGAGGCCAGCGAGCGCCCGCGCAGGCCCGGCGTGCGGGCGGCGTGGTCGGCCACGGCCGCGACCGCGCCGGGGACGTCGACCACCTTCAGGTAGGCCTCGATCCCGTCCTGGTCGATGGCCTTGGCCGAGACGCCGCCGCCGTCGCGCACGCGCTTGGCGGACTCGTGGGTGTAGGCCGGCGGCAGGGGCTCGTCGGAGAACCAGCAGTCGGCGATGAAGCGGCCGGTGCCCGAGGGGTTGAGCACGTCGCCGCCCCACAGGGTGTCGACGCCCAGGATGGCGTCGGCCAGGGCCTTCTCGAGTGCAGGCATGTCAGGCCTCCTTGGTGCGCTTGCCGGCCCAGACCCAGGTGTAAACGCAGAACGCGGCGAAGCCCAGGACCGAGACCGTCTGCGCGATGGCCTCGTTGTCGTAGAACGGCGAGCGGATCCAGTCCTCGTGGAAGCCCGGCACCAGGATGCGCAGCGCGGCGCCGAAGACGCCCCCCAGGGCCCCGCCCGCCATCAGCCCCGAGGCGATCACGATGCCGCGCTCGCGGATCGAGGGCCGGCCCTCGCGCTCGGACTTCACGTTGAGGAAGTGCGCCAGGAAGCCACCCACCAGGGCCGGCGTGTTGAGCTCCAGCGGCAGGTACATGCCGAGGGCGAAGACCAGCGCGGGCGCCCCCAGCATCTCCATGATCACGGCGATCACGGCCCCGGTGCCGAACAGGGCCCAGGCCACCGGCTGCTGGCTCATGAAGCCCTCGACCAGGGCCCGCATGATGGCCGCCTGGGGCGCCTGCAGCACCGGGCGCGGGTCGCCCGGCAGCGCGTCGCCGAACTGGTAGCCCTGCGACAGCAAGGCGATCGTCCCGCCCGCGGCCAGGGCGGCCACGAGCAGGCCCAGGAACTTGACCCGCTGCTGCGTGGCGGGGGTCGAGCCCAGCCAGTAGCCGGTCTTGAGGTCGGTGATGGTCTGGCCCGAGACCGAGAGGGCCGTGCAGACCATGCCGGCGATGGCCATCACGAAGAACATGCCGGTGCGCCCCGACAGCCCGAAGTTCAGCAGCACCACCGACGAGATGATGATCGTCAGCATGGTCATGCCCGAGATCGGGTTCCTGGCCGTGGTGGCGATGGCGTTGGCCGACACCGACGTGAAGAAGAACGAGAAGCCCAGCATCAGGACCAGGCCCACGGCCACGACCTTCAGGCCCGCTCCGAGGGAGGCCAGGAAGGCCGCCGCCGCCAGGGCGCTCACGACCACCCCCAGCAGCATCTGCATCACGGGCAGGTCGCGGTCGGTGCGGTCCTGGCCGGCGTGGTCCTCGCCGTGGTGGAAGGCCTTGAGCGCCACGGAGAACGAGCCGGCCACGATCCTGAGCGACTTGAGGATGCCGAAGATGCCGGCGGTGGCGATGGCGCCCACCCCGATCAGGCGCACGTAGCCGCGGAAGACCTGGTTGGCGCTCATCTGGGCCAGCGGCACGGCCCCGGGGTAGACCAGCGTCTCGGCCGGCAGGTGCTGGCCGACCATCCAGATGAGCGGCACCAGCACGAAGTTCGAGAGGAAGCCGCCGGCGCACAGGATCATCGAGGAGCGCAGGCCCATCACGTAGCCCAGGCCGAGGATGAAGGCCACGGCGTCGAAGCTGGCCACCACGCGGGCCTTCTCGGCCAGGTGGCGCACGGCCGGCACGAACTGGAAGTCCACGAACTCCTTCCAGACGTTGAAGGTGGTGGCGAAGAAGTCGTAGACGCCCGAGAGCAGGGTGGCCTGCAGCAAGAGCTTGGCCTGCGAGCCGCCCTTCTCGCCCGTGACCAGCACCTCGGTGATGGCGGTGGCCTCGGGGTAGGGCAGCTGGCCGTGCATCTCGCGCACGAAGTAGCGCCGCAGCGGGATCAGGAACAGCACGCCCAGGCAGCCGCCGGCCAGGCTGATGAAGATGGTCTGCCAGGGGTGCGGCTCGAGCTGCAGGATGTAGAGCGCCGGCAGCGTGAAGATGGCCCCCGCCACGACGGAGCCCGAGACCCCGCCGATGCCGGTGATGATGACGTTCTCGAGCAGGCTCGAGCGGCGCTGGTAGACCCGCGCCAGCCCGATGGCCAGGATCGAGATCGGGATGGCCGCCTCCATGACCTGCCCGACCTTCATGCCGGAGTAGGCCGAGGCCACGCTGAAGATGCCGCACAGCACCAGGCCCCAGCCGATCGCGCGCGGGCTGGCCTCGGGAGGCTCGTGGGCCGCCGGCACGCTGGGCTCGTAGGTCTCCCCGGGCGCCAGCGTCCGATAGGCGTTCTCGGGCAGCGACTTCGTGTCGGGCGCGTCCATCGGGCCTCCGCGGGCGGGCGTCGGCGAAGTCTACCGCGCGGCGCGGAAGCGCGAAACGCGGCTGCCGGGACGGTCGCGCCGCCGCCCTGTAGTACCCTGAGCTGGTGCTGACGGTGCTCTCCAGCGCGTTGTGCCTGGCGCTTTCGAGCGGGGGCCCGGAGGTCTGCCCCGCAGGGCGCCACGGCTCACCGGCGCTCGTCGGCGCCAGCCTCGCCGCTTCGCTTCCACCGCGCGGCTCGGCGCCGCCTTCGATCCGGCGGCGTCCACCCGGCCCGCGAGCCGGCACGGCGCGCTTCAAGGAACCGGCCGGGAGCTTGCCCGTCCACCCGCGGCCCGCGCCGCCCCTGACGTCGACGGGCCGCGACCCAGCCGGGCCG
>JBDIBD010000270.1:0-6773 GCA_039812725.1 Vicinamibacteria bacterium | reverse complement strand
TAGCCGGAGAAGACCACGGCATCAGCCCGTGGTAGTGCGGCGAAGGCCTCCCCGATCAGTCGAAAGGCGACCGCGTGCACGTGGGTCAGATAGTCGCTACGGCGCTGCTTCTCGGACTTGGCTTTGATGCTCACCTTGAGGCCACGCGTCGCCACCGTGGCGCTCTGCGTCGGCATGTGCTCAAGCTCAGGCAGGTCGACGTCTAGCCACACCACCGGGCCCTCGGGCTCGATCGCCGCCGACACAGTCGTCTCCCTCGGCCAGGCGATCGCCGATAGGGCTCTCTCCAGGTACTGGTGCATGGCCCCAGGGTCCTGGTGCCGGCCGACCTCGAAGAGCCACCGGAGTTGCGCCTGGCATGCCTGGTGCTCCAGATCTCGACGCCGCCAGGCCTCGAGTGCCTCTTCGTGCTCCGTAGCAGCCTGCCGATTCTCTTCCTCGACTCGCTCGCGCCGCTTCTTGAAGACCCACTCGAGGAGCCCTATCGGTCGTGGACGTGGCGCAGCTGGCGCGGCCTCTGGGAAGGACTCCTCCGGAAAACCCGCGGCGCTATCGGGCCAGGGTGTCCCGTGATGCACGGTGAGCAGCTCGTCGATACCCTGGTTCCAGCGCTCGCATGCCTGCTCGAGGATTTCCGCGATCTTCTCGCCCTGCTGCGCGCGCGTGCTCTTCACCTGAGCCGGTGTGAGAGGCGCGCCGTCGGCCTGTACGAGGCGCACAGTACCGTCGTCCTCAAGCATGACGTTGATGGAGGTCAGCTCCTCCCGCACAGAGCTGGTGCTACGCGATCCGCCACCTCCTCGGCCGCGCCCGGAGCTCGAGCGGAACGAGACACCGGTGCCTGGAATCCCAACGTGGCTGGAGGAGCCGCGGGTGCCGAAGTTCACGCCAGCCCCACGCACCCCCGCCGAGATGCTCAGCCCTCGCAGGCTCGTGTTGAGTCGAATGCCTGGGGCAATCTTGAAAGAGCGGCGAAATCTAAACCCCATCAGGCCGTCCTCGTCACTCAGCCGAGATCGGTCGCGTGGCGCGACCGCTGCGCACCGCCTACCCGGTCAGCAGCGGGCGTGACATGCGGCCGTCCGAGCACGCATTAGGCATCGTTCGCTGTCTCGAGCTGTGCCAGGTACCGCAGTCGCTGGCCGTCTGTCAGGCCTGGACACGCTCCTGAGGCCCAGAGATCCCGCAGTTGAGCGGTAGATGACACGGCCTCCAGGGCAGGTAACCCGTGACTCCGCAGAAGGGAGACGATCTCTTTCGCCGCGCCCGTCGCTTCAGCAACGCTTCCGACCTCCCACCACCTATCGCGGGCATCGGGAGAGATGTTCCCAAGCCTCCGACGCCAGTGAGCACGAAAGACGTCAGGAGCCCTATTGTCGCCCCCGAGTACCTTGCTGAACGCACCGAGGTTGACGGTCGCTACCAGCATCTCGGCGCTGCTCTTCTGCCCTTTCTGGACATTGACAATCAAGACCACGTCGCCTCGATCGGCGTAGAAGGTCTTCCCTGCTCGTCGGAAACCTGCTTGGATCAACTCCGCAGCCAAGCCGTCCAGCAGGCTCTTCTCCAAGTCCTTGCTCACGGCTTCCTCAGTGGCTTCACTTCGTACTTCTCGACCAACTTCAGGTACATGTCCTTGGCCCGCTGGGCTGCCCTATACCGCGATCCTCCGACCTTGGTCTCTAGGCCGCCGAGGACCTTGCCCTCACGCGAGATCTCTATGTCGACGAAGCGAGGCCCAAAAGGTGTCGGCTTGAAGACCTCGGTCTCCACTTCGTACCCAAGGCTACGGAACAGCTGAGCCACCTCGTCGCGGAACGCGTTCCCTTGAATGCGATTGATCCTCGACTGCGGCAGGAGTTCAGTAGCAGCTGCACCGCGCTTGTCGACATAGAAGGGCCCCTGCTCTCCGATCGGGTTGGCGCGACCACGAACGCGAGGCGCCGCGAGCTGCCTCTCCGGGCCGATGTAGCCCCCTGCGCTTGAGGTGGAGCCAGCAGGCACTTCCGCCAGCGGTACCGAGGGAGGCTCCATCTTGCGCGGAGATGGGAGCGCAGGTCGCTCGCTCGCTGCGCCAGGAACTCTGCCGAGCAACGGGGCGTCCATCTCTGCCGTGCCCAATAGCCCCGCACCGCGAAGTAGCCCGGTGAAGGCGGCCGCGATGAGCGACCCTTCCACCACGGCGGGACCTGTAGCGGCCCAGCCCCGCTGGAACGGCCCCTTGGCAGTTGCGTACTCATCGGCAGCCTTCGAGTAGGCACCCGTACGCGCATCGAGGACTGGCACCAGCAGCATGGCCCGCGCCACAGGATCACCGTCCAGGGCGCGCGACATCAGGGGCGCATTCTCCTTCACGTAGGCGCCCGCGCGATCCGTCAGCTCCATCTGCGCCCTCTCGTCGAGGGCCAATGTGGCAAAACCGATCACCCCGTTCAGGAACTCCCAGCTCGTCCGAGCCACCGACCCGACGGTGAAGCCCAGCGCTTCGTTCTCGGCGATCTGCGGATTGGTGCAGTTGACTTCGGTGTAGCAGCCCCGGTCCAGCGGATCGATGTAGTCGTGCCCGTCAGGATCGACGTACCTGGTCGGGTTGTCGGCCGCGTACAGGTACCTGTGGAGGCTAGGTGGTTCGGTCAGCTCGCCCAGGTAGGAGTCCTGGGAGAGGAAGCGGCCGAGTTCAGGGTCGAAGTATCTAGCTTTGGCGTAAACAAGTCGGTCCGACGTGCCTTCGCCGTACTCCTCGACCCAAACCCGACGCGGCCTGCAGCTTAGGCCGTCCTCTCCCCCGAGCCGGCAGTACAGGTCCAGCTCGAAACCCCTGACGCGAGTTTCCGGCTGCGCAGCCTCGAGCCCGCCGCACTGCTCGCCCTCACACGGGCCTGGAAGCTCGCGCGGCAGCTCGGTCTGGAGCGTGGGGGCCGGCTCGGGCCTGGCCGTGGCCAGCTCGTCGAGGCCGGGCAGGGACGCGTGGGCCGGCGCAGCGAAGGCCGCCACCGCTGCAAGCAGCAGCGCCTGGGCCAGCGTTCGGACGCCGGCGAGGGGCGGGGAGAGCCGTGCCACGGCGCCTATCCTAGCGCGGCTGACAGTGGCTCAGACGATGCGTGAGAGGTGGACGACCGGGTAGTTGCCGAAGGGGTCGTCCTGGGCAGCCAGGGCCTCGAAAGCGCGCAAAAAGTCGCCCACGCTGGCGCGGGTGTAGTGCGCCTGACGCCAGGTCACGAGTCCGGCGAAGGCTCGCCCGAAGGCGAGCCACCTGATGGCGATCTCGAATTGGTCCTCGTCGTTGGAGACGAGCACGCGACCGAGACGTGCGGCTTCCTCAAAGTGGACCGGGTCGGAGGTCCCTTCGGGAAAGCGGTCGATGCCCCGCACGACATCCCAGCCGGCGGCGCGCAGCGCGTCGACCAGGTGGCCTTGGACGTCGGCGTCCGTGTAGAGCGGGAAACGCCCGGCCACTACCGGTTCGACTGGCGAGCGAGGTGTTCGGCCTTGGCGCGCTCGTAGCGTTCGTCCCAGCCCTCGTCGCGCGCGAATTCCGCTTCGATCTCGGCCTGGTGGTCGTAGTAGTAGGTCAGCGCAGCGTGCACCTGGGCGAGGTTCAGGTTGGGGTAGCGCTCGAGGATCTGCGCGTCGGCGAAGCCCTCCTTGTGCAGGAAGACCACGTTGTTGACGCGGACGCGCGTGTCGTCGATAGCGGCCTTACCCCCGCAGTAGTCGGGCTTTTTCACGATGTGCGGGTAGAAGACCTGGGCCGGAGCAGTCGCCATGGCAAGGATCATTCTACCTTAGCCCTCCGGCCGCTCTTCTTCCTGGGCCTCGGTCTCGAGCTGCTCGAGCAGGTCGGCCCGCAGGCCAGCAGCTAAGAAGGGAGCCTCGGCCGCGCCGTTCTCTTCCCGGCGCGCGTGCTGGAGGCGGGCGGCGGGGTGGCTGGCGCTGTGGACCTGCTGCAGCTTCTTGATCGAGACGAGCGTGTAGACCTGGGTGGTCTTGGGGTCGGCGTGGCCCAGCATCTCCTGGATGAAGCGGATGTCGGCCCCGCCCTCGAGCATCAGGGTGGCCATGGTGTGGCGGAAGAGGTGGCAGGCGCCCCGCTTGCCGACACCCGAGGCCTCCACGTAGCCGCGCACCCGGTCGGTCAGCCAGGCCGCCGACAGGGCCGTGCCGTACATGGTCAGGAAGAGGAAGCCCGGGTCGGGCTCCATCACCAGGCCGGGGCGGACTTCAGCCAGATACTTCTCGACCCAGGCGAGAGCCCGCTCGCCGATGGGCAGCATGCGGTCCTTCTTGCCCTTGCCCTGTCGCACCAGCAGGGTCTGGCGTTCCCGGTCGAGGTCGTAGAGCGAGAGCTGGACCAGCTCCTTGCGCCGCAGGCCGCAGCAGTACAGGACCTCCAGGATGGCGCGATCGCGCAGGCCGAAGGAGTCCTTCACGTCGGGGACGTTCAGGACCTGGTCGGCCTCGGCGGCCGAGAGGATGGCGCGCGGCAGGCGCCTCTCGACCCGGGGCAGCTCCAGGTCCGCAGCGGGGTTCGAGAGGATCTGGTTGGTGCGGGACAGGTAGCGAAAAAAGGTCCGCACGCCAGTCATGTGCACGGCCTGGGAGCGGAAGGAGAGCGGCGCGCCGTTGGGCCGGCGGTAGTGGAAGAGCGCTCTCTGGTAGCGCTCCAGGATGGGCTTGGTGACCTCGCCAGCCTGCAGCACGCCCCGCTCGGCGCACCAGCCACAGAAGCGCTGCAGGGCGCCCAGGCGGCTGCGCACGGTGGCCTCGGAGTAGTTGCGGACACGCAGCCACTCCAGGAAGTCGCGCATGAGCGCCGGCAGGCTGCACGGATCGCGCTCCAGCTCGTCGGGGGCCCTCTCGCGCGGCATCAGTGCGCGGCCGGCTGGGGCACCAGCGCCGGGCCCGCCCCACCGTTCCCGGGCACGGTACGACGTGATTCCGGGGCCAGCTCTAGATGTGCGTTTTCGAGCGATTCCGGCCGGAAAGCCGGTTCTGGCGCTCCAGGAGTGGACGAAGTGGATCCGACCACCCCCCGACCCACCCCCGACCAGGGGCCGACCGGGGGCCGACCAGCCCCCGACCGCTGGGCCGAAACCCCCGACCGGTCGTCGTCGTACTGCAGCGTCTCGACGTCGATCAGGCCGGCCAGGAAGGGCTGACCGTCCTGGCCCTGGCCCTCGTAGAGCAGCTCGTAGGCGTAGCCCGTCCCCTCGCGGTGCACCAGCACGTACTCCAGTTCCTCCAGGCGCTGCAGGTGCACCTTGAGCTGGGTGTTGCCCAAGCCCAGGCGCTCGCGCACGTAGCGCCGCGTGAAGCGGTACTCGGCCCGCGCGAGCTGCTGCGTCCGGCAGTCGTCGGTCACGAGCGTGTCGAGGGCCACGAGCAGCCGGCGCGTCTGCGGCGCCAGCTCGTCCAGCGACCGGCCCAGCACCTGGTTCGCCAGGCGGTTGGCGACGGCGATGTCGTCCAGCGTGACGTCGATGTAGGGCACGAGCTGGCCGCGGTGCTCCACGGTCAAGACCGGCCGCTGGTACTGGTGCAGGAGCGCAATGGCTCGGATCAGGGTCAGGTACTTGACGTGGTCGCGCCGGGTGCGCGTGCGGTCGTCCAGGAAGGTCAGGTGGCGGGCGTAGGGGTTGGCGACCAGCAGCGGCTTGAGCAGCCGCTGCGCGTCCTGGTGCACCTTCAGAAGCCCCGGCCGGGCCTGCCGCGCCAAGAGGCCCTCGAGCGTCTGCTTCTCGCGCTGCAGGCGGTGGATGGCGCGGGTCTGGTCGCGCCCCTCGTCCACCGTCAGCACCAGACAGCGGTTGAGCAGCTCGTCGTCGATCTCCACCGCCGTGGTGGTCAGGAAGATCATGACCGGGCCGCACACCCGGTACTCGTGCGTCACCAGCCGCCCGGTCTGCGGGTCCTTGCCCGTGCTGGCGATGGTCAGCTCGCCCTCGCTCTGCAGCAGCTTCAAGGCGTAGCTGGCGCGCTCGGCGCCCTGCTCCTCGACGATGGCCAGGATCTTGTGCTCGAGGTCGGTCTCGCCCATGTAGAAGAGGCTCTGGCCGGTCATGGCCGAGTACTTGACCCGCTCCTCCTCGGGCATGAAGGCCAGGATCGACTCCATCAGCGACGTCTTCCCGGCTGCCGACGAGCTCTGGATGATCACGGCCAGGGGCTCCTCGAGCTTGCGCGAGACGGCCGCCAGGTAGCCCAAGAGCTTGTTCTGCTCCTCGCCCACGACACCGCAGGCGGCGAAGTCCTGAAGGATGCGCTCGAGCAGCCTGGGGTCGCGCAGCAGCTCGAGCGCCTGGGCCCGCTCCTCCTCGCTCAGCTTCACCTCCTGGGCCTTGGGCTCGAGGGTCTTGCGGATGTGCTGCTCGCGCAGCTCCTCGAGCTTCAGCAGCAGTTGGCCCAGGTCGCGCTTCAAGGTGTCCTCGTGGCTCGTCAGCTCGGCCGCGGCCTGCTTCAGGAAGGCCGCACGCTGGCGCGCCGAGTACAGGTCGAGCGTGTCCACGAAGACGTTTTCGCCACGGCTCGCGAGCAGGTTGACCTTGAGCGACTCGGGACCCAGGTTCTTCTCCAGACCCCGCACCCGGTAGCGCCGATCCCCGAAGCTCAGCACCAGCTCGCCCGGGGTTTCTTCCTTAGCGGCTAAAGAAGGAGGCGCCACGGCGGCGCTCGGGACCGGCACGGCGGGTGCGGCCGCGGGGGCCGGGGCCGGCTCGTGCACGGCCGGAGAGGCCGCCACAGCCGCCGCCAGGGCCGCCACCGCCCGCGTGGCG
>JBDIBD010000269.1:0-6796 GCA_039812725.1 Vicinamibacteria bacterium | reverse complement strand
AGGGCCTCCCGCACGCGCGCGTCGCGCAGCGGGTTGCCGGGCGGCGCGACATGGGGGCTGCGCTCGCGGGCGCAGTCCAGCGCCAGGAAGACCAGGCGCAACCCCGGCCGGCCGACCGTCCGCAGGCCGGGCCGTCCGGCCAGCCGGGCCATGTCGTCGGGCGAGACGTCGCTGGCCAGCTGCACCTCGTCGCTCTCGACGGCGCGCGCCCGGGCGCCGGCCTCCGGCACCTCGCGGAACTCGACCTCCCGGATGGGCGGCGCCCCCCCCCAGTAGCCTTCGAAGGCCTCGAGCAGCAGGGGCCCGCCGGGGCGCCAGGAGCGGATGCGGTAGGGGCCGGTGCCGGGCGCGACGCCGCCCGGCGCCACGCCCCCGTCGATGAGCACGTAGGTGAGCCGCGCCAGCAGCCCCTCGAAGGGCTCGCGCGTGCGGAAGACCACCTCCTCGGCCCCGCGCGTCTCGACCTGCACCACGGGCTCGAGCTCGCCGCGCGTCCAGCCGTCGCGCCGGCTGCGCTCGAGGGCGGCCACCACGTCGCCCGAGGTCAGCGGGCGCCCGTCGTGGAAACGCACGCCGGGGCGCATCTGGAAGACCCAGGTGAGGGGGTCGGGGCTGTGCCACGAGACCGCCAGCCCGGGACGCGGGGTCAGGTCGGGGCCCAGCTCCACCAGCGGCTCGTAGACGTTGGCCAGGATCGACGACGAGACGCTCTCGTGGCCGGGATCGTACAGGTCGAGCGAGGGCAGCCCGCGCGGGAAGGCGATCGCCAGGCGCGACGGCGGCGGCGCCGGCCGTGAGCAGGCCGGGGCCAGCGCCGCCGCGATCACGAGGGCCGCCAGGGGCCGCGACACGGCCGCCTCAGGCCCCCGGCGCGAGCACCGTGCAGACGGAGGCGCAGATCGGGCCGCCGATGTTGAAGGTCGCGGCCGCGCGCGGGTTCTTGACCTGCAGCTCGGCCGGGGCCTTGCCCAGCAGCTGCCAGGCCGCCCAGCCGATCATGGCGACACCGGTGGCGCCCACGGGGTGGCCCTTGGCGATCAGGCCGCCCGAGGTGTTGATGCCGCACTCGCCGCCCGGGGCGGCCTTGCCGTCGACCCAGTACCGCGCGCCCTGGCCGGGCTGGGCCTTGCCGATGACCTCGGTGCCCAGGGCCGCCATGATCGTGAAGCAGTCGTGCAGCTCCGAGACGTTGACGTCGGCCGGATTCAGGCCCGACATGGCGTAGGCCGCGTTCATGGCTCGGTAGGCGCCGGCCGGCTTGAGCACGTCGCGCCCTTCCTTCCTGAGCGGGTCGGTGGCCTGGGCCCAGCCGGCCAGCCGCACGCAGTCGGCCTTCTTGACCCCCAGCCGCGCCAGCCCTTCCTCGGTGGCCAGGATCAGGGCCGCGTAGCCGTCGGTGATCTGCGAGCAGTCGAAGGTCTTGAGCTTGAGCCCCTCGGCGATGTAGCGGTTGATGCCCTCGATGGCGCAGGCCTTCTGCACGGTCAGGTCGACCTTGCGCATCTGGGCCCAGGGGTTGTGGCGCGCGTTCTGGTACTCCTGCACCGCGATCGTGGCCAGCTGCTCCTCGGTCACGCCGTAGGCCTTCATGTAGACGTCCATGACCTCGGCGAAGATGTGCGGGAAGACGAAGGTCTTGCCCACGCGCTCGTCGGGGTGCGAGAAGTAGCCCAGCACCTTGCCGATCAGGGCCCCGTCCATCTTGCCCTCGTGGTCGCGCATCTTCTCGTAGCCCACGGCGATGCCGACCTCGCCCAGGCCCAGGGCCAGCTTCATGGCCACCGACAGCACGGCCTGGCCGCCCGAGGCGCAGGCGTTCTCGACCGACTCGATCGGCTTCGACTCGAGGCCCGGCACCGAGGCCACCAGCCCGGAGAGCAGGCCCTGCTCGTTGAGCGACATGTTGCAGGCCGCGCCGATGGCGCCCACGTCGATCGCGGCCGGGTCGGCCTGGATCTCCGCACAGCACTCCAGCACGGCCTTCTCGACGATCTGGGGCACGGTCAGGGCGAAGAGCTTGCCGAACTCGGACTGGTGATAGGCGGCGATGTAGAGCGGTTTCATGGGGATGGGCTCCTCCGATCAGGACCCGTCGAGATTATCACCGGGCCCGGACGAAAAACTTCTAGCCCTTGACAAATTCTATTGTTGGATAAATATTATCCGCCATGAGGATGACGCCGCGCGAGGTCGAGAGCCGGGTGGAGCAGTTCGGCCAGCGCTGCCGCGAGGCCGGGCTGAGCCTGACCCACCAGCGCCTGACCATCTACCGGGCGCTGCTGGAGTCGGTCGACCACCCCACCCCCGAGGCGCTCTTCGCGCGCGTGCGGCCGGCGCTGCCGTCGCTGTCGCTGGCCACCATCTACAAGACGCTCGACACCCTGGCGCAGCTCGGCCTCGCGGCCGAGCTGCCCGCCACCGGCAGCAGCCGGCGCTTCGACGGCAACATGGAGCGCCACCACCACCTGGTCTGCACGCGCTGCGGGCGGGTGAGCGACTACTCGGACCCGGGCCTCGACGGGATCGCGCCGCCGTCGGGGATCAAGGGCTTCACGGCGCAGCACCTCAGCATCCACGTCCACGGCCTGTGCCGCGACTGCGCGCCGGGCCGGGGCAGCCACTGAATCACGGCGCCAGTCGCCGAGAAGGAGACGCCAGTCCCATGCCGAACCTGAAGGGCACGAAGACCCACGCCAACCTCAAGGACGCCTTCGCGGGCGAGTCCCAGGCCAACCGCCGCTACCTGTACTTCGCCAAGGTGGCCGACGTCGAGGGCTACCCCGAGGTGGCGGCCAACTTCCGCGAGACCGCCGAGGGCGAGACCGGCCACGCCCACGGCCACCTCGACTACATCAAGCAGGTGGGCGACCCCGCCACCGACCTGCCCATCGGCGACTCGGTCCTGAACCTCAAGGCCGCCATCGCCGGCGAGACCCACGAGTACACCGACATGTACCCGGGCATGGCCAAGACCGCCCGCCAGGAGGGCTTCGCCGAGATCGCGGACTGGTTCGAGACCCTGGCCAAGGCCGAGAAGTCGCACGCCGGCCGCTTCCAGAAGATGTTGGAGACGATCTCCTAGGACGACGCCCTTCGCCGTCATCCTGAGGAGCCGCCGTCCGGCTGGCGACGAAGGACCTGATCGCCCAGCGCCGCCGCAGGCGACTCGGCGACGAAAGCCAGGGCCGACAGATCCTTCGCTCCCAGCCTGACGGCGTCGCTCAGGATGACGGCAGCACGAGGCAGCCATGAGCGACAAGCCGATCTCCTACCAGCCCACCGCCGGCCTGACCTACGACCCGGAGGACGCGAAGTACTGGGACCGCGGCCTCCTGCAGAAGGAGGTCGAGCGCGTCTTCGAGGTCTGCAACGGCTGCCGCATGTGCTTCAAGTTCTGCGACAGCTTCCCGCGCCTGTTCAGCTTCCTCGACCAGGAGCACGGCGGCGACGTGACGAAGCTGACCGCGCCCCAGACGGCCTCGGTCATGGAGGCCTGCTTCCAGTGCAAGCTGTGCGAGGTGCAGTGCCCCTACACCCCGCGCGACAAGCACGAGTACCAGCTCGACTTCCCCAAGCTCGTGCACCGCTTCAAGGCGGTCGAGACCAGGGACAAGGGCGTCTCGCTGCGCGACCGCGTGCTGGGCGACGCCGACGGGGCCGGGCGCCTGGCGCGCCTGAGCTTCGGCATGGCCAACGTCATGAACCGCGTGGGGGTCCACCGCTGGTTCATGGAGAAGGCCCTGGGCATCCACCGCGACAAGCTGCTGCCCGACTTCGCCAGCTCGACCTTCGAGCGCTGGGCCGAGCGCACCGGCCGCGTGAAGGAGACGCCGGGCGCCGAGGTGGTGCTGTTCCAGACCTGCTACGTGCAGAACAACGAGCCCGAGATCGGGCGCGACACCGTGGCCGTGCTGGAGAAGAACCAGGTCGGCACGGCCTGCGTCAAGGGCCTCAAGTGCTGCGGCATGCCGGCCTGGGAGCACGGCGACCTCGAGACGGTGCGCCAGAACGCGCGCCACAACCTCGATCTCCTGATGCCGCACGTCGAGGCCGGTGCCAAGGTGCTGGCCATCAACCCGACCTGCGCCATGATGATGCGGCGCGAGTACCCGGAGCTGCTGGCCCGGGAGGACCGACCGCGGGCCGAGAAGCTGGCCGCCGCCGTGCAAGACCCGGGCGAGTTCCTGTGGTCGATCCGCAAGGAAGAGCGCTTCTGCAAGGACTTCAAGAGCACCCCGGGCCCGTCCGTGGCCTACCACGCCCCTTGCCACCTGCGGGCGCAGGCGGTGGGCTTCAAGGGCCGCGACCTGCTGCGCCTGATCCCGGGCGTGCAGCCCCAGGCGGTGATGGAGTGCTGCGGCCACGACGGCACCTTCGCCATGAAGGTCGAGGGCTTCGAGGCCAGCCAGAAGGTCGGCGAGCGGGCCTTCGCCGGGATGAAGCAGCCGGGGGCCGAGGTCTGGGCCACCGAGTGCCCGCTGGCGGCCCTGCAGTTCCAGCAGCACGCCGGCAAGAAGCCGCTGCACCCCATGTCGATCCTGGCGCGCGCCTACCGGGAAGACGGCTTCCCGACGCGCCTGCCGGAGCCCGGGTCGAAGCAGGAGGAGAAGAGATGAAGCCGGTCGAGCGTCGCGAGATCGTCGACTTCGAGACCTACAGGGACGAGCGCCCGCAGTACCGCGCGCGGGTCATGGAGCTCAAGGCCCCGCGCCGCGTGCACGTGGGCGAGCACCTGACCTTCCTGTTCGAGAACCACGAGACCATCCGCTACCAGGTGCAGGAGATGGTGCTGGCCGAGCGCATCGTGCGCGAGTCCGACATCCAGCACGAGCTGGCGACCTACAACGAGCTGCTGGGCGGTCCGGGCGAGCTGGGCGCCTCGCTGCTGATCGAGATCGACGACCCGCGCGAACGGGGCGAGAAGCTGCGGCGCTGGACCGCCCTGCCGGCGACCATCTACGCCCGCCTCGAGGACGGCACGCTGGTGCGGCCCGTGTTCGACCCGCGCCAGATCGACGACGGCAAGCTCTCGTCGGTGCACTACGTCAAGTTCCGGACCGGCGGGCGCGTGCCGGTGGCCATCGGCTGCGAGCTGCCGGAGATCGCGGCCGAGACCGTGCTCGACGAGCAGCAGCGCCAGGCCCTGGCCGACGACCTGGCCAGCCACTGACGCCGGGCGCCCGGCCGGCTCCGACCGCCGGGCCGGCCCTTCTGGGGGATTGACGCCGGGCCGCCGCGGATGCAGATTGAAGACAGCGCCCATCGCGATCCGGCCCGCGCGGACCCGTTCCCGCGGCAACCGGCCGCACTCCCGCCCGGGCCCCACGACGGACGCGGCGAGGAGGCTGCCATGTCGACTCCGAACCGCGCGACGACGCTGCTCGAGAGGGAGCACGTCCACTTCGAGACCCTTCAGCACCGCGAGTCCTTCACTTCCCAGGGCGTAGCGGCGGCCTGCCACGTCTCGGGCTGGCACCTGGCCAAGGTGCTGCTGATCCACGACCCGCAGGGCGAGCCCTTCGTGGTGGTCATGCCGGCCTCGTGCCGGCTGGACATGTCCGAGCTCCGCCGCCGCACGGGCCGCCCACTGCTCACCCTGGCCCGCGAGGACGAGATGCGGCCGCTGTTCCCGGACTGCGAGCCCGGGGCCCTGCCGCCCTTCGGAAACCTCTACGGCCTGCCGGTGTTCGTGGACGCCTGCTTCCCGCGCGGCCAGGAGCTGGTCTTCCAGGCCGGCAACCACCACGAGGCGGTACGCATCAAGTACGAGGACTTCGAGCGGCTGGCCCGGCCGATCCTGACCGACGTCTGCTGCTGCCACTAGCGCCCGCCGGGTCGGCCCAGCCCGCAGGTGTCGGCGCCGCAGCCGGAGGCAGCGTTCTGCCCACCGCGCGCGTCAGTCCTCGTACTCCGCCAGTCCGAGCGCCAGCAGGGCCAGCAGGGCGCGCTGGCCGTCCTCGGGTGGCAGCCCGGAGGCCCCCACCGCCAGCCTGGCCGGCGTGTGGCCGTCGATCTGCTCGAGCAGGGCCTCCTCGGCGGGACCGAGCAGCCGGCGGGCCTCGGCCTCGGCGTCGGCGCAGGGCCGCAGCACCCGTCCCAGGTCGCCGATCGCGAAGCGCACCACGTCGGGGTCGCGGATGGCGCGGACCGCGCCCTGCACCAGGTGGGGCATCGACAGGCCCTCGCTGACGTCCTCCTCCAGGCCCGGCGGGTCGCCGTCCTCGAAGCGATAGCGCCCCTCCTCCCAGGTGGCCACGTCGGAGACCACCAGTCGGGCCTGCGCGCGCAGCAACATCTCGAGCTGGTCGCTCTCCAGCACGCCCTTCTCCACCAGCAGGGCGCCCAGCGGCGAGACGCGCCGCAGGGCCTCGGCCTGGGCCTGCTCGATGACCTCGGTCTCGGTCAGGTCGGAGCGCAGCAGCAGCGCCGGCAGCCGGTGCTCCGCCAGCGTGCTGGCGGCGGCCACCACGTCGCCCTTGACGAACAGCAGCGCCCGCCGCTGGCCGCCGTCGTCGAAGATCAACCGCCCGCTGCGTCGCTCGCGGTGCAGGTCGTGCATGAGCTTGATCGGGATGCCCTGCACGATGTCGCCGGCCAGGGGCTGGCTGGCGCGCGGCGCCGGGTCCGGCAACGCCAGGGGGTGGGCCTCGGTCCGGTCCGGTTCGGCGAGCACGAGGTGCTCGTGGTCGTCCGCGGGGTGCGACAGGACCGGCGGGCCGGCGGCCGGCTCGTGCGGCAGCTCGGGCGCCGGCGGCTCGTCGCGCAGGCACAACGGCGAGCGAGCCAGGTCGACGCG
>JBDIBD010000268.1:0-6808 GCA_039812725.1 Vicinamibacteria bacterium | reverse complement strand
AGCGCCACCCCGGGGCAGCTGGGCGACGCCTTCATCCAGGCCACCAGGAACGGCGGCGCCGAGCCCTTCCTGACCATGCCGATGGTGGGCTGGGTGGCCAAGACCAACGCCAACCGCGACGTCCTCTGCAGCTTCTCGGTCGCCACCTACGGGGCCCAGACGGGCGCCGACGGGGACTGCGGCAACGGCTGCGCGCCGGGCGGCAACAGCTACCTCTGCGGCGGGGCCGGCCACCCGCTCACGCCGCCCGCCACCAACCCGAACGACGCCAGCGTCCCCGCCGACGGCGCCTTCCAGCAGGGCTGGATGCAGCACGTCAGGGACACCTGGGGTCCGGCCGCCTCGGGCGGGCTGCGCTACTGGGGCCTCGACAACGAGCCCAGCATCTGGCACACGGCCTACTGGGACGTGCACCCGCAGGGCGCCGACATGGACGAGATGCGCGCGAAGATGATCGACTACGGCGGCCGCATCAAGACGGTCGACCCCGGCGCGCAGGTGCTGGGCCCCGAGGAGTGGGGCTGGGACGGCTACTTCTACAGCGGCAAGGACCAGCAGCTGCTCGGCCAGGGGCTGTGCGGCGGCGCCGACTGTCCCGACCGCGTGGCCCACGGCAACCAGGACTACGTGCCGTACCTGCTGGCGCAGATGAAGGCGCACGAGCAGGACACGGGCCAGCGCGTGCTCGACATGCTGACCCTGCACTACTACCCGCAGGGCGGCGAGTTCAGCGACGACGTCAGCCCGGCCATGCAGGCCCTGCGCAACCGCTCCACCCGCAGCCTGTGGGACCCGGCCTACGTGGACGAGTCCTGGATCGGCGCCGTGGTCCGGCTGGTCCCGCGCATGAAGCAGTGGGTGGCCGCCTCCTACCCCGGGCTGAAGATCGGCCTGACCGAGTACAACTGGGGCGCCGAGGGGCACGTCAACGGCGCCACGGCCCAGGCCGACCTGCTGGGCATCTTCGGGCGCGAGAACCTCGACATGGCCATCCGCTGGGAGGTGCCGGCGGCCGGCACGCCGGTCTTCAAGGCCTTCCAGATGTACCGCAACTACGACGGGCTGCACTCGGCCTTCGGCGACGTGAGCGTCTCGGCCGCGGTCCAGGCCCCCGCCTCGGTGGACGACCTCTCGGCCTTCGCGGCCAAGCGCAGCGCCGGCGGCGCTCTGACCGTGATGCTGGTCAACAAGGTCGGCCTGTTTCCCAGCACCACGGTGCAGCTGGCCAACTTCACGGCGGGCGGCGCGGCCCAGGTCTGGCAGCTCACCGGCACGAACGTCATCACGCGCCTGGCCGACCAGCCGGTGGCGGGCAACCAGGTGTCCCTGACGCTGCCCCCGCAGAGCGTCACGCTGCTGGTGCTGCCGAACGCGGTGCCGGTTGCGCTGCAGCAGCTCTCGATCGAGTAGGGCGATCAGCGGCCCGGGGGGCGCTCGAGGGCGGGCTCGGCCGGCTCGGCCACCACCACGCGGTCGCGGCCCTCGCGCTTGGCGCGGTAGAGCGCCGCGTCGGCGCGGCCCAAGAGCGCCGGGCCGTCCTGCTCGCCCGGCAGGGCGGCCACGGCTCCGATCGAGACCGTGATGGCCGGTAGGGCCTGGCCCTGGCGCTCCACGCGCACCTCCGAGACCGCGCGGCGCAGGGTCTCCAGGCGCAGCCGCGCGTCGTCGAGGCCGGCGCGCGGCATCACCAGCGTGAGCTCCTCGCCGCCGTAGCGGCAGGCCAGGTCGCTGGTGCGCACCGAGCGCAGCAGCAGGCTGCCCACCGCCTGCAGCACCAGGTCGCCGGCCTCGTGGCCGAAGCTGTCGTTGAAGTCCTTGAAGTGGTCCAGGTCCAGCATGGCCACCACCAGCGGCTCGCCGGTGCGCCGCCGGCGCATCAGCTCGCGCGGCAGCGACTCGTCGAGGAAGCGGCGGTTGAACAGGCCGGTCAGCGGGTCGCGGATGGCCTGCGCCCGGAGGGTCTCCTGCAGGGCCAGGTTCGAGAGGGCCATCTCGATCACGCCGCTGGCCTTCAGCGCCAGCAGCCGCAGGTCCTCGAAAGCCTCCCCGCCCAGCCCGCGCCCGCTGCCGACGTGCAGCAGCCCCAGCGGCTCGCCGCGCACGCTCAGGGGCAGGCACAGGGACGGCCCGTCGTGGGGCGTGGTGAAGTGCCGGCAGGGCACCTGCTGGGTGGCCTCGGAGACCTCGTGCGGGGCTCCCAGCCGGGCGGCCCAGCAGTCGCTGGCGAGAAAGACGTCAGGCACCGGCGGCTGGCCCCAGCGGGCCACCACCCGCAGCCGCGTCCCCCCGGCGTCGTACACGGTCAGGGCCCCGTGGCTGCCCTTGAACAGGCTGGCCCCGCCCCGGGAGACGACCTCGTAGGCCTCGCCGCGGTCCTCGCAGCCCAGCAACATGTGGGTCATCTGGCTGAGGGTGATCATCTGGGCGTGGAGGCGCTCCACCCGCGCCAGGCTGGCCCGCAGGGCGTCCTCCGCCCGGCGGCGGTCGGTCACGTCGATGGTGTAGCCGGCCAGCAGCGTGCGGTCGCTGAGCACGATCGGGAACTTGACCGTCGTGTAGTGGCGGTCGTTCAGCTCTTCGTCCAACGTGAGCACGCAGCCGCCCGAGGCCACCGACCAGTCGTCGGCCGTGATCTTGGCGGCGAACTCGGCCGGGAAGAGGTCGGCCATGCTCTTCCCGACCATCTCCGAGCCGGTCAGGCCCAGCATGTCGACGTAGTTCTCGCTGGCCCGCAGCACGCGGCTCTGGCCGGGGCTGACTTCCTTGATGAAGGCGTAGATGGGCGAGTTGCGGATGAAAAGAGAGAGCAACTCGCTGCTGTCGCGCAGGTCCTTGTCGGCCTGGTGGCGGGCGCTCACGTCCACCCCGGCCGCCAGCAGCCCCTCCACGGCGCCCTGCGCGTCGAGCACGGGCGAGAGCTGGAACTCGATCGGCGTCAGGCGCTCGCCCATGCGCACGACCACGTCGTGGCGCACGGTCCGGCCGGAGCGGGCGCTCTCGAGGGCCGCCACCAGCTGCGCGCGCACCGCGTCGTCGTGGGTCCACCAGGGCGTGTCCTGGAAGCGGCGCCCGACCACGTCCTCGCGCCGGTAGCCGCCCTGCTCCAGCGGCGCCTTGTTGATCTCGAGCACCACGCCCTCGGTGTCGAGCAGCGCGAAGTAGGTGTAGAGGTTGTCGAGGATGGCGCGGATGCCGCGCTCGGCTTGGACGCTCATGACCCTGCCTCTTGGAGCCTCTCCTGGGCAGCCTCGCCCGGCGGGTGCCAGGGCCAGACGGCGCCGGCGGCTTCCGGGGCCGGTGGAGGGGAGCGTCCTCGGACCCCTGGATCATAGCAGGGCCCGCTCCGCCGCGGGAGGCCACGCCCGCCCGAGCGCCCGTGGTAGGCTTCGCGCCGTGATCGGCTGGGCATTCCTGCTGGCCCTCGCCGCGGGCGAGGGCCGTCCGCTCTTCTACTGGGGCGCGCGCGCGGCCGTCATCAGCGTGCCCGAGAGCGGGGCCCCGCGGGGGGAGTCGGCCCGGGTCACCGAGGTCCACGTGGCCCGCGACGCTCGCGGGACGATCCTCCGGCTGACCTTCGACCGGCCCGTGCGCGAGGCCCTGCGGCTGCCCGACGGCACGCCGGTCTCGGG
Source organism: Vicinamibacteria bacterium (assembly GCA_039812725.1). Taxonomy (GTDB): domain Bacteria; phylum Acidobacteriota; class Vicinamibacteria; order Fen-336; family Fen-336; genus JBDIBD01. The sequence continues at coordinate 3,179 of JBDIBD010000268.1, read as the reverse complement.
GCGCCTGCGGGCGGTGCTCTACGCCGACCTCGACGGCAAGCGGGAGACGGGCTGGCAGGCCGGGCCGACCGACCTGCGGCGCGGAGCCGAGTGGCGCCTCGAGGTGGCCGCGCTGGCGCTCGGCGCCGACCCGGACGAGAAGCTCGAGGCCCAGGCCCTGGTGACGGTGTCGCTGGCCGGGCTCGCGTCCGACGGGCGCCGCCGCACGCTCTGGCAGGCCGACCAGGCCTCGGCCCCCGAGCAGGTCTCGGTGGTGGGCGAGTGGCTGGAGCTGCGCCTGCCGGAGGCGGCGGGGACGCCCGCGGCCGGCGCGCGGCTGGTGCTGGCGCTCGACGACCTGACCCTCGACGGCCGGTGGCCGGCGCCGTGAGCGAGCTGCGCCGGCGCGTCGTCCTGATCGACGACGACCCGGAGATCCGGGCGCTGGTCGAGCGGGTGCTGGCCACCTCGGGCTACGACGTGGCCAGCCTGGCCGACCCGCTGCAGGCGGTCGAGTTCGTGCGCGCCCAGGGCCCCGACGTGGTGCTGTGCGACATCTCGATGCCGGGCCTCGACGGTTACGGGGTGGTGCGGGCCCTGCAGGACGATCCCGAGACGGCCCGCTTCCCGGTGGTCTTCCTGACCGCCAACCGCGACTTCGCGGCGCGCGTGCAGGCCTTCCGCTTCGGCGTGGTGGACTACGTCACCAAGCCCTTCACCCGCGACATGCTGCTGCGCAAGCTTGAGCGCGCCCTGGCGCTCACCGAGCACCGCAGCGGCGTGCTCACGGGCCAGGGCGAGACGCTGCTGGCGGGGGCCCGCGAGGACGCGCGCAGCGGCGTGCTCAGCGTGCCGGGCCCGGGCGGCCCGGCGCGCGTGCTGGTCAAGGCCGGCCAGGTGGTCGAGGGCGGCGCGGCCCTCGAGGGCGGCGCCCTCAGCGAGGCCGAGTTCCGCGAGCTGGACGCGCGCCGCGAGGAGATCCTGGCCCACGACCCGCGCGCCGCGCAGGACGGGGCGCGGGCCCTGCCGGCCTTCGACGAGGTCCCGCCGCCGCTGCGGCGCGTGCTGGTGGTCGACGACGACCCGGCCTTCCGGCGCTTCCTCGCGGCGGTGCTGGCGGGCCGCGGCTTCACGGTCTACGAGGCCGGCGACGGCCAGGAGGGGCTGCGGGCGGCCCTGGCCCAGCGCCCGTTCCTGATCCTCACCGACGTCAACATGCCGCTCATGGACGGGGTCGAGCTCTGCCGGCGCGTGCGCGCCCACAGCCTGATCGGCCACACGCCGCTGGTCTTCCTCTCGGGCTGGGACGACTACAAGGAGCGCTACCGCGGGCTCGAGGCCGGGGGTGACGAGTACCTCTCCAAGTTCACGCCGGTGCGCGAGCTGCTGCTGCGCGTGCAGCTGATCCTGGGGCGCTACGCGGGGCTGGGGCGGGGGGCCGAGGAGGGGCTGGCCGGCGACATCGGCCTGGTCGGCCCGGCCGGGCTGCTGCAGGTCTGCCACCTGACCCGGCTGACGGGCATCGCCGAGGCCCGCTCGGGCAACGAGGCCTTCGAGGCCCGTTTCCGGCGCGGCGAGCTGGTGGGGGCGCGCCTCTCCGAGCTCGAGGGCGAGATCGCGGTGTTCTCGTTCCTGACCTGGAGCTCGGGGCGCTTCCGCTTCGCCAGCGGCGACCCGGGCGCGGGCGAGCCGCTGGGGGAGAGCTTCGACCAGCTCATCCTCGAGGGCTGCCGCCGCATCGACGAGTCTCGCCTGCAGGGCTGAGGGCGGCCGTCAGGCCTCGCGCACGCGGCGGGGCAGCAGGCCCAGGCGCTTCATCTTCTCGTGCAGGGTGGTGGGCAGCAGCCCGAGCTGCGCGGCGGCGCGGCGCTGGTTGCCGGCCGTGGCGCGCAGGGCCGACTCGATCAGCTGGCGCTCGTAGGCGTCCACCAGCTCCTTGAGCGTGGGCCGACCAGTCGTGATCGAGCTCGTGTCGTGCATCAGCCGGGCCTCCTGGGACGATCCAATTCGTTGGACGCGGCGGGTGCCTTTTCCCTTCCGGACCCCGCGCGTGTCGCTAGAGGTGGGACGACGACGGCGGGCGCGAGGTTTCTTTAAAAAATGTCAAGAAAGGTGCACGGCAGGCTCGCGCCGGAACGGCTCGGGCTTTTCGCCGCCGACCGCCTCGAGCGGCCCGAGCTCGACCTGCGGCGCGGCCCAGCCGAGGCGCTGCAGGGCCGCCACGAGCGTGGCGACGAGCGTCCCGGCGGCGTCCGCGTCCGCGGGCAGGCCCAGCCGGAAGCGCTCGGGGCCGGCCTGCACCAGGCTGAAGCCCCGCAGGGGCTGCTTCTTGAAGAGCCAGGCCAGCTGCCAGGCGTCCACGGCGCTGCCGTCCGGCCGCGCGAACAGGCAGGCCCGCCGGCCCTCGAAGCCCTCCAGGCTGGGCCCCTCGAAGCCGCACGCGCAGGCCCCCTCCACCACGCGGCCGGCGTCGCCCGTGCGGTAGCGCAGCAGCGGCCAGGCCCCGGGGCGCAGCCGGGTCACGAGCAGCTCGCCCGCCGGCGACTCGACCCACACGTCGGGCAGCAGCACGTGGAAGAGGCCCGGGGACCGCAGGCACTCCCAGGCGATCGGCCCGGTCTCGGTGGTGGAGTAGTAGTTGACCACCGGCGCGGGCTGCGCGGCGGCCAGCGCCGCGCGCTGGGCCGGGCCGAAGCGCGAGGCCGAGGTCAGGATCAGCCGCGGGCGCGGCGCCTGCGGCTGTCCCGCCAGCCAGTGCAGCCCCTCCGGGTCGGAGAAGAGCACCGCCGGGCTCGCGCGCCGCAGGCGCTCCAGGGGCCGCGGGCGGAGCAGCGACAGGCGGTGCAGGGCGCCGTCGCCCAGCAGCGGCAGCCGCACCGAGTACTCGAGCCCGCCGGGCAGTGGGCACAGCAGCGCCACCCGGGGCCGGGGCGGCAGGGCCACGTCCAGGCGCCGCAGGAAGAAGCGCAGCACCGCCCACATGTGCAGCAGGTCGAGGCGCAGCCGCGGCACGCTCACCGGCTGGCCCGTCGAGCCCGACGAGCGCACCAGCACGAGCTCGTCCGCGCGCGGGTCGTCCGGGGCCAGGGCCAGGAGGTCGCCCCCGCGCTCGGCCAGCGTGGCCCGTTCGAGCACGGGGAAGTGGCGCAGGCGCGCCAGGCCGCCCAGGTCGCGCGGCGACAGCCCCGCCGCGTGCAGGC
>JBDIBD010000267.1:0-6813 GCA_039812725.1 Vicinamibacteria bacterium | reverse complement strand
GCCGCCACAAGCTCACCGACGCCCTCGTCCAGCGGCTCACATCCGCTGCGAACACCCAGCGCGACTACTTCGACGCGCTCGTCCCTGGTCTCGTCCTCCGCGTGGGCCAGCGCACCAAGACGTGGGCCGTGCGTGGAGACCTCGCCGGCAAGAGGCGCCGCTTCAACATCGGCGTCTACCCCACCACGCCGCTCTACGAGGCCCGCGAGAAGGCCCTCGAGTTCCTCCGAAAGATCGGCGCCGGCATCGACCCGACCGCCGACCAGATCCCCACCGGCGAGGCCACCTTTCAGGCGGTGCTCGACTCCTTCGAGTCGCGCGCCCTCCCGAAGATGGGCGCCAGGACCCGCGACGAGTGGAAGCGGCTCCTCAAGACGGAGGTCCGGCCCAGGCTCGAGACGGTCGACCTGGCCGACACCCGTGCGGCCCGCAAGCGCCTGCGCCTGGCGCTCGAGGAGATCGCCGGCGAACGCCCGGTCCTCGCCAACAGGGTCCACACCCTGATCGTCCGGGTCATCCGCTGGGCTGTCGAACAGGACATCCTTCCCCCCGAACGCGTGGCCGTGGTCACCAACCTGCCCAAGCCCACCAAGGAGGAAAGCCGTGACCGCGTCCTGAACGCCTCGGAACTGCGGTCCTTCCTCGAAGCGCTTCGTGAGGAACCCGCGGCTCTGCGCACCTACTGGCGCCTCCTGCTCCTGACTGGTCAGCGCCGCTCCGAGGTCCTCGCGATGCGGTTCGACGAGGTCGATCTGGAGGCGGCCACGTGGACCCTGACGGTCAAGGGCTCGAAGCCGCACCTGCTACCCCTGAGCAAGCAGGCCGTCGAGCTGGTCAAGGCCGCGCGCACGCTTCAGGGGGGCCCGTACGTCATCGAGGGCGAGTCCATCGACAGGCCGCTCGCGAACGTCCAGCGGTCTGCCCAGCGGATCCGGGTCCGGGCGCGACTGCTGGACTTTCGTGGCCACGACCTTCGCCGGACGGTGGCCAGCGGGATGGGAACGCTCGGCATCGATCCCGCCATCGTCTCGAGAGTCCTGGGCCACGCAACCCTCGGGCCGGGTGTCGCGCCGGTCACGAAGGTGTACCTGCGTGCGAGCTATCTCGAGGGCATGCGGCAGGCGCTGCAGGCGTGGGCTGATCGCTTGGATGGCCTCCCCGCCACTGCGAACTGAACGACCGCCGGAATCCGGGCACGCTTCCAGCGCACGTGCTTCCATGGCGCGGGCTGGAGGCAGCCCCCCGGCGTAGTACCGCCCTACCCGCGAAACATGCTGCTCGCGGACCGTCTGGTTGCCCGCTCCCCGATGGAGGGCGACGTCAAGGGCACACGGCCTGTGCGAAGCCCTATCTACTGCGGTGGCGCCCAGCGGCATGCCCACGGGTGGGTGTGGTGCTTGCTCGCCGACCGGGCTTCGCGTCGCCCGCTGCGCGACGCGCAGAACGACTACGTCGACTCAGGCGCCTTGGACTCCCAAGGTGACGGGGCGATGACGACGGCGCCGCCGAGGGGGCTTGCTTCAGGATCCTCCCCCACCACCGCCGACGAGACGCCTGTCCCGCGATGAGACTCTCGCCTCCCGTCGATCATCGAGTGCGTTCTCTCCGCGGTAGCCGACATGGAGAATGCACGTACCATCCCGCTTGCGCCCAGTGGGCGCGACCGCTCGCGAGGCGGAGCCTTGGAGTCTTTCGCGGCCTTGGGCGGGCATCGTCTGAACTTGCGTGGTCGGACCAGCGTACTGCCTGCATCCAATCGACAAGGGGGAAGGCCATGCGGCTAGCGAACTCGTGGCTGCAGGCAGGCCTCGGGGCCCTGATGGCTGCCGGCGCGACCTGTGCTCTCCTCCTGTCGTTCGCCAAGGTCTCCGGGACGAGTGTGCCAAGCCCGTTGTACGCCCTCGCGGCTATCTTCCTTGCGGGGACAGTTGGTGCTGCCGTCTTCGCGGCCCTCTGGAAGCGTGTGGACCTCGCCTCCGATGCCCTCGTCGTCCGAACACTCGTCGGGGAGACCCGCGTGCCGGTGGCGTCGCTTGGGGCCTTCGCGGTGTGGGTGGAGACGCACCACTATGGCGCTGTCACCCGATTCACCTACGTCTCGGCCTTGGACGGCAGTCGCGGCGCCCTCGCCTGGGACGGTAGCGACGACCTTCTCATCCTCCTCGATCGCCTCGTGCCTCCCGTCGCGGAACGCATGGATCGAGCACTTCTGGAAGGGGAGGATGTCACGTGGGGTCAGCTCCGCGTGTCCACGCGAGGCGTGGAGGGTCCGCACTTCGGGCCGGTTCCTCTGACGTCTGAGTTCAGTCTCTCGGTGCACGGGACAATCTGCCGGCTTGCGTTCCTTGGCGTCGAGGGCTGGGTGACCCTGGCCGACCTCCCGTTGAGCTCGTGGAACTTCCATGCCGGAGCCGAGCTCTTGCGGATGGCCGTGACCCGTTCTGGTGGTCGCGTCGCCCTACCTTGGGCAATGTCACCTGCCACCTACTGAGCCCAGGTGCTGACCAACACCGCGGGGCGTCTCGCGTAGTCGCCGAGCCTCCCGGGCGATACGTGCGCCCCGTGACGCACCCACCCGTAGATCGGTCCGAGGGACGCGTGGCCCAGGACGCACGGCAGACTGCAGCGACGCCCTCCTCGCCTACTTGCCGGACAGGGTCGACACCCTCCGCGCCTCCGCACGGTCATCAGGCGTGGACCACTCGCGAAGTCGCTCAACCGCGTCGGCCTCTCGCAGCAGCCCCCTCGCCTCGTCCAGCTTCCTGAGGAGCCTCTCGCCCCTCGGGCTACCCTTGAGTCGTTGCTCGACGCTGGTGAAGAACTGCTCAGCACCTTGTGCGGTATTCCAAGCGGCTACCATCGCCAAGAGCGCAGCGCGACTCAGTTCGCGGTCCTTCGCGCAGTTCTGCGCTTCCTCGAGTTCGGCCACGCGCCGGCGTTCTTCCTGCTTAGACGCCGCCTGCAGGCCCGCGGAGCGAGCGCGCCGCACTTGTTCGGCCGCTTCTCCTACGAGCTCGTCTGCTATCGCCTCGGCGCGCCCGCCAAGGTCCCCCAACTCGCCCTCACGCCACTCGCACTCCCATGTCGAACCCTCATAGGGAGAATAGGCGCGCAGGGCCAACTTCCCGCTGGGGACGACCAGACCCAAACTCGCCGACCCTGCCTCCCGTGTCGGCTGCGAGGACGGAGCCATCTCCGTGGCCATCGGGCAATACTCATAGGGCTCAAAGAGGCTCAACCCAATCCACAGCTCATGGACCGGAGCCACCGTCACAACCGACGGTATCCAGGCCCTCTCAGGCAGGATCGGGGGCATCTCGTCGCGGTTTGCTAGCTCGAGATCAGGTCGACGAAGGAAGGAGAGGCTCCTCCGATCCCGAATCAGTTGGACGAGTACGGACCTAGAGGCAAGGGCAGCAAAGATCCGCCCTGCCGTCTCGAATGCCCGGTCCAGAGCCACACGCGAAACCACGAGATCGACGAGGGCTCCCTTTGCGGGGCGGACATAGCCTGGCTGGGGCCCGAACGGGCCGCTGACAACCCGGCCGGCATCGAAGTGGGGCCTGCACGCGGCCAAGAGTGCAGGCCCCCGCTCGGTCACCTTAGGCCCAGGCGCCCATGAGGTGTTCGCTGGAGCTGCCCACGCCACGTCCTGGGTGCCAACGACCGCCGGAAGGACGGGGCGGAGCTGCTCGGTACCGCGCCGGACTCTGGCCCAGTGGCCATTCGCGGGTCGCGGGACACCGAGCCGCGCGCAGACATCGACGATCACGCTCGGGGGCACGCCGTAGCGCTCGGCAAGCCTCCTCAGGGGAACGGTCCAGACCTCTTCGTACAGTTGTTCTCTAGTGACAGGCATCGACCGCTCCTCCACCGCCGCTCGCCTCTCGCCCATCAGCGCCGCCATCACTCCTCCGCGGCGCCCGGCATCTCTCGCCGTGTCCGTCCCGGACACGCGCCGCCTGAGGGCTCAGCATGCTGAGGTTCACCTCATATTTGGCAGTCGTTAACCACCCTGGCTACGCTGGCCGCAGCCGTCGCCACAACGGCAGGCGGATCCGCTAGGCGCGACTGGACGACGCCTAGGGCCAGACCAGCCGAGAGGCAGTAGCTGAACTTCAGCATGTCCGCCGCCTCCTGTGCCAGGGCAATTGGGACCAGTTCGGCCGCGCCATCTCGGATGACGCGTAGGTCCTCGGCAAGTCCATCGGCCCCGGCATCCTCATTGAACGAGATCGAGAGATTGTCCCGTGTCAGGATGCCCCTTCCCCGTCGCGCCAGGGCGTCCGCCAGGGTCGCGTTCGCGCGCAGGCCGGCGAACGTCCACCAGCGCGTGCGGCCGGACTTCTCACGCACCAGTGCAGTGCTGTCCCGCGAGAGCCAGCCAAACCTCTCCTGGAGCGTCCCGAACGCCTCGGCGCCCCGGCGGGTCAGGTGCGCCGGCGGCTCCGTCTCGAGGAGCGCATCCCGCATGGCCTGGCACAGTCGGAAGCTGCAGGGGACGGCATCCCCGGGCCAGAGCGAACGTCCCTCGCTGGGCACGGGTTCGACGTTCGCGATCATCCGGTCCCAGTCGACGTTCCTGACCGCCCAGGGCCGGCCTCCCAGCAGCAAGACCGCACGGGAGTCCTGCCGAACCTGGAAGGACGCGGCGTCCACCCGCCCAATCTCGGCCCCGCCGTGGAACACGGTGAACAGAGGCGCGGTCGTGAAGACCGAAAGCACGTCGAGGAAGCCCTTGCCGCGGAATCGCTTCTCCCCCTCCGGACCGAGGGCCAGCAGGCCGTCCGCGTCGAACAGGATGCCTTTCTCGAGCATGGACGCCAGGATGCCCTGCCAGTTGTCCGTCAGGCCTGCCTTGGCCAGGAAGCCTGCCAGCCACCGAGGCGCGTCGTCCAGAGCGAGTTTTCCGGCCTGCTGCAGGACGAGCCCCAGGAGCTGTTGCGCGACCACGTGAACCGGAGCCACGGGGGGCACGAGCGGCTCGACGTAGCCCTCCTGCCAGAGTCGCACGACCCCGAGCGCGAGGAGCAGGTCGTCGTTCGAGGTCGTGGCGAACAGCATGTTCCTGAGGGTACCGGCACGCCGCCCCGACCTCCCCAGGCGCTGCAGGAAGCCGGCCACGGTCCGAGGGCTGTCGATCTGGATGACACGGTCGAGGTCGCCGACGTCGATCCCCAGCTCGAGGGTGCTGGTGGCCACGATGACGCAGTCGCGCCCTTCGGCGAAGGCCGCCTCGGCCCGCCGCCGCTCGTCGACGCCCAACGAGCTGTGTGAGACGAACGTCTGCACGTCGAGGCCGCGCAACCTGAAGGCGAGGTCCTCTACCCGCGACCGGCTGTCGCAGAAGACCAGGCGCTTCTCTCCGCGATGGAGCCGCGAGATGAGGGTGGCCGCGTTGGCCAGGTCCCCCACCGCGTCGATGCGCACCCCGGTGTCGCGGGGCCCGTCGCCGGCCGCCTTGACCACCTGCCGCTCCTCCGGTGGCGCCGAGCTGAGCCAGGCCAGCAGCTCGTCCGGGTTGCCCACCGTGGCCGACAAGCCCACCCGCTGCAGCCGTTTCCCAGACCAGCGCGAGACACGCTCGAGCACGGCCAGCAGGTGCCACCCGCGGTCGTCCGCCGCGAAGGCGTGCAGCTCGTCGACGACCACGGCCCGGACACCGCCGAACAGGGCATCGCAGTCCACCCGGCTCGAGACCAGCATCACCTCGAGCGATTCCGGAGTGGTCAGGAGGATGTCCGGGGGCTCCTTGCGAATCTGCCGTCGCGCCGCCTCCGGGATGTCCCCGTGCCAGATGCCCACGCTCCGCCCCAGGAGCCCGGCGTACCGCGACAGCCGCACCTCGAGGTTGTTCAGGAGGGCCCGTAGCGGGCAGACGTACAGGACGCTGAGGGGGGCCCAGTTCTCCGTCAGCATCCGGGAGAATAGCGGGAAGGCGGCCGCCTCGGTCTTTCCGCCGGCCGTGGGGGCGATCAGGACGGCGTCCCGCCCGGCCAGGATCGGGTTGATCGCGGCCTCCTGCAACGGCCGCAGGTCGCGCCAGCCCAGGCTGTTGACGATGTGGTGCTGGACCGCGGGGTGGAGGCGGTCGAAGCTCACGCCTGTGGCCCTGGGCCCTCCAGCTCCACCTCGTCCGGATCGTGGGCGCTGCGGGCCAGCCGCTCCTGCGGCGTCAGCTCCGTCTCCGCCAGGGTGAGCTGGTAGTGCTGGCGCGGGTGGAAGTCGGGGAACTGGTCCACCCGGTCGAGCACCTCTCCAACGAGCTTCTTCAGGAAGACACGCGGGGCGACACCCACGCGGCCGCCGAGGTTGCCCGTGACGGCCCGCGCCAGCTCGCGGACGTAGTCGTCGCCCGCCAGCCGCATCAACCGCTCGGCGTTCGGCGTCCCCTCGACGAAGATGTCCCGCACGCGCGTGCCCACGGCCACCAGGCTCTCCAGGTCGAAGCCGCGCAGGCGGATCTGGGCCGCGCGCGGGTTGTCGAAGCGAGCGTCGGCCGAGAAGTCGACGTGGAGCCGCTGCGCCAGCGGCGGCAGGCGCTGGACTCCTTGGGGCCCGTCGAAGAACCCGGGAGTGCCGGTGATCACCACGTAGAGCCCCGGAAAGCGTCCGGCGTCCAGCTCGTCGACGAGCTGCCGCAGGGCGTTGAGGCTCTTCTCCCGGACATCCCCGCGCACACGCTGCAGGGTCTCGACCTCGTCCAGCACCAGCACCAGGCCGCCGTATCCCGAGTCCTTCAGGATCAGGAGCAGCCCCTGCAGGCAGCTCAGCGCTCCGAAGTGGTCGATATCGCCCTTGATGCCGGCCTTG
>JBDIBD010000266.1:0-6849 GCA_039812725.1 Vicinamibacteria bacterium | reverse complement strand
CCTGGCGGCCGCCTCCCGCGGCGCCGCGGCCCAGGCGGCCGGCGTCGAGGCGGGACTGCGGCCGATCATCTAGTCGTGACAGTGAGGGCATGGAGGTCGACATGAGCACCCGCGTTCGTCTCGCCCGGCGCATGTCCGAGGTCAAGGCCTCGGACGTGCGCGAGCTGTTGAAGGTCACCGCGCAGCCGGAGGTCATCTCGCTGGCCGGCGGGCTGCCGGCGCCCGAGCTGTTCCCGACGGTCGAGCTGGCACGCGTGGCCGAGCGGCTGCTGCTCGAGGATGGCGCGCGCGCGCTCCAGTACTCGACCACCGAGGGCGTGCCGGCCCTGCGGGCCTGGATCGCCCGGCACATGTCGACGGCCTGGGCCGCGCCGGTCACGGCCGACGAGATCCTGGTCACGACCGGGTCGCAGCAGGGCCTCGACCTGACCGCCAAGCTGTTCCTCGACCAGGGCGACCTGGTGCTGTGCGAGAGCCCCACCTACCTGGCGGCGCTGCAGTCGTTCCAGGTCTTCGGGCCGCGCTGCCTGGGCGTCCCCACCGACGACGAGGGGCTCGACCTCGAGGCCCTGGAGCGCCTGCTGCTGGCCGAGCGCCCCAAGCTGGTCTACGTCATCCCCAACGCCCAGAACCCCTCCGGCCGCACCTGGTCGGTCGAGCGCCGGCGGGCCTTCGTGGAGCTGGTCACGCGCCACGAGGTGCCGGTGATCGAGGACGCGGCCTACGGCGACGTGATCTTCGACGGCGCCATCCCGCCCTCGCTCAAGGCCTTCGACACGGCCGGGCTGGTGGTCACGCTGGGCACCTTCTCGAAGATCCTCTGCCCCGGGCTGCGCCTGGGCTGGATCGCGGCCAGCCCGGCGCTGCGCGAGAAGTACGTGATCCTCAAGCAGTCCACCGACCTGCACACGCCCACCCTGACCCAGATGCTGGCGGCGCGCTGGCTCGAGTCGGCCGACTTCGACGCCAACCTGGCCCGCATCCGCGCGCTCTACCGCGAGCGCCGCGACGTGATGGTGGCGGCCCTCGAGCAGGAGCTGCCGGGGCTGCGCTTCACGCGCCCGGCCGGCGGCCTGTTCGTGTGGCTGGAGCTGCCCGAGGGGGTCGACGCGCGCGAGCTGCTGAAGCGCTGCCTGGAGCGCCAGGTGGCCTTCGTGCCGGGCGCCTCCTTCTTCGCCGGAAACCCGCGCCCCAACACGGCCCGGCTCAACTTCTCGAACATGCCCGCGGAGCGCATCCGCGAGGGCGTGCGGCGCATGGCGGCCGCGCTGCGCGAGATGACGGCCACGTCCCCGGCCCGGGCGCCGGAGCCGGCGGGGGCCAGCGCCTGAGGGCGGCCGGCCGTCAGACCTTGAAGAAGACGCCGCGCTTCTCGAGGGCCCGCGACAGCGCGTAGAAGCCCAGCACGTTGAGCAGCGCCCAGGCCAGCGAGGCCGGGCGCGGCGGCAGCCACGAGGCCAGCAGGGCTTCGTGCAGCAGCCGCTGCAGCGGAACGGTCGCCCCGTCGAGCGTGACCTGCACGCGCGCGAGCGTCTTGGCCAAGAGCCCCGAGGCCACGAAGACGACGATGGCGTTGCGCCCGTACGTGATGGCCGGCGCCGCCCAGGGCGCAGGCCCGCGCACGTCGATGCGCCAGTGGCAGAGCGCCAGCGCCGCGAGCGCCAGCCCGCCGGTGAACAGCACGTAGGACGAGGTCCAGAGCCCCTTGTTGATCGGGAAGACGAGGTCCCACAGCAGGCCCAGCGCGGTCAGCGCCGCGCCCGCCAGCAACCCCTGCCGCAGCGTCGCGCGCGGGTCGCGCTCGCGTCGCAGCCAGCGGCCGGCCAGCACGCCCATCAGGGTGGTCGCCACGGCCGGCAGCGTCGAGAGCGGCCCCTCGGGGTCCCAGGTCCTGGTCTGCTTCCAGAGGTGCCCGTCCATCAGGGCCCGGTCGACCCAGGCCGCCAGGTTCGTGCCGGGATCGAGGTTGGGCGGGTGGCCGTCGGGGACCGGCACCTGCGTCATCAGCAGCCAGTAGCCCAGAAGCAGCAAGGCCGAGAGCGCGGCCAGGGCCCGGTCGCCCAGCCGGCGCGCCAGCAGGAAGGCCGCCAGGTAGCAGGCGGCGATGCGCTGCAGCACTCCCGGCCAGCGCAGCGTGGCCAGCGGGAAGCTCGGCCAGGCCGCCAGCAGCAGGCCCAGCCCGAGGATCTTGAGGGCCCGCACGGCCGCCTGGCGCGGCGTCCCCCGGCGCGAGAGCGTGAGGGACACGCCCACGATGAAGAGGAAGAAAGGGAAGATCAGGTCGGTGGGCGTGCAGCCGTGCCAGGCGGCGTGCTCGAGCGGCGGGTAGACGTGGCTCCACGAGCCGGGGTTGTTGACCAGGATCATGGCCGCCACGGTGGCGCCGCGGAAGGCGTCGAGCGAGTCGAGGCGGCGGGCGGGCTCGGCCACGGCGCGAACTGTAGCGCGGAACGGCCCCGCGGCGGCCGCTTCGGCGCGCCGGGCGAGAGCGTTAGACTCCGGCGCGGAGACGCGCGTGGACATCTCGTTCATCGGCATGGCGATCCAGGCGGCCGGGCTGGTGCTGCTGGCGGCCCTGGCCACGGCCCTGGCCGGCACGCTGCCCCGCCCCAGCACGCGCTGCTGGGCCGTGGCGTGGTGGGCCATGGCCGTGGCGCTGGTCGCGCTCTTCGTCTCCTTCCACGCCGGGGACGCGGGCCGCTGGTTCCAGGCCGTCTACTTCCTGGGTGAGTACGTCTTCGCGCTGTACTTCCTGGCCGGCTGCCGCCACGCGGCCCGCGGGCTCGAGCTCGCGCCGCGCGTGGTGGCCCTGTTCGTCCCGGCGGCGGCCGTGCCGGCCCTGCTGCTGGCCCTGGCCCCCGGCGACTTCTCGCTGCGCTTCTCTCCGCAGTCGCTGGTGCTCACCGCCACCTTCGTGCTGGCCTTCCGCGAGCTCTGGCGCCTGCGCGGCGGCGCCGCCGACGGCCTCGGGCTGCGCCTGACGCTGGTCGGCCTGGCCCTGCTGACGCTCGACTTCGGCCACTACCTGCCGCTCCTGGCCTGGTCGCGCGCGGCCGGCTTCGAGCTGCCGGTGGCCTACAGCGCCTACACGTCGATCTACGACCTGCTGCTCGAGGTGCTGCTGATGTTCGGCACGCTGGCCCTGACGCTCGACTCCAGCCGGCGCGAGGCCGAGGAGGCCAACCGCGAGCTGCGCCGCGCGCAGGCGCAGCTCGAGCAGCTGGCCCGGCGCGACGCGCTCACCGAGGCCCTCAACCGCCACGCCTTCCACGCCCTGGCGGCCGCGCGTGGAGGCGGCGGCCCGTCCGGCAGCGTGGTGATCGTGGACATCGACGACCTCAAGCCCGTCAACGACCGCTTCGGCCACGCCGCGGGGGACGACGCCATCCGCGCCACGGCCAGGGCCATCCGCTCGCTGGTGCGCGCCGACGACGGGCTCTTCCGCTGGGGCGGCGACGAGTTCCTCGTGGTGCTGCCGGGGCTCGACCCGGCCGAGGCGCAGCGCCGCTTCGAGGAGCTCGAGCTGCGCCTGGCCCAGGTCGAGCTGCCGGGGGTGGGCCCGTGCCCGCTGAGCGTCTCGGTCGGCATCACCCCGCTGGCGCCCGGCGACGGTCTCGAGAGCGCCGTGGCGCGCGCCGACGCGCTCATGTACGAGCGCAAGCGGGCCCGCAAGGAAGCCCGCGGCCGCAGCGGCGGCGAGGCCGTTTAGCCTGGCTTTTTGGCCCTTGACACGCGTCGGAGCGGAGCGGATATTGGAAGTGGACGCAGCGTCCCCCGCCCAGTGCACGGAGCGGGTCGAGGGCGTGCCGAAAGGCGATCGCCAGTCGTGGAAGCGGAGGTGCCGATGAACGACGGCAACAATCCGCCGGGCCGCGCGGGGGCCTGAGTAGGCCCAGCGCTCTCGAGGTCGCAAAACCAAAGACGCGTCGTGATGACGCGCCGGGGAAATGAAACCCCAATCAAAGCAACGGCTCGGGACCGGTACCGAGCCGTTGCGCTTTTCTGGCTTCCCGTCAGCGCAGGGGCGCGAGCAGCACCCGCAGCGGGCCTTCCTCGGAGTCGAGCAGCACGTCGCCTTCCGAGACCGCGCGCACGCTGCCGTCGCCCAGCCTGGCGCCCGCCTGGTACGAGGCCAGCCCGCCCGTGGGCGTGTAGGCGAAGGCGGTCCAGTCGGCGCCGGCCGAGGCCACGCCGGCCAGCTCGAGCTCCGCCACAGAGAGGTCGTGCGGCGCGAGCACCAGGCGCTCCTCGGTGTCGCGGGCCGCCACCGGGACGGGCTCGTCCTGGCCGCCCGGGCGCTCCAGGATCCGGCGTCCCTCCTCGATCCGTTCCGAGAGCCCGGCCGAGGCCAGCACGGCGGCGCGCACGTCGAGCAGCGCCGCGTCGCGGGCGAAGACGCTGGCCCGGCCCAGGAAGCCGGGCGGGCCGAGCACGGCCAGACCGGGGTCGGCCTCGCTCATGACCGCCAGCAGGTCGCGCACCTCGCCGCGCTTGACCGCGAAGGTCATGGGGGGCGTTCCGCCCGCAAGGGCGAAGGGGGGCAGGGGCGCCTTGCGGTCCACGGAGACGCGACGCAGGGGTGCCGTCCCGGAGAGGCGCAGTTCCGCCCCGCGCACCAGGGCCTGCAGGGCCTCGTCCAGGCTGACCCGCTGCAGCTCCACCGTGGCCCGGCCGACCACGTCGCCGTCCACCACGAAGCTCTCGCCGCTGGCCAGGTGCAGCACCTTGAAGACGTCGGCCAGGTCCACGTCGCGCAGCCGCACGGTCAGCGGGCCCGCGCCCTTCGGGCCGCCGGCCTTGACCGTCAGCGAGCGGCCCTGGTCGCGGTCGATGCGGCAGGGGGTCTCGTCCTGCGCGAAGGGGTCGTCGGCCGGCATGGGCAGCTGCGCGTCGGGCCCCACCACCGGCGCGCGGCCGCGCACCTCGAACTGCAGGCAGGCGCCCTTGCGCGCCATCAAGAACTCGGCCACGCGGAAGAAGCCGCGCTCGAAGCGCGCCTCGAGCTGGCGCGCCACGCCCTGCCCCACCGTCAGCCCGCGCACCGCGAACTCGTCGCCCAGCTGCGCGTGCACCAGGGCCGCGGGGCGCTCGCGCACCACCGCCGCCAGCTCCGAGAGGAAGAGGCGTGGGTTGCGGCGCGCGCGCCGCCAGGCCGCCAGGGCCTGGGCCTTGTCGAGCAGCAGCGCCTGGTCGCGCAGGAAGGCGTCGGCCTGCGGCCGCGGCACGCTCGCCACTGCCGCCCGGGAGCCCTCGGGCAGGAGCGAGAGCGGGGCCGCCAGCGGCCGGTAGGGCAGCCGCACGAGGCTGGTGAGCTGCAGCGTGCCAGGGGCGGCGTCGAGGGCCAGGCTCTCCACGTCGGGCAGGCGCGGGGCCAGGGCCAGCTGGCGGAAGAACCGATCGACGTCGTCGAAGCGGCCGGTGGCGCGCAGCTCCACCGCCACGGTCCCCGACGAGCCGCTCTCGAGGGGCGGCCGGGCCTGCACCTCGACCCGCGTCAGGCCGGCCCGCTGGGCCAGCTCGCGCACCAGGGCCGCGTCGGCGGCCGCCGTGGGGCCGTCGGGCAGCACGCGCCGCACCGCCTCGAGGCGGCGGTCCAGCAGGTGGCGTTCGTCCGGGAAGGGCCGGGTGGGGACGACGGCCAGCCACAGCAGCAGCAGCGCCGGGGACATGCGACGCATCTTATCGGATCTGCGGGCCCCTCCCCCGGGCCCGGGGGCCGAGGCCGCAGGCGCGCGCGGGCCCGAGCCCGCCGGACGGTTGACGCCTGGGCGCGCGGCTGCTAGCCTAGGCACGTCATGAAATCGGATTTCATTTTCGGTTCAAGTCCGGTCCGGGCCCTGGCCCTGGCCGGGCTGGCGCTGACCGCTCCGCTGCGGGGCGAGGTGCTGCTGTCGGAGAAGGAGGCCCTGGCGCGGGCCTTCCCGGGGGCCAGCGTCGAGCGCCGCACCCTGTACCTGAAGCCCGAGCAGGTGGCGGCCGTCGAGCAGGCCGCGCGCTCGCGGCTGCCCTCGCCGGTGGTGACCGTCTTCGAGGCCCGGCGCGAGGGCCAGCCCGCCGGGCGGGCCGTGCTCGACACCCACGTGGTGCGCACCATGCCCGAGTCCGTGCTGGTGGCCGTGGAGCCCGACGGCAGGCTGCGGGCCGCCCTGGTGCTGCAGTTCGGCGAGCCGCCCGACTACCTGCCGCGCGAGCGCTGGCTCGAGACGCTGTCCGGGCGGCCGCTCGACGACGAGCTGTGGCCCGGGCGCGGCGTGCGCCGCGTGACGGGCGCGACGCTCACGGTGCAGGCCTTGACCTCGGCCGTGCGGCGCGGCCTGGCCGTCGAGGCCCTGCTGCTCAGGGGAGAAACGCGATGAGGTACCTGCAGGACGGCGGCTTCCAGAGGAACCCGCTCATGCGCCTGAGCCTGGGCCTGACCCTGGTGCTGCTGCTGGGCTTCTGGGCCACCAACGCGGCCATGTACTTCACGCGCATGGGCCTCACCCGCGCCTCGGTGGCCCGCTACTACAACGGCTCGGAGGAGGACTTCACCCCGCCCCGCTCGGCCGAGTCGATGCTCGAGACCAGCCACATGCACCTGCCCATGATGGGCCTGGTGCTTTTGTTCCTGACCCACCTGGCGGTCTTCGTCCCCTCCTCGCGCCGCGCCAAGACGGCCGTCATCCTGACCGCCTTCGCGGGCGCGCTGGCCCAGGAGGGCGGCGGCTGGCTGGTGCGCTTCGTCAGCCCGTCGCTGGCGCCGGTCAAGATCGCCGGTTTCCTGGCCCTGCAGGGCTCGATCCTCTGGCTGCTGGCCGTGCTGGCCCTGTTCCTCTGGCGCGCGGCCCGAGCCGTCCCCGCGGGCGCCCC
>JBDIBD010000265.1:0-6883 GCA_039812725.1 Vicinamibacteria bacterium | reverse complement strand
TCGGCCTCCGGAGCCGAAGGTTATAGGTTCGAGCCCTATCGGGCGTACCACCTCAGAGGCAACAACTTAGCTGAAGCAGAGCGGGGCCAGAACTGGCCCCGTTCGCATTTCTCAGCGACTCCCAAGCGACTCGACGAGCCGAGAAGGCCCCGCGGACACTCTGGGCGAATCAACTCCACACCAGCAGTATGCTGGTCACGAGGAGACTCTCATGCTCGTCGTCACGACACCCACGGGGCAGATCGGCTCTCAGGTGGTTCGACGACTCCTCGCTGCCAACGCCACGGTGCGCGTGATCGCGAGACACCCGGCGAAGCTCGCGCCGGAAGTGCGGGCGAAGGTGGACGTCGTCGAGGGATCGAGCGACGACCAGGCGGTGCTCCTGCGAGCGCTCGCGGGAGCGCAGGCGCTCTTCCTGGTGACTCCGCCGAACTTCGCGGTGGCGGACGAGCGCGAGTACCTGATGCGCTTCGCGCGGGCGACGAGCCACGCGCTCGTGCACCACGGGGTACGGCGCCTCGTCGTCGTTTCGGCTCTCGGCCGGCGCAGGCCGGATCTCGCGGCGGGCGCGCTGATTTCCGCGAGCTTCGCCCGCGACGACGAGCTCGCGAAGACGGGCGTGGCCATGCGCGCGCTCTGGTGCCCGGACTTCATGGAGAACACGTTGAACCACGTGCGCTCGATCAAGCACGAGGGCGCCATCTTCAACCCGAGCCGGGCCGACGTCAAAGTCCCACTGGTCGCCACGCGCGACATCGCCAGCGCGGGCGCGCGCCTGCTGCTCGACACCTCGTGGACGGGGCAGGGCGGCGTCGGCGTCCTCGGGCCGGAGGACCTCTCCTTCGGGGACCGGGCCCGCATCATCTCGGAGGTGCTGGGCAAGCCCGTCCGGTTCCAGTCGATCTCCTCCGAGGCGTTCATCGCGGAGCTCGTGAAGCATGGCGCGCACCCGGAGCATGCGCGCGGGCTCGCCGACATGTACGCCGCCAAGGACCTGGGCCTCGACAATTCCGAGCCCCGTACGCCCGAGAACACGACGACGACGAGCTATCGCCAGTGGTGCGGAGAGGTGCTGAAGCCGGCCGTGGCGCGGGCCTGACAACCGGGCTTGCGCCATCGTCGGCGCCCGGAAGGGCCGAGCTCGTCTTCGGGCGCGCTCAGGCCAGCGGCAGGCCCGCTCCCACCCGGCAGGCGCGGTCGTGCTCCGCGACGATCTGCGCGGCCTCCGGCAGCGTGCGCCCCGGTCCGTGGGTCTCGACCAGCTCGCAAGTCGCCTTGGATCGAGCCGCGGCTTCGTAGCTCCGCAGCCACTTCTCGAAGGCCGGCTGCGCCGGGCCCTCCCGCGGGAACGAGCTGGGCGGCAGGTCGCAGCCGCAGCGCCAGGGCTTGGGCGTCAGCCGTGCCCGAAAGCTGCCCTGCAGCCGGCACAGCTTCACGAAGAACGGGTCCGCGCCGAACTCCCCCAGCAGCGTCTGGGCCTGGGCCGAGGCCGGGTCGAGCAGCAGGTCGGTGACCAGCAGGCGGAAGCCGGCGGCGGTGCGGTAGACCCGGAAGCTCCTGCCCGGGGAGCGCCGGCAGGCGGCCCGCACGCGCTCGAGCACGGCCGCGCCAGGGTCGGCCCGCCTGGCGCCGAACAGTCCCAGAAGGCCGCCCGAGCGGCGTCCCGAGGAGGGCGCGTCGACGTCGATGAACGGCACGCGCGCGGTGTTGAGCACCAGCGCGCCGTAGCGGTTGCGGGTCACGATGCCCTGCTCCCCCACCTCGCGCACGATCTCCTCGCGCAGCGGGGCCTTGCCGTAGAAGTAGGCCTGGTCCCGGAGCGCCCCGGCGGCCACCCGCGCGCAGGCCTCGGCCAGCCGCTGGCGGGCCAGGCTGGCCGCCTCGGCCACGTCCTTCGCCGACCAGCCCCAGACGCGCAGCGCGTAGCGCCGCCCCGCGGGGTCCTGCGCCGAGCCCGTGGCTTTCGACCAGTAGGGTGGGATCAGCATGCCGCCTCCCTCACGCTCCTCCGCCGAGCTCGAAGTCCGCGATCACCGGCAGGTGGTCGCTGGCCACCCGCGCGACGCGCAGGCGGCAGCGCCGCGCCTCGACCAGCCGCAGGGGGCCGCGGTAGTAGATGCGGTCGAGCCCGCCACCCGGGAAGAAGGACGGGTAGGTCAGGATCGGGCGCTCGCCGTCGCGGACGCGGTTGGTCGCGCAGCGGAACTGCAGCCACTCGGTGAAGAGCGGTGCCAGCAGCGAGCGCCAGTCGTTGAAGTCGCCCCCCACCAGACAGGCGGCCTCGGGTGGCAGCTCGGCCAGCTCCCTCGAGCGCGCCAGCAGCGCCACCTGGCGCTCCCGCTCGCGGGCCGAGAGGCCGAGGTGCAGGTTGAAGACGTCCAGCCGGTGCCGAGCGGCTCGCCGCTCGAGCGCGATGGCCGTGTGCTGGCAGCCCCGCCGCCGCCACAGGCCGACGCTCAGGTCGATGTTGCGCTCGCTGAGGATGCGGTGGCGGCTGAGGGTGGCGTTGCCGTAGCGCCCCTTGCGGAAGCTGACGTTGTGCCCCACCGCCCAGTGCCGGTAGCCGAGGGCCTGGGCCAGCTCTCGCGCTAGGTCCAGCTCGCGCGAGCGGGGCACGCCCTCGTCGACCTCCTGCAGCAGCACCACGTCGGCCGCGTAGCGCTGGAGCACCTGCACGATGCGCTCGGGCCGGAAGCGCCGGTCGAGGCCGATGGCGCGGTGGATGTTGTAGCTCAGCACGCGGACGCGCATCGAGCCTCCAGCCAGACGGTACACCAGGACGGGCGTATCATGACCGGGGGAGGAGGCCGACATGTCCGAGACGACTTGGCGCCGCGGCTTGGCCGCGCTGTCCCTGCTGCTCCTGGGCCTGCCGGCCCTGGCCGAGCCACCGGCGGCCTGCTGCTTCAACAACCCGCGCTACTCCGGCACCTGCGAGGTGACGCCTGCGGGTGACGAGACCTGCGCCAGCATCCTCGAGTACCTGAACAACGCCGCGGCCGTCGGCAAGGGCTACTGCGGCGGCACGAACGTGCGTGGGAGCTGGCAGCAGGTGGCCTGCCAGCCGGCCTCGCCCGGACCTGGTGCGGCAGGCGCTGGTCGCGACGACCTCGCAGAGTTCCTCGCGCCCCGCTGACTCTTGGCGTCGACAGGCGCCGGCGCCGGCGGGCGCCACGGAAGCCCGCGTTCCTCGCGACGTCGGGCCTGCCTGGACCCCGTGCAGCGTCTCTCCTGGCCACCGCCCGGCGCACGAGGACGTCGGGAATATTCTCGCCCGCGCCGCCGATCTGCCAGCCAAGCCCCAAGAGGAGGTCGCCCATGTCGAGGCTCCTGCCGAGCGGTTGCCTGTGCCTGGTCCTCGGTGCGCCTTTCGCGCTGGCCGCCGATCCCGTGCCCCCCTACGTCCCGTTCGACCTCGGCCGGCACCACCGGCCCGTCTCGACCCGCAGCGAGGCGGCGCAGCGGGCCTTCGACCAGGGCCTGATCTGGTCGTTCGCCTTCAACCACGGCGACGCCGAGCGCGCCTTCCGCGAGTCGGCGCGCCTCGACCCCGGCCTGGCCATGGCCTGGTGGGGCGTGGCCCTCGTCAACGGGCCCCACATCAACAACACCATGGTCGACGAGGTCCACGCGAAGACGGCCTGGGAGGCCCTGGCCGAGGCCCGTGCCCGCGCGAAGGGCGCGAGCGCGGTCGAGCAGGCGCTGATCGAGGCCCTCGGCGCGCGCTACGCCTGGCCGCAGCCCGCCGACCGCCACCCGCTGGACGAGGCCTACGCCCGCGCCATGGCGGCCGTCTTCGCGCGCTTCCCTCAGGACGCCGACGTGGCCACGCTGTACGCCGAGGCGCTCATGGACGTGCGCCCCTGGGACCAGTGGACCCGCGACGGGCAGCCGCAGCCCGGCACGCAGGAGGTGCTGCAGGCCCTGGAGACGGCCCGGCGCCTGGCCCCCGACCACCCCGGCGCCCTGCACCTCACCATCCACGCGCTCGAGGCCTCGCCCCGTCCCGAGCAGGCGCGCGAGGCCGCGGACCGGCTGCGCGGCCTGGTTCCCGACGCCGGCCACCTGGTGCACATGCCCTCCCACATCGACGTGCGGCTCGGACGCTGGGCGGAGGCGGCCGCCGCCAACGAGAAGGCCATGCTGGCCGACCAGCGCTACCAGGACCGCCGCCTCGAGCCGGGCTTCTGGGCCATCTACATGGCCCACAACGCCCACTTCCTGGCCTACACGGCCATGATGGAGGGGCGCCGCGACGTGGCGCTCGAGCGCACGCGCGAGGTGGTCGGCCTGTTCCCGCCCGAGTTCGTGCGCGAGAACGCGCTCTTCGCCGACGCCTTCATGACGGTGCACCTCGAGGCGCTCAAGCGTTTCGGCGAGTGGCAGCAGATCCTCGACAGCCGGCCGGTGGTCGCGGGGCTGCCGGTCTCGGGCGCCTACCAGCACTTCGCCCGCGGCGTGGCCCTGGCCGCGCTGGGACGGACGGACGAGGCCCGGGCCGAGGCCGCGCTCTTCCGGCAGGCCCTGGCCGCCGTGCCGCCCGAGGCCGCCTGGGGCTCGAACACGGCGGCCGCCGTGCTGGCCGTGGGGCTGCCCTACCTCGACGGCGAGATCGCCTGGCGCGAGGGCCGCAGCGAGGACGCGCTGCGGTTGCTGGGCCAGGCCGTCCAGCAGGAGGACGCGCTCAAGTACGACGAGCCGCCGCCCTGGACGGTGCCGTCACGACACGCGCTGGCGGCGGTGCAGCTGGCCAGCGCCCGGCCGGCCGAGGCCGAGAAGACCTACCGCGACGACCTGCGGCGCTACCCCGAGAACGGCTGGTCGCTCGGCGGGTTGGCCCGGGCCCTGGAGGCCCAGGGGCGCGCTGACGAGGCCGCCGCGGCGCGCGCGCGCCAGGCCCAGGCCTGGTCGCGGGCCGACACGAAGCCCGAGACCTCGTGCCTGTGCGTCAAGCCCGCGGGCAGCCGGTGACGCGGCGGCCCCGGCCGCGCGCCGGGGCCGCCCGACAGGCCGCTAGAACTCGCCGTCCCAGCCGCGCGGCAGGTAGTTCTCGTCCACCACGCGGGACTTGACCCACTCCGGGAGCACCTGCAGCGACTTGAGGAACTCGATCACCGAGTCGCGATCGTAGGCGCTCAACGCCTCGAAGGCCTGCCGCGAGCCCAGGGCCTCGCCGGAGTGGGCCAGCACCGCCTCGCGCAGCGTGGTGAACTTGCCGTGGTGGAAGTACGGGGGCTCGTTGGCCACGCCCCACAGCTTGCGCGTGAGGAACCTGCGGTTGCCGGCGAAGAAGCCCGGCGACCCGGCGGGCTGCTGCTGGTCGAGCACCTCCGCGTTCGGGTCGTCCGGCCCGCTGGTGACGTCGTGCAGCTTGAGGTCCGTATAGGCCGGCACGCGCGTGACCCCGCCGACGGACTGCAGGCGGGCGCCCGGCAACGTCCAGTCGTTGAGGTTCAGCGCCACGGGCGGGGCCTGGCCGGGCTGCAGGTTGCCCGGCGGGTTGTAGGGATTCGGCTCCGTGAAGACCCAGCCCTGGTTGTCGAGCGGGAGCGACGGCACGTGGCAGCTGTCGCAGGCGATGGCGCGGAACCTCAGCTCGCCGTTGCGGATGGCCGCCTCGACCTGGGGCTGGCGCGGGATCACGCGGCCCGGCACGCCCATGGCCGCCTGGAAGAGCGTGGCGGCCGTCACGTCGGCGCGCGTCAGCTCGTCCACGAAGCCGTCGCCGTCGGGGTCCGTCCCGGTCCCGAAGCGCTCCGTCGACTGGATGCCGTGGTGGTGGTTCATGGCGTTGTTGGTGAACTGCCGAAGCGAGATCACGGCGCCGGCCTGGTGGAAGGGCCGCAGCAGCAGGCTGGGAGGCGAGGCGGGACCGCTCGAGGCCAGGCTGGGCGCGGGCAGCCCGTCGACCTGCGAGGTGTCCCAGCTGCCGTCGGCCGCGCGCGACAGGGCGCCGAACGAGACGCCCTTGGCGGAGAGCGCCACCGACTGCCCCGGCAGGAGCGCGTCGCGCTGCGCCTGGAGCCGGGCGGTCATCTGGCGGGCCAGCATCTCCACGTACCCCGAGCCGAACATCCCCAGCGTGGCGCGGCTGTTGGCGATCGAGGGCAGCGTCACGAAGCCGCCCGCCTCGTCCACGGCCCCGCGCGTGGGCTGGGAGTCGGAGTGGTCGAAGGTGGCGTCGTCGAAGCGCTGCCCCAGCACGAAGACGTTGGCCACGAAGTCGCCGCCGCCACCCGCGATGCCGAAGGGCGAGTTGTGGCAGCCCGCGCAGGAGTTGGCGTCGGGGGCCGAGACGCGGTTGAAGTTGCGCGGGAAGACCAGCGGCGAGGACGGGTCGGCCAGCGGCGCGCCGGTGCCCTTGGTCAGCGGCCGGCCGCCGCCCTCCTGGGCCGTCCAATTGGCGGCGAAGACCCGGCGCCCGTGGCGCAGCAGGGCCTTCGGGGCCAGGAGGTACTCCTGCCCGTCGGCCAGGTGCTGCGGCACGGCGCGCTCCTGGCCGATCTGGGGCGACGACGCGGCGGCGCGGTCCTCGGGCGGCGTGGCCGGCGGCGGCGTCGCGAGGGCGCTCCAGGCCCAGGCCAGGCAGGCGAACGTCGGCAAGGCAGACTTCTTCCGGTGCATCGGTCGTGCTCCTCTGACGGCAGTGTCCGGACTGAGCCGCTCGCGCGTCGTCCGCTGCGCCGGCAGGGGCACGTTCGCGCCAGCAGCGCGGCACGTGGCTGGGATTTCCGGCAGGGTAGCGCCTTCGCGTTCCCGCTTCAGTGAGCCCGCGCACTCCGGTGGCGGGGTCGGCGCGCGTGCCATAATCCGGCACGACGATGCGCCTGCCGAAGCTGCCCCGCCTGCCCCCGATCGTCGTGCGCGGCCCGGGGCTGCTGGC
>JBDIBD010000264.1:0-6918 GCA_039812725.1 Vicinamibacteria bacterium | reverse complement strand
CTCGGTGGGCGGTGAGACGGGCGGCGCCTCGTCGAGCAGCACGGCCAACGGGTCCTGTGCGGACAGCCCGCGGCGGGCGCCCGCCGGAACGGTCAGCCCGGCCAACAGGGCATCGTCGGCCGACCCGCCGCCGGAAGCGCGCGTCGCCACGGCCGGGGCGTGCTCGGGGTCCTCGTCCGCCAGGACGTTCTCGAGGTCGTCGGCCATATCGGAGGCGCTCGCGTAGCGATCCT
Source organism: Vicinamibacteria bacterium (assembly GCA_039812725.1). Lineage (GTDB taxonomy): Bacteria > Acidobacteriota > Vicinamibacteria > Fen-336 > Fen-336 > JBDIBD01. Next base: position 6,685 of record JBDIBD010000264.1, on the reverse strand, counting down.
CCTCGCGCTTGGCGAGAGCCGTGGCCACCACGGCATCGAGCGCGGCGGGCAGGCCAGGGCGCAGGTCCGAGAGGCGCGGCGGATCGGCGTGGACCACGCGGTCCACGATCCCGGGCAGGCTCGGGGCATCGAACCAGGGCCGGCCGAGGAGCAGCGTGCACAGCACCGAGCCCAGCGAGAAGATGTCCGAGGGGGCGCTCGTCGGCTCGCCCAGGGCCTGCTCCGGCGACATGTAGAGCGGCGTGCCGAAGGCCTGCCCGGGCCGGGTGAGACGCGGCGCGGGCGACTCCAGGCGGGCCACGCCGAAGTCCATGATCTTGACGGCCACGTCGCCCCGCGCCGCGGCCGCCCCGCCCAGGGCCGGGGCGAGGAGCATGATGTTCGCGGGCTTCAGGTCGCGGTGGACGACGCCGTGCACGTGGGCGTGGTGGATGGCCCGGGCCACCTGCACCACCACCGCCAGGGCCTCGCGCCAGGCCATGGCCCCCTCGGCCACCCGCTCGGCCAGCGTCCGCCCTTGCAGGTACTCGAAGACGATGAAGAGCTGGCCGCTCGCGGCGTCCTTGTCGAAGTCGTGACACACCACGATGCCCGGATGCGAGAGCCGGGCCGCGACGCGCGCCTCCGTGAAGAAGCGCTGCTCGAAGTCGCGGCTGGCTCCGGCGCTGGCGGCGAGCGACAGGTCGATGGTCTTGACCGCGACCGTCCGGGCCAGGAGCGTGTCGTAGGCCTCGTACACCACGCCCATCGTCCCGCGGCCGAGCTCGCGGCGGATCACGTAGCGCCCGTCCCCGAGCGTCGGCTGGCGGTCTTGCACGGTGAAACAGTCTACCCGAGCGGTCGAAGCCCGTGCCCCGGGCGGGGGGCGCGGGCTATACTCCCCGGCGTGCGCAGGACCGTCGAGCCCCGCTGGCCGAGCTGCGCCGCGACGGTCGCCGTGCTGGCCCTCCTGAGCGGTTCGCTGCTCGCGGAGGACACGCCCGAACAGGCGCGGCAGAAGGCGATCAAGAAGGCCCAGGAAGCCCTGCTGGCCGCCGCCCGCCAGGGCGAGGCCAGCCAGGTGCGCGCGCAGCTCCAGGCCGGCGCGGACGTTAACGGGCGCGACGGCGCCCAGCGCACGGCGCTCCTGCTGGCCGTCCGCGGCGGACAACTGGCCTTCGTGCGCGCCCTGATCGAGGCCGGGGCCAACCTGGATGCCCGGGACCAGGACGGCCGGACGGCCCTCATGGAGGCCGCCAGGCGCAAGGAAGCGCGGCCCGCGCTCGACCTCGTCGCCGCCGGCGCGGACGTGAACCTCACGGACAACGAGGGCTGGACGGCCGCGATGCTCGCGGTGAAGGAAGGCACGCTGGCCGCGGCGCGCGCCATCATCCGCGCGCCCCGGCAGTCGAGCCTGGACGCGCTGGCCAAGGAGACGAGCGCGCTCAGCCTGGCCGCCGAGCAGGGCCGCCACGCGCTCGTGCGCGCGCTGATCGAGGCGGGCGCCGGCGTGCGCAAGCCCGCCCTCGGCGGTCGGGCGCTGCAGCTCGCCGCCCAGGAGGGGCACGCCGAGGTCGTCCGCACGCTGATGGAGGCGCGCGCGCCGCTCGGGTTCTCCGCCTGGGACGGCGAGGCGCCGCTCCACGCCGCCGCCGCCCGCGGCCAGTGGCAGGTGGCCGAAGCGCTGCTCGAGGCGGGGCTCGATCCGGACCAGCTCGACAAGGGCGGCCAGACCGCCCTCATGAAGGCGGCGGCCGGCGGCCACGACAAGGCGGTCGCTTCGCTCCTGCGGCTCGGGGCTGCGCCCGACCTCGCGGACCGCGAGGGCTGGACGGCGCTCATGTTCGCGGCGGCACACTCCTCCTCGGGGTCGGTGCCGGCCATCCGTGACCTCGTCCGGGCCGGCGCCGGGGTGAACCGCCGCGCCGGCCCGAACGGGAAGACGCCGCTGATGATCGCCGCCGAGAAGGGCAACGACCTGGCGACCGGCGAGCTGTTGCGCGCGGGCGCGCAGGCCGACCTCACGGCCGGGGGCAAGACGGCCCTCGACCTGGCGCTGGCGGAGGGCAACAAGCGCTGTGCCGAGCGGCTGGGCTACGTCGAGAAGCCCCGCTGAACCTGGCCCCTCCTGCCCGGGGCGCCTGAGGCTGGGCGCGATCCTCGAGGAGCCGGCCAGCATCACCGGGCCCGAAGCCTGTCGCGGGCGTTGTCGCGGGCCGTCCCGAGCCTGTATCCTTACCCCTGGTAAGGGGGCGACATGCCGGTAGCGACCGTGACGAGCAAGGGCCAGGTGACGATTCCCCTGGCGATCCGAAGGGCCCTCAAGGTCGGCGCCGGTGATCGCCTGGACTTCGTGCTCGAGGCCGAGAACCGGGTCGTGGTGCGTCCTGCCGGGGGCGATCTCGCCGCGATCAAGGGCTGCCTGCGGCAGCCCGGCCGCAAGCCGGTGACGCTCGAGAAGATGGAGGCCGCCATCGCGCGCCAAGGCCGGCGCGGGCGATGACGGGGCTCGACACGAACGTCCTGGTCCGTTACCTGACCCAGGACGACCTCCGGCAGTCACGCAAGGCCAACAGCGTGATCGACGACGCCGCCGCCCGCGGCGAGCGCCTGCAGGTCGACACCGTGACGCTGTGCGAGCTCGTCTGGGTGTTGCGGGGAGCCTACGACTGCGACCGGGCCACGGTGGCGACGGCTCTCGAGAGGCTGCTGGGGTCGGCGCACTTCGCCTTCGACGAGAGCGCTCTCCTGCGAGAGGCGCTCGCGTTCTACGTGGGCGGTCCGGGCGACTTCGCCGACTACGTGCTGGGGCTGAGGAATCGCCGCAGCGGCTGCCGCAAGACGGCCACCTTCGACCGGGCCCTGCGCAGGAGCGAGCTGTTCCAACTGCTGTAGCTCGCGGCGCGACTCCACCGGCCGGAGGTCGGCGCACTCTTCCGCATGGCGCACACGACTCCGCCCGCGCCCTTGCCGCCCGGCCAGAGCCGCGCGGGCATTGCGCGCGGTCGAAGCCGGGAGGCCGAGGTTCCCGCGAGGCGCTTGACGGCCAGATGCAACGGTAGGAAACTCTTGCACGTTCTTCCTACCGGGAGGCCGCATGCCCACCGAGCGCTTCACGGTCGCCATCGAACAGGATCTGCTGCACCGCTTCGACGCCCTGCTGCCGCGGCGCGGGGGCGCGAACCGCTCGGAGGGCGTGCGCGACCTCATCCGCCGCCGGCTGGTGGAGGCCGAGGTCGAGAAGGGCGGCGCCTCCGCGGTGGCGACGCTGACGCTGATCTACGACCACGCCCGCCGCGAGCTCTCCGAGCGCCTGACCGCGCTGGGACACGAGCATCACGCCCACGTGCTCGCGTCCCTGCACATCCACCTCGACCCGCGCCTGTGTCTCGAGGTCATGGCCCTGCGGGGCCGGCCCGCTCGGCTGCGCCGGTTCGCGGACGAGGTGGGCGCGCTGAAGGGCGTCAACCACTCCCAGCTCGTCCTCAGCACCGCGCGTCTGTGGAAGGAACACCACCGATGAAGATCCCCCTCCGCAGCCTCCTGTCCCTCGCCCTGGCCGCGCCCGTCGCCTTGGCCCAGTCTGCGCTTCAACCCCAGCCCTCCCCGACCCCGGACCCTGCCCAGGCTGCGGCTCCCACGCCGCCCCTGCGGGTACCGGGCACCCAGGTCCTGGTGGAGGCCACGCCCATCCTGGAGGAAGCCCGCAGCGAGCCCCTGGCGGGCTCGGTGGTGTCGGTGGGTCGCGAGCAGATCGAGGACCTCAACGCCGGCGACATCGCCTCCGCCCTGCGCCGCCTGCCCGGTGTGGTGATCTCGCGCTACAACCCGGTCGGCAGCTACGGGGGCGGGGACGGCGGCGCCCTCTTCGTGCGCGGCCAGGGAGCGGGTCGTCCGGGAGCCGAGATCGTGACGATGGTCGACGGCGTTCCCAAGTTCGTGGGCGTCTGGACCCACCCGCTGCTCGACACGCTCTCGGTGGACCTGGTCGAGCGTGTCGACGTCTACAAGTCCCCCCAGCCCGTGCTGTTCGGGAACATGTCGTTCGCCGGCGTCGATCTGGTGCCGCGCCGTGAGACGCTCGAGGGCCTGCGGGCGCGCGCCAGCGCTGCCTACGGCAGCTTCGAGACCTCGGCCCTGGCCGCCGAGGCCAGCGGCCGGCAGGGGCGCTTCGACTGGCTGGCCACCGGCAGCCAGCGCCGCAGCGACGGCCATCGGCCCGAGGCCGACGGGCGCACCCGGGCCGCGTTCGGCCGCGTCGGCCTCGAGCTGTCGCCCGAGCTCGACCTCTCGCTGCTGGTCGACTGGACGGACGGCGAGGCTGGCGACCCCGGCGTCGAAGGCGCGCCGCGCCCGCCGGTCGCCCCGCGCTTCGCAACGGACGACACGCTCGCGGTGCTGAGCCTGAGCCGCCGCCACGGCGGGCGCCAGGGCTTCCTCAAGCTGCACCTCGACGACGGCTCGATCGACTGGCGGCAGTGGGATGCCGCCCGCAGCCAGTCCTTCCGCAGCCTGACCGACTGGTCCAACCGCGGCGTGCAGCTGCAGGACGAGCTCGGCCTGGGGGCGCGTGGGGCGCTCACCCTGGGAGGGGAGCTGCTGGACTACGGCGGCCGCGCGCGCGAGGAGCGGCCGGCGGGGACGACCACGCTGGGCGACTTCCGCTTCCAGAACCGCGCCGTCTACGCGGCCTACGTCCACACGCTGGGCGGAAGCGTGCGCTTCACGCCCAGCGCGGGCCTGCGCGCCAACCACAGCCGGGAGTTCGGCTGGGACTACGGGGCCCAGGCCGGCCTGCAGGCGAGCGGGAGCTTCGGCGAGGCCCGCCTGCGCTGGGCGCGGGCCTTCAACCTCCCCGGCGTCTGGGCGGCGACGTTCTACCAGGGCTACGGCCGGGGCGAGCAGTGGAAGGACCTGGGCCCCGAGATCGTCGAGCACCTCGAGCTGGGCTTCGCCCGCAGCCTCGGAGCCCGAGCGCGCTTCGACCTGGCCCTGTTCAGCGACGACGTGACCGACGCCCTGCGCTTCGTACCGCCGCCGCCACCCCCGCCGGCCTTCGCCAACCGCGACTCGTACCGCACACGTGGGGTGGAGCTGACGCTGGCCTGGACGCCGCTCCCCGGGCTGAGCCTCATGGCCGGTACGACCTTCAGCGACACCAACCCCGAGCGCACGCCCTACGCTCCCTCGTTCACCTTCGTCAGCGGCGCGACCTGGGAAGGCGGCCGCTGGAGACTGGCACTCGACGGTCAGCGCGTCGGCGAGCGCTACTACGGGAACCTGCGTTTCCCCGGTCCGCTGGTGCCGGTGCCCGGCTATTTCCTCCTCAATGGCCGCCTGGCCTACCGGCTGAAGGCCGCGCGGCCCGCGCCCGAGATCTACCTGGCCGGCGAGAACTTGAGCGCCTCCGACTACGCCTTTCGTCCGGGCTATCCCATGCCAGGCGCCTCCGTCATGGGCGGGCTCTCATGGCCGTTCTAGAGCAGCCGGCGGCGCTCGACCTGCGCGCCATCAGCCGCGTGGCGCTGGTGACGGCCCTGGCCCTGGTCCTGCCGCCGGTCTTCCACGCCCTGCGGCTGGGTCACGTCTTCCTGCCGATGTACCTGCCGATCCTGGCGGGAGCGTTCTTCCTGGGCCCGCGCGCGGCCGCTGCGGCCGGGCTGGCGGCGCCGGCGATCTCGGCGCTGGCCACGGGCATGCCGCCGCTCGTGCCCCCGGTCGCCGCCTGGATGGCGGTGGAGCTGGGGGTCATGGCCGCCCTGGTGTCGGCGCTCGACCGGCGGCGTTGGCCGCCCTGGTCGTGCCTGCTGGTGGCGCTCGTCGTCGGGCGAGCGCTGTACGGGGGCTTGGTGTTCGCCACGGCCCAGTGGCTGGCCCTGCCCGCGAGCCTCGTGACCCTGGCCGCGCTGCTGGTCGCCTGGCCGGGCATGCTGTTGGCGCTGCTGGCCGTGCCGGCCACGGTGCGGCTGCTGCGGCGCGAGGAGGAGCGGCCATGAACCTCTCGACCCACCGGCGCGCGGCCTTCTCGGAGCTGGCCCCGCGCTGGGACTCCCTGCGCCCTGCTGGCGCTCAGGACGCGGCCGTGGCGCGTGGCCTCGAGCTGGTCGAGCCGCTGGCAGGACGCGTCGTGGTCGACGTGGGGTGCGGGACCGGCCTGCTCGTCGGCCACCTGTTGCCGCGGGTCGGTCAGGGGCGCGTCGTGGCCCTCGACTTCGCGGCGCCGATGCTGGAGTTGGCCCGCCGTCGCCACGCTGGACCGGGCGTCCTGTGGCTGTGCCGGGACGTGCTCGACAGCGGCCTGCCCCCCGCCTCGGCCGACGTGGTGCTGTGCTTCAACACGCTGCCGCACTTCGACGATCGAGGGGCCGTCCTGCGCGAGTGGGCGCGCTGGCTGCGGCCGGGCGGCCTGGCGCTGGTGTGGCACGACGTGGGCCGAGAGCAGCTGGCCGGCATCCACGCTTCGGCGGGCGGCGCCGTGGCCCACGATCGGTTGCCTCCTGTCGACGAGCTGGCGGATTTGTTCGCGTCGCAGGGCTTCGAGGGTCTGCGCGCCGAGGAGGACGACGTGTCGTACACCTGCCTCGCGCGCCGCCGGCAGGGCTGAGGGGCGTTGGGCCGCATCGACCCCCGCACGGGCCTGCTGGTGGGCGCGCTCGGCGTGGCGGCCTCGGCGGCCGGTCCGCGCGCCGCGTGCCTGGCCCTGGGG
>JBDIBD010000263.1:0-6919 GCA_039812725.1 Vicinamibacteria bacterium | reverse complement strand
CCGACGTGCTGCGCGTCAACCACGTCCAGCTGGGCGTGCCCCTGCCGCCGGGGATGCACCGCGTGACGCTGCGCTACCTGCCGCGCGGCTTCGCGGCCGGCCTGGCCCTGGCCGCGGCCGGCCTCGTGGCGCTGGCCGCCGGCGGACGGCGCCTGGCGCGGCCGGTTTGACCCCCCTTCGCCCCGCGTGCTAGCTTCGCCGCTCCTCGGCCCGCCTCGGGCCTGCCCAGAAGCCCTGTGAGCCCAGAAAAGCGCCCCAGCCTCTCGATCTTCTTCCCGGCCTACAACGACGCCGGCACCATCGCCAGCCTGGCCATCGTGGCCCACATGACGGCCCGCGAGCTGACCGACGACTACGAGGTGATCGTGGTGGAGGACGGCAGCCCCGACCACACCGGCGAGCTGCTGGACGAGATGGCCGGGCACTTCCCCTGGCTGAAGGTGGTGCACCACCAGAAGAACCGCGGCTACGGCGGGGCCCTGCGCAGCGGCTTCGCCACGGCCAGCAAGGAGCTGGTGTTCTACACCGACGGGGACGCCCAGTACGACCCGCGCGAGATGAAGTCCCTGTGGGAGGCCTTCGGGCCCGGGGTGGACTTCGTCAACGGCTTCAAGATGGGGCGCTCCGACCCCTTCCACCGGGTCGTCATCGGGCGCGTCTACCACTGGTTCGTCAAGCTGGCCTTCGGCCTGCGCATCCGCGACGTGGACTGCGACTTCCGCCTGATGCGCCGCTCCGTCTTCGACAAGGTCGAGCTGACGCGCTCCTCGGGCGTGATCTGCGTGGAGCTGATGAAGAAGGTGCAGGACCACGGCTTCCGCATCGGCCAGGTGGGCGTGCACCACTTCCACCGCAGCTACGGCAAGAGCCAGTTCTTCAACTTCCCGCGCGTGGCCCGCACGCTCGTCGACCTGATGAAGCTGTGGGTCGAGCTGGTGCTGCGCCGCGAGCACCTGAAGGCCCCCGTACAGCCAGGTTCGTAGCGGGGTCTGGGGGCGCGCAGCCCCCCAGACTCAATCGACGCAAGCCCAGCGCACCGGAACCAGCACCCACGAGGCTCCCGCACGAAGCACCCGGGCAGGAGGGCTGTACAACCGCCCGCACGAAGCACCCGGGCAGCGAGGCTGCACAACCGCCCGCACGAAGCACCCGGGCAGCGAGGCTGCACAACCGCCCGCACGAAGCACCCGGGCAGGAGGGCTGTACAACCGCCCGCACGAAGCACCCGGGCAGCGAGGCTGCACAACCGCCCGGTTTGGGCCGTCTCGCGCCGGTGTGCTAACTTCGCCAGTCCTCATCGCCGGGCGTCGCCTTGCCCCTGGCTGCCGGGAGAATCGGGTCTTGGACCATCGCGACTTCTACAGGGACCGCAAGGTGCTCGTCACGGGCGGCCTGGGCTTCATCGGCTCGAACCTGGCGCGGGCCCTGGCCGACCTCGGCGCCCGCGTCACGGTGGTCGACAGCCTGCTGCCCGACTACGGCGGCAACCTGTTCAACCTGGACGGCTACGAGGACCGCGTGTGGGTCAACATCGCCGACGTGCGCGGGCACGGCATCCAGTACCTGGTGCGCGGCCAGGAGGTGCTGTTCAACCTGGCCGGGCAGGTCAGCCACATCGACTCGATGAAGGACCCCTTCACCGACCTCGAGATCAACTGCACCAGCCAGCTCTGGATCCTCGAGGCCGTGCGCCAGCACAACCCCGGCCTGAAGGTGGTCTACGCCGGCACGCGCCAGATCTACGGCAAGCCGCGCTACCTGCCGGTCGACGAGAACCACCTGCTGACGCCCGTGGACGTGAACGGCATCAACAAGATCTCGGGCGAGTTCTACCACCTGGTCTACCACTCGGCCTACGGGCTGCGGGCCTGCTCGCTGCGGCTCACCAACTGCTACGGGCCGCGCCAGCTGATCCGCCACAACCGCCAGGGCTTCATCGGCTGGTTCGTGAGGAAGGCCGTGCTGGGCGAGCAGATCCAGATCTTCGGCGACGGGCGCCAGAAGCGCGACTTCGACTACGTGGACGACGTGGTCGAGGCCTTCCTGCGGGCCGGCGCCAGCGACGCCGCCGACGGGCAGGTCTTCAACCTGGGCGGCGACGCGCCCACCTCGCTGCTCGAGCTGGTCGGGTTGCTGCTCGAGGTGGCCGGGCGCGGCAGCTACGAGCTGGTGCCGTTCCCCGAGGAGCGCAAGAAGATCGACGTGGGCGACGTGTACGCCGACGCCAAGAAGGCGCGCGAGGTGCTGGGCTGGGCCCCGCGCACGCCGCTGCGCGAGGGGCTGGCGCGCACGGTCGCCTATTACCAGCAGCACAAGGAGCACTACCTGTGAGCGCCAGCGCCGGCGTGCCGTTCGTGGACTTCGGGCCGCACGTGGCCGCCCTGCGCGGCGAGGTCGAGGCCGCCGTGGCGCGCGTGCTCGACTCGGGCTGGTTCATCCTCGGTCCCGAGGTCGAGGCCTTCGAGCGCGAGCTGGCGGCCGCCTTCGGGGCCCGGGACGCCGTGGCGGTGGCCAACGGCACCGACGCGCTGATGCTGGCCCTCGAGGCCCTCGGCGTCGGCCCGGGGCACGAGGTCGTGACCTCGGCCCTCTCGGCCGCCTTCAGCGGCCTGGCCATCCGCCGGGCCGGGGCCACGCCGGTCTTCGTGGACCTCGACCCGCGCACCCTGAACCTGTCGCCCGAGGCCGTCGAGAAGGCCCTCACGCCGCGCACCCGGGCGATCATGCCGGTGCACCTCTACGGCCACCCGGCCGACCTCGACCCGCTCTTCGACCTGTGCCGCCGCCACGGCCTGCTCCTGCTGGAGGACGCCTGCCAGGCCCACGGCGCGACCTACAAGGGCCGCACCGTCGGCACGCTCGGCGATCTGGGCGGGCTGTCGTTCTACCCGACCAAGAACCTGGGCGCCTTCGGCGACGGCGGGGCCATCCTGGTGAACGACCCCGAGCGCGCGCGCCTGCTGCGCCAGCTGCGCAACGGCGGCCAGAGCGATCGCTACAAGCACGAGGTCGTGGGCGTCAACAGCCGCCTGGACGAGCTGCACGCGGCCGTGCTGCGCGCCAAGCTCCGGCACCTGCCCGAGTGGGGGCGGCGCCGGCGGGCCCTGGCGTCGCTGTACCACGCCGAGCTTGCGGGCTGCGGCGTCGAGTTGCCCGAGGAGCAGCCCTACGCCGGGGCGGTCTACCACCTCTACGTGATCCGCCACGACCGGCGCGACGCGCTCATGGCGGCGCTCAAGCAACGCGGCGTGGGGACGCTCATCCACTACCCCATCCCGCTGCACCTGCAGCCCTGCTTCGCCGGCCCGGGCGCGCAGCCCGGCAGCCGACCGGTGGCCGAGCGCGAGGCCGGCCGCATTCTTTCGCTGCCGATGTACCCGGAGCTGAGCGACGACCAGGTGCGCTTCGTGGCGCGCGCCGTGCGGGAGTCGCTGGCGAGCCTGAAGTGAAGCTCGTCCGCTAGTTCCGGAAGGGGGCGGATTGAACCTGGTGCCGGCGCTGCCCGCGATCCTGGCCGGGCTGGCGCTGTTCCTCCTGCCGGGCCTGCTCTTCCTGGCGCTGCTGCCGCGCGAGGAGCGCGCGGCGCTGGGGCTCGACGAGCGCCTCTTCCTGGCGGTGGCGCCCAGCGTGGCCTGGTCGGCCTGGCTGGCGCTGCTGCTGGCCGAGCTGGGGCGCTTCTCGCTCGTCACCGCCGGAGCGCTCACGGCCGGCGCCTGCGGCAGCGTGGCGCTGCTGCTGCGCCGACGGCTGGCCTGGCCCTTCGCCCGTCCCGCCGGCTGGCGGGCGCTGCTGCCGGCCGGGCTGCTGCTGGGCCTGGCCCTGGGCCTGCAGGCCCGGCCCACCGAGTACCTCTTCGGGGGGCGCGACCCCGGCACCTACGTGGCCGCCATGGCCACCATCGGGCGCACCGGCGCGATCGTCTTCCAGGACCCGGCCGTGCTGTCGATCCCGCCGCAGTACGTGGACCTCTTCTACCGCCACCCCGACAAGCCGGGCGACTACGAGTGGGGGCGCTTCATGGGCTTCCCGCTCGAGCGCCCCGAGACCGGCCGGGTGCTGCCCGAGTTCTTCCACCTCTTCCCGGCCTTCGGGGCGTACCTGTTCCAGGCCATGGGCGTCAAGGGCGCGCTCGCCACGCCGCCGGTCTTCGGCGTGCTGGCTACGCTGGCCGTCTTCTTCGCCCTGCGGGCCTGGCTGGGGGCGGGGCCGGCGGCGCTGGCGGGCCTGCTGCTGTCCGTCAACGTACTGCAGGTCTGGTTCGCGCGCTTCCCGGTCTCCGAGATGGTCTCGCAGCTGCTGACCTTCCTGGGCCTGCTGGCGGTGCTGCGCTTCGAGCGCAGCCTGGCGCCGCACTGGGGGGCCCTGGCCGGCTTCGTCTTCGGCCTCTCGCTGCTGGTGCGCATCGACTCGGTGCTCCTGGCCGCGCCGCTGCTGGTGTACCTGATGGTGCGGCGGGCCCACGGCGAGCTGCCGCTGCGGCCCCTGCTCGCGCTCCTGCTGCCCTTCGGCCTGCTGGCCGGCCACGCCGCCGCGCACGCCCTGCTGTTCTCGCGCAAGTACCTGCTCAGCATCCTGACGCGCCCCTACTGGCGCCAGCCGGCCTGGGCCTGGGTCGCGCTGGCGCTGGCCTGCGCGCTCGTGGCCGCCGCCGCCCACCGCTGGGGGCCACGCCTGCTGGCGCGGCTCGAGGCCCACCAGACCCTGCTGATCCGCGTCACGACCGTGGCCCTGGTGGGCCTGGCGCTCTACGCCTACTTCGTGCGCCCGTGGCTCTCGGCCTGGGCCGGGGCCGACGGCAACGAGGAGGCCCTGCGCTGGGCCAACCCCGAGCCGCTGGCCCGGCTGGGTTTCCGGCGGCTCGCGGCCCACGACGCCCAGGCCCTGCTGCGCTTCGGCTGGTTCGTCACGCCCGTGGGCCTGGTGCTGGGCCTGCTGGGGCTGCTGGCGCGGCTGCGCGAGTGGAAGCCGCGCGAGCTGCTGCCGGCCCTGCTGACGCTCTCGTTCGCGCTCTTCTACTTCTACAAGATGCGCGTCTGGAACGACTACTTCTTCGCCATGCGCCGCATGATCCCCGTGGTGCTGCCGATGACGCTGGGGCTCGGGGCCTGGGTGCTGTGGCGCCTGCTGGAGCGCGGCGGGGCGCGCCGCCTGCTGGGGGCGGGCCTCGCGCTCTTCCTGCTGGTCTCGTTCGGCCGTCAGACCTGGCCGCTGCGGGCCTACACCGACTGGAAGGGGGCGGTGGCCTTCACCGCCGAGCTGGCCCGGCGCTTCACCAAGGACGACGTGGTGGTCTTCGAGCAGCCCCGCAGCATCCACCTGCTGGCCCTGCCGCTGTGGGCCGCCCACGGCCTCAACGTGCTGGAGCTGGCGCGCTTCAACCCCGACCCCTCGCGCCTCAACGAGCTGGTCCGGGCCTGGGGCGGGCGCTACAGGAACATCTACTTCGTGCACACCTACTCGACCGACCTGTGCGGGGTCTTCCTGGAGCGCGTGCAGCCCTACGAGTTCGGCACGCTGGAGTTCGAGCGCACCTACACCCGCCCGCCCCGGCGGCCCGAGTTCCGGGCCCTGCGCTTCACGGTCTCGCGCGTGGTGCTGCCCGAGCACCTGGCCGTGCCGCCGCTGCCCGAGGTGGACGTGGGCGGCAGCGACGACTTCCAGGTCTCGGGCTTCTTCGAGAAGGAGGGCGGCGAGCCGCACTCCTACCGCTGGACCGGGCGCTGCGCCTCCGTCTACCTGCCCGGGGCCACGCCCGGGGCCGAGCTCCGCGTGACCGCCGGCGTGGGCCAGCGCCCGGCCTCGTCGCCCGCCACGGTGCAGGCCAGCCTGTCGGGCGTGCCGCTGGGCAGCTTCACCGTGGGCCCCGGCTGGGGCGAGCACCGCCTGCGCCTGCCCCGCCCGCTGCCGCCGGGGCCGCCGGTGCTGCGCTTCGACGTCCCCGACTGGCGCCCGGCCAACGTGCTGCCCGGTTCCGACGACATGCGCAACCTGGGCATCATGGTCGACCGCATCCGGCTGGACGCACCGAGCCAGCCCTCCGGGCGCCACTAGCGTGCGCGTCCTGATGGTCACGTCGTCCTACCCGAAGTTCCCGGGCGACACGACCGCGCCCTTCATCGAGGAGATGGCGAAGGGCGTCGTGGCGCGCGGCCACCGCGTGGACGTGGTGCTGCCGCGCCATCCCGACCTGCGGCGGCCGGACGAGGACGGCCTGCGCTTCTTCCCCTACACCTACGCCCCCGACGACCGCCTGGCGCTGTGGGGCTACGCCCAGAGCCTGGCCTCCGACGTCAAGGTCAAGCGGCTGGTCTACGCGCTGGCGCCGCTGGTGGCGGCGAGCCTGCGGCACGGCCTGGCCGAGCGCCTGCGCGAGGCCCGCTACGACGCGCTGCACGTGCACTGGGTGGTGCCGAACGCCGCCATGGTGTACGACGTCTCGCGCAGCCTGCAGGTGCCGCTGGTGGTGAGCCTGCACGGCAGCGACGTCTTCCTGGCCGAGCGCTTCGCCCCGGCCGGCTGGCTGGCGGGCCGGGCCTTCCGGCGGGCCGGCTTCGTGACCGCCTGCAGCGGCGACCTGCGCCAGCGCGCGCTGGCGCTGGGGGCCGACCCGGCCCGCGCCCGCACCGTCCCCTACGGCGTCGACGTGCAGGCCTTCCGTCCCGACCTCGACCTGACGGGCGTGCGTGCCCAGCTGGGCGTGCCGCAAGGCGCCACGCTGGTGCTGGCCCTGGGGCGCCTGGTCGAGAAGAAGGGCTTCGCGCACCTGGTCGAGGCCGCGGCCGGCCTGCGCGACGTGCTCGCGGTGATCGCCGGCCAGGGCGACCTGCGCGACGAGCTGCTGCGGCAGGCCCGGGCCGCGGGGGCCGCGGTCTGCCTGCCGGGCAACCTCGAGCGCGGCCTGATGGCGCGCGCGCTGGCG
>JBDIBD010000262.1:0-6965 GCA_039812725.1 Vicinamibacteria bacterium | reverse complement strand
AGGGGCCACCGGCCGCGGGGCGGCCACGGGCGGAGCCGGCGGCGGAGGCGCCGGCGCCTCGGTGGCCGCGCCGTACTTGCCGGCCAGGGCGCGGAAGACCAGCGCCGTGACGCCCTTGAGGGTCTCCTCGACGCCCTGGCCCTTGATCGCCACGGCCTCGTACCAGGGCGCGCCGCGCGGGTTGAGGCGCTCGTTCAGCACCTCGATCGGCAGGGCGTTGGGCAGGTCGCGCTTGTTGTACTGGAAGACGATCGGGATCTCGTCGGGGTCGATCTCGTTGACCTGCAGGTTCTCGCGCAGGTTCTCCAGGCTCTCGGCGTTGGCCTCGAGCATCGGCTCCTGGCTGTCGCACACGAACACCACGCTGTCGGCGCCCTTCAGCACCATGCGCCGCGTGGCGTTGTAGAAGACCTGGCCGGGCACCGTGTAGAGCTGCACGCGCGTGCGCATGCCGCGGATGGTCCCGAGCTCGATCGGCAGGAAGTCGAAGAAGAGCGTGCGGTCGGTCTCCGTGGCGAGCGAGAGCATCTTGCCCTTGTTCTTGATGGGCAGCTTCTCGTGCACCCACTGCAGGTTGGTGGTCTTGCCGCACAGGCCGGGACCGTAGTAGACGATCTTGGCCGTCAGCTCCTTGGTCGAGTAATTGAAGAGAACCATGGACTTGCGGCAAGTCTAGGCCGCTCGCGCCCGGCCCGCAAGGCAGCGCCGGGCCGGGCGGCATAGAATCGACCTGTACCCACGGAGGATCCGACATGCTTCTCGCCGCCACCCTCGCGCTGCTGGCCCAGGCCGCCAGCCCCGCCCCGGCCGCCGAGCCGGCCGCCAAGCCGGCCCCGGCCGGCCCCTACGTCGTGATGGAGACCAGCCTGGGCCGCATCCGCATCGGCCTCTACAAGGACAAGGCGCCGGTCACGGTCGACAATTTCGTCCAGTACGTGCGCGGGGGCCACTACGACGGCACCATCTTCCACCGCGTGATCCCCAACTTCATGGTGCAGGGCGGCGGCTTCGACCCCAACATGGAGGAGCGCCCGACCCGCCCGCCGATCAAGAACGAGGCCAGGAACGGCCTGCGCAACCTGCGCGGCACGCTGGCCATGGCCCGCACCAGCGAGCCCCACAGCGCCTCGGCCCAGTTCTTCGTCAACGTGAAGGACAACGCCTTCCTGGACTTCGGCGTGGCCCGCGACGGCTGGGGCTACGCGGTCTTCGGCGAGGTGGTCGAGGGCATGGACGTGGTCGACAAGATCGCCGCCGTCCAGACCGGCAACAAGGGCCAGTTCCAGAACGTGCCGCTCACGCCCGTGCTGATCCAGAAGGTGCGCGAGGAGGGCGGCGCGCCGGCGGCCCCCAAGCCCGCCGCGGCCGCGAAGCCGGCGGCCCCGGCCAAGCCGGCGCCCAAGCCCAGCGCCAAGCCGTAGCCGACGGGGAAGGCTCTGCCCCTGCTACGAGGAGGCTGGTCCATGCGCCGTTCCGCGCCGACGCTGTGGCTGCTGGGCGTCCTGGCAGGCCTGCCGGCCCCCGCCCAGGACGCGCCCGGCCCGATCCAGGACAACAGCTTCCTGCTGGAGGAGGCCTACAACCAGGAGGACCACGTCGTTCAGCACATCTCGGCCTTCCTGCGCAGCGAGGACGGCGACTGGGTCTACACCTTCACCCAGGAGTGGCCGGTCAAGAGCCAGCGCCACCAGCTCAGCTACAGCCTGCCCGTGGCGGCCTTCGACGACGGCGCCGGGCGCTCCACGGGCCTGGGCGACGTGGCCGTCAACTACCGCTTCCAGGCCGTGGGCTCCGGCGCGACGCGGGTGGCCTTCTCGCCGCGGCTGAGCGTGCTGCTGCCCACGGGCAGCCACGAGCGCGGCCGCGGGGCCGGCAGCGGCAGCCTGCAGCTCAACCTGCCGCTCAGCCTGGTGCTCGCGGACCGCCTCGTCGCGCACTCGAACGCCGGCCTCACCTGGACGGGCTCGGCCAAGGACGCGGCCGGAGACGAGGCCGAGGCCAGCGCCGTGAACCTGGGCCAGAGCCTGATCTGGCTGGCGCACCCGCGCTTCAACGTCATGCTCGAGCTGAGCTCCCTGCACCTGCAGGGCGTGGTGGGGCCGGGCCGGACCGAGTGGACGGACAGCCTGCTGCTCAGCCCGGGGGTGCGCTGGGCCTGGAACTTCGAGAGCGGGCTGCAGGTCGTGCCGGGCGTGGCCGTGCCGATCGGCCTGGGCCCGTCGAGCGGCGAGGTGGGGGTGTTCGCCTACCTGAGCTTCGAGCACCCCTTCGGCAAGCGGCGGTAGCCCGGCCCGGGGGTCGCCACGGGGCGGTCCCCCGAGCCGGGTCGGGCCTACGCGACGGGCAGCGGCTCGGCGTCCACGTCCGTCTCGGCCTCTTCGGCGGGGGCGTAGCTCCAGCCGGTCCACAGGCCGGCCATGAACCAGGCGTAGCAGCCCACGCCCACCAGGAAGACCGTGTCGCCCACGGCCCGCAGCCAGCGCAGCGTCTGCAGCCAGGGCAGCTGCAGGAACTCGGCGCTGCGCGCGTACCACAGGCCCACCTCGGCGCTGGCCCAGGCCTGCGCCAGGCCGACCGGCAGCAGCGACAGGGCGATCATCAGGCCCAGGCCCACGTTCATCATCCAGAAGCCGGCCTGCAGCGGGGCCTCCTTCCACGGGCGCTGGCCGGAGAGCCGGCGCGCGACCACCAGCGTCAGGCCCAGGGCCAGCAGGCCGTAGACCCCGAAGAGGGCCGAGTGGGCGTGCACGGGAGTGGTGTTGAGGCCCTGCAGGTAGTAGAGCGCGATGGGCGGGTTGATCAGGAAGCCGAACAGGCCCGCGCCGACCAGGTTCCAGAAGGCCACGCCCACGAAGAAGCGGATCGGCCAGCGGTAGCGCTGCATCCAGGGCGCGGCCTGCTGCAGGCGGCTGGTGCGCCAGGCCTCGAGGCCGATCAGCACCAGCGGCACCACCTCGAGCGCGCTGAAGCTGGCGCCCACGGCCATGATCGGCGTGGGCGTGCCGCTGAAGTAGAGGTGGTGGAAGGTGCCGGGGATGCCGGCGAACAGGAACAGGGCCGAGGAGGCGATCACGGCCAGGCCGGCGCTGCGCTTCTGGACCAGGCCCAGGCGCGCGAAGAGCAGCGCGATGGCGGCCGTGGCGAAGACCTCGAAGAAGCCCTCGACCCACAGGTGCACCACCCACCAGCGCCAGTACTCCATCACCGACAGGTGCGTGCGGGCGCTGAAGAAGAAGCCGGCCCCGTACATCAGGCCGATGGCGGCGCTGGCGCCGGTGAACATCAGCACCAGCGGGCGGGCCTCGTCGCGGCGCTGCAGGGCCGGCCACAGGCCGCGCAGCATGAGCACCAGCCAGAGCACGAGGCCGGTGAAGAGCGCCACCTGCCAGCCGCGGCCCAGGTCCACGTACTCGTAGCCCTGGTGCCCGAACCAGAAGGAGGCGTCGAGGCCGAGCTTCTGGTGGATGGCCAGGTACTCGCCGAAGAGCGAGCCGCCCACCACCGCCAGCAGCGCGCCGAACAGGACGTTCACGCCCAGGCGCTGGAAGCGCGGCTCGCGCCCGCCCACCACGGGGGCCAGGAACAGGCCGGCCGCCAGGAAGGCCGTGGCGATCCAGAAGATGCCGCTCTGGATGTGCCAGGTGCGCGTCAGGCTGTAGGGCAGGTACTCGGCCAGCGGGAAGCCGTAGAAGCCCTGGCCCTCGACGGTGTAGTGCGCGGTCACGACGCCCAGCAGCACCAGCACCACGAACAGCGCCACCACAGCGCCCAGGTACTTGGCCGTGGAGCGCATCGAGGGGGTCGGCTCGATCTGGCCGAAGGGGTCGGCGGCCGGGGGCTCGGGGTCGGCCTCTTCGCGCGAGCGGAAGGCGTTCCACCAGACCAGCGCGCCGATGCCCGCCAGCAGCAGCACGACGCTGACGATCGACCAGAGCACGTTGGCGGCCGTGGGGCGGTTGTCGATCAGCGGCTCGTGGGGCCAGTTGTTGGTGTAGGTCAGGGCCAGGCCGGGGCGGTCGGTGCTGGCGGCCCAGCTGGTCCAGAAGAAGAAGGCCGTGAGCTGCGCGCGCCGGGCCGCGTCGGGGACGGCGCTCTCCTGCATGGCGTAGCTCTCGCGCAGGCCGCGCAGGCCGGGGTCGCCGCCGAACAGGCCGGCGTAGTGCCGGGCCACCTGCTCCACGGCCCGGGCGCGCTCGTCCGAGATCGTGACCGTGCCGGTGGCGGCGTCCCAGGTGTTGCCGCGCAGCTCGCGCTTGAGGCGCTCGCGCAGGCCCGCCTGGGTCTCGGCCGGGAGCTGGGCGTAGGGCTGGCCGTGGTCGCGCTGCGACCACAGGTCGAGCAGCGTGGTGGCCTCGCGGTGCAGCCAGTCGGCCGACCAGTCGGGGGCCTGGTAGGCGCCGTGGCCCCAGATCGAGCCGAGCTGCTGACCGCCGGTGGACTGCCAGACCTGCTGGCCGGTGAGGATGTCGTCCTTCGTCATCACGGTGCGGCCGGAGGCGGTCACGACGCGCTCGGGGACGGGGGGCGCCTGGCGATACACCTCGACGCCGAAGAAGCCCAGGATCAGGAAAGCCGCGAGCAGCGTGCCGCCCAAGAGCAGCCAGTGGCGGGTGAGGGTGCGTGGGTGCGAGTCCAAGGAGTGTCTCCTTTCGGGGTGAAGCGCCCCGGGGCCGCGGCGGGCCCGCGCCCCGGGGCGAGGGGGGGGTCAGTCGCAGAGCGCCCGCTGGAACAGCACGTGGTTCTCGAGGTGGATGTGCTCCATCAGCTCGGCCTCGAACTCGGCCAGCCGCAGGTAGAGCGCGCGCCAGGTGTTGCAGGCCTCCTCGGGCGGGACCAGGTCGTGGGCCAGGGCGCGCGTGCGGCGCAGGCTGGCGGCGTGGTCGTCGTGCTCGAGCTCCATCACCTGCACCGGGCCGGCGGCCATCCCGCCGCGCCCCGACTTGAGCATCGGGAAGAGGATCTGCTCCTCCTTCTCGAGGTGGTCGAGCACGGCCTGGTGGACGTGGGCCAGGTGGGCCGCCAGCCCCTGCGGGCGGCTGGGCTTGTCCGCGTGGCGCTGCTCGACGCGCTCGGCCATGGCCAGCAGCTGCGGCAGCTCCTCGCGCAGGCGCCGGTGGTAGTGGCCCACGATGAAGTCCACGATCTCGGCCAGGGGGCGCTGGTCCCAGCGCTCCTTGGTCAGCCCCTGGCCTTCGGCCGCCACCTCGGCCAGCACGGCCTGGGGGTCGAGGCCCCGCTCGGCGCAGGCCGCGGCCAGCGGGCGGGCGCCGTTGCAGCAGAAGTCGAGGCCGTGGCGGTGAAAGACCCGCGAGGCCGCCGGCAGCACCGTGGCCAGCTCGGCCAGGGTCGTCGTCGATTGGGGCTGTGTGCTCATCTCTCCTCCATGCCCTCCGTATTGCAGACCCGGTGCCAGAAGAGACGACCATGTTTATCAACGACTTGCACAGATGGTTGCGTAATGAGTAACATTTCTGAGTTATGAAAGAGACAACACAGTTGTCGTCTGGTCAACAGGCGGGTCCCCTCGAAGTTCTCCTGGGAATCGCTCGCGACCTGACCGCCTCGCTGGGCGCGCACGACCGCTACGCGCGGCTGCTCCGGGCGGTGCGGCAGGCCATCCCGTGCGACGCGGCTTGCCTGCTCCGCCTCGACGGCCACGACCTCGTGCCGGTGGCCGCCCACGGGCTGTCGGCCGCCGCCCTCGCGCGCCGCTACGACCGCCGCGAGCACCCCCGCCTCGACGTGATCCTGCGCTCGGGCGAGCCGGTGCGCTTCCCCCCGGACAGCCGCTTGCCCGACCCGTTCGACGGCCTGCTCGAGCACGCCCCCCACGCGCTCAGCCACATCCACGCCTGCCTGGGCTGCGCCCTGACCGAGGGGGGCGAGGTGGTCGGCGCCCTGACCGCGGACGCGCTCGCGCCCCACGCCTTCGACGGCCTCGACCAGCGCTTCGTGGCCACGCTCGGGGCGCTGGCGGGCGCGGCCCTGCGCACCACCGCGCTGATCGAGGCCCTCGAGCAGCGCGCCGAGCACCGCACGCGCGTGGCGCGCGAGGTGCTCCGCAACGTGGAGCTGTCGGGGGGCGAGATCCTGGGCCAGAGCGCCGCCGTGCGGCAGCTGCGCGAGCAGATGGCGCTGGTGGCCACCTCGGACCTGGCCGTGCTGGTGACCGGCGAGACCGGCGTGGGCAAGGAGCTGGTGGTGCGCCAGATCCACGCCGCCTCGGCCCGCCGCGAGGAGGCCCTGATCCAGGTCAACTGCGCGGCCCTGCCCGAGTCGATCGCCGAGAGCGAGCTGTTCGGCCACGTGCCGGGGGCCTTCACCGGCGCCCTGCGCGAGCGGGCCGGCAAGTTCGAGGTGGCCCACGGCGGCACGCTGTTCCTGGACGAGATCGGCGAGCTGCCGCTGACGCTGCAGCCCAAGCTGCTGCGGGCCCTGCAGCAGGGCGAGGTGCAGCGCGTGGGCTCCGACCGCCTGCTGCGCGTGGACGTGCGCGTGATCGCGGCCACCAACCGCGACCTGCAGCGCGAGGTCGAGCGCGGCCGCTTCCGGGCCGACCTCTACCACCGCCTGGCGGTCTTCCCCGTGCAGGTGCCCAGCCTGCGCGAGCGCCGCGAGGACGTGCCGGTCCTGGCCGCGCACTTCGTGGACGTGGCCCGCCGCCGACTGGGGCTGGGGCGCCTGCGGCTGAGCGAGGAGGCCCGCGCGCGGCTGCAGGCCGCCGACTGGCCCGGCAACGTGCGCGAGCTGGAGAACGTGGTCAACCGCGCCGTGCTGCGGGCCGCCCACGGCCGCGACCGCGACCAGCCGCTGACCATCGGCGCCGAGCACCTCGACCTGGGCGCGCCCGGCGCCCTGCCCAGAGCGCCGCTGGCGCCGCTGCTCGAGGAGCGGGCCCTGCCGCTGCGCGAGCAGCTCGAGGAGTTCCAGCGGCGCGCGATCCTGGCCGCGGTCGAGCGCCACGG
>JBDIBD010000261.1:0-6974 GCA_039812725.1 Vicinamibacteria bacterium | reverse complement strand
CCGGACAACTCCTCACCGCCGCCCTCTTCGCCGCCCGCCGCGCCAACATCAAGCAGCTCCTCGCAGAGGCCGCCTGAAAATCACCGCGCCACACACAAACTCTCAGCAGTAGTAGATCAGGATGACGGCGACGTTACTTCGCCTCGCCGACCGCGCCGGCGCCGTCCGTGCTCAGGGTGACGGAGCTCGTCGGCCCTGGCCCGTCCGGCGGCGCGCCCTACTCGTCGCCGAACTTGATCCCCTGGGCCAGCGGCAGGGCCGTCGACCAGTTGACCGTGTTGGTCTGCCGCCGCATGTAGATCTTCCAGGAGTCCGAGCCCGACTCGCGCCCGCCGCCGGTCTCCTTCTCGCCGCCGAAGGCCCCGCCGATCTCGGCGCCCGAAGTGCCGATGTTGACGTTGGCGATGCCGCAGTCGGAGCCGCGGGGTGAGACGAACTCCTCGGCCTTGCGCACGCTCTCGGTGAAGATCGCCGAGGACAGCCCCTGCGGCACGCCGTTGTGCAGCTCGAGGGCCTGCTCGAAGCTCTCGTACTCCATGATGTAGAGGATCGGCGCGAAGGTCTCCTGCTCGACGATCTTGGTCTGGGCCGGCATGCGCACGATGGTCGGCTCGACGAACTGCGGCCCGAGGTCGGGCCGGCGCTTGCCGCCGCACAGGACCTGGCCGCCCTGCTGCTTGACGTGCTCGAGGGCCTGGAACATCTCCTCGACCGCCTCGGGCGTGACCAGCGGTCCCATGAGCGTGGCCGGGTCGAGCGGGTCGCCGATGCGCACCTGGGCGTAGGCCTTGACCAGGCGGTTGGTGAGCTCCCCGACGACCTGCTTGTGGGCGATGATGCGGCGGGTCGAGGTGCAGCGCTGCCCGGCCGTGCCGACCGCGCCGAACAGGATCGCGCGGGTGGCCATGTCGAGGTTGGCGTCCTCGGCCACCACGATGGCGTTGTTGCCGCCCAGCTCCAGGATCGTGCGGCCGAAGCGCTGCGCCACCTGGGCCGCCACGCGCTTGCCGACCTGGGTCGAGCCCGTGAACGAGACCAGCGGGAGGCGCGGGTCGTTGAGCATGCGCTCGCCCACGCTGCTGCCGGGGCCCACCACCAGGTTGAAGACGCCGGTCAGGCCGTGGTCGGCCATGACCTTGTTGGCGATGTGCTGGGTGGCGACGGCGCACAGCGGGGTGGGGCCGGCCGGCTTCCAGATGACCGGGTCGCCGCAGACGGCCGCGAGGGCGGTGTTCCAGGCCCAGACCGCCACCGGGAAGTTGAAGGCCGTGATGATCGACACCACGCCCAGCGGGTGCCACTGCTCCATCATGCGGTGGGCCGGGCGCTCGGAGGCCATCGTCAGGCCGTAGAGCTGGCGCGACAGGCCGACGGCGAAGTCGCAGATGTCGATCATCTCCTGGACCTCGCCGTGGCCCTCGGCCCGGATCTTGCCCATCTCCAGGCTGACCAGGTCGCCCAGCGGCTCCTTGAAGTCGCGCAGGGCCTGGCCCAGGTCGCGCACCACCTCGCCGCGCTTGGGGGCGGGGACCATGCGCCAGCTCAGGAAGGCCTTCTGGGCCGCGGCGATCACGGTCTCGTAGGCCTCGGGCGTGGCCTGGGCGATCTTCGCGATGGGCTCGCCGGTGGTGGGGTTGTACGAGACGAGCTGCTTGCCGGCCGGGTCGGCGATCCAGGCATTCGGGCCGTGGCAGGCGCCGGGATTGACGTCCTTGAGCTGCAGCTTGTCGAGCAGGGAAGAAGTGCGGGGGAGAGTGGCCATAGTGCCCTGAAGATAGCAGGAAAGGCCGCCCCGCCGCATCCCGGCTCGCCCCCCGGGGGTGGTAGGATCCTGGGATACCCGCAGCCATGGCCACACCTGTCCTGCCCGTCCCGTCGCCGCGTCCCCCGGGGGCGGAGCCCCACACGCTGCCGGAGGCGTACGCCGAGGGCTTCCACGGCGCCGAGACGGAGAAGGGCCTGCCGTTCCGCTGGATGACGGCCCGTGGTCGGCTGAGCCTGCCGCCGCGCCCCGAGCGTGCCTTCGTCGAGCTGTGGGTGCGCTGCCACTTCTCCGATCTCAGCCAGGTGCTCGAGGCTGCGACGGAACACGGCCCGCTCCAGCGCCTCGAGCTGACGTACGGCTGGAACGTGGTCTCCCTGGCCCTTCCGCCCGGAACCACGGCGCTGCGCCTCGAGACCAACCGGCTCTTCCCGCAGGAGTCGCACCCGGGCGACGGGCGCGAGCTGGGGCTGCAGGTCCGGCCGCCCGTGCTGCACGGCGACGAGGCCCGCCACGCGCGGGTCGCGGAGCGCCAGGCGCGCGACGTCCACAACCTGCGCGAGCTGCTGGCCAGCCCGCTGGCCGCCTACCTCGTGACGGCGCGCGAGGTGCGCTTCGCGGCCGGCTTCCACAGCCACGAGGTCGACGAGGGCCTGCCCTTCCGCTGGATGGCCCGGCGCGGGCGGCTGGCCTTCCCCCCGCAGCCCGTCGAGCGCTTCCTGGAGCTGTGGGTCCGCAGCGCCTTCCAGGACCTCAGCCAGCGCGTGCGGCTGGGCGGCGGCGAGGAGCTCGCGCTGGCGCCGGGCTGGAACCTCGTGAGCGTGCCCGTGCCGGCCGGCAGCGAGGGCCTCGACCTGGAGGCGGCCGCGCTCCGGCCGGCCGGGCAGCACCCGGGCGACCTGCGCGAGCTGGCGCTGCAGGTGCGCGTGCCGCTGCTGCACGCCGAGCCGGCGCGCCACGGCCACGTGCTGCGCCAGCACCGCAACCGCGTGCTCAACTTCGAGGAGCTGCAGCAGGGCGCGCTGGTGCTGCGTTCGACGCCGCCCAAGCTGGGCATCGACCTGACCGGGGCCTGCAACATCAAGCCGCCCTGCGTCTACTGCGCCTGGGACCTCAGCAAGGAGCGCGAGGGCGACAACGTCGGCCTGCCCTTCAACCTCGAGACCCTGGCCGAGTACGGCCCGTTCTTCGAGAACTCGGCCGAGCTGGTCAACTGCTCGATCGGCGAGCCCTTCATGATCAAGGACATCGACCCGCTGCTGGACGCCTTCGGCAGCCGCGGCAAGGTGCTCGAGGTCACCGTCAACGGGCAGATCCTGACGGACACGAACATCCGCAAGCTGCTCGGCCGCAACGTGCACCTCTACGTGTCGCTCGACGCGGCCACGCCCGCCACCTACGCCCGGCTGCGCAACGCGCGCTTCGACCAGGTGGTGGCGAACGTGCGCCGGCTGGTGGAGGCCAAGGGCGGCCCGGGCAACCTGCCGCTGGTCTACCTGGTCTTCATGCCCATGCGCGCCAACGTGCACGAGGCCGCCGACTTCGTGGCCCTGTGCGCCGACCTGCGCGTGGACCGCCTGGTGCTGCGCCCGCTCAACGCCTCCGAGGGGCTCGAGCTGCGCTGGGACCGCGCCGGCTACCACTACGACTACCAGAAGGAGCTGCTGCCCTTCGACGAGCTGGTGCGCACCAGCGGACGGGTGGCCGAGCTGTGCCGGCGCCAGGGCGTCGAGCTCTCGGACCAGATGGACTTCGGGGGCGAGCTGGGCCCGCGCTTCGCCGATCACTACGAGGCCGGCCGGCGCGAGGCGCTGGCGCTGCTCGAGGGGGCGCCCGGGCCCTCGCCCGCGGAGCTGCCCGAGAGCCCGGGGCTCCTGGCGCCACCGCCCCTGGCGCCCGAGCCCCTGCCCGCGCCCCCGGAGCCTCCGGCGCCGGCCGGAGCCTCCGCGGCCTCCCCGGCCACCGCCAAGGCCCGTCCCCTGCCGATCTGCACCGAGCCCTGGACGAGCCTGTACGTGCTGCGGCGCGGCACGCTGCCCTGCTGCTACGGCGGCGCCGCCGTGGCCGGCATGCAGGACTTCCAGCAGGCCTGGAACTCGCCCCTGCTCCAGGACCTGCGCCGGGAGCTTCGGGAGGGCCGCTTCCATCGCTACTGCTTCGACTCCCCCGACTGCCCGCTGGTGCGCAAGGCCGAGCAGCACCGCGACCTGGGGCCCTCGCAGGAGCTTCTCAAGGGCGGCGTGCGCTGGCTGACGCGCTTCAAGCGCGCGGGCTTCGGCCTGCCCGGGCAGGTCTACCGCCGCGCCAAGGCGCTGGCGCGCCGGCTGCGCCGGAGCTGAGCCGCCCCGGGCCTCACGGGCAGCGGCCGGGGTCGGAGGCCACCAGGGTCAGCTCCGGCAGCAGCACCAGCGTGGCGTCGTCGGCCGCCACGTTGCGCACCTCGATCGCCAGCACGTTGCGGCCGCTGCGCAGCAGCGAGGTCGACAGGCCGAAGGTCTCGTAGTCGTCCCCGGCGTGGCGGGCCGAGGCCGGGGTGCGCGCGCCCGCCCCGGACGGGACGTTGCGGCGCGCCACCTCGCTGCCGTTGAGCCAGGCCACGAACCCGTCGTCGTAGCGCAGCCGCAGCAGGGCCTCGTCCGCCAGCGCGGTGCTCGAGACGTCGAAGGCCAGCCGCGCGTACAGCGCGAGCGCCGCGCCGCGCAGCTCGGGCAGGGGGGTGGTGAGGTCGTCGGCCCCGAAGCCGAAGCCGGCCGGGGCCGAGCGCCAGGCGCGGTCGTCGAACTCCGGCCGCGTCCAGCCCTCCGGCGGCGTGCTCGTCCCGGGCAGCAGCCGCCAGGCGTCGCCCTCGGCCGCGGGCTTGTAGAGCTGCAGCGTGTCCACGCGGCAGTCCTCCACGTCGGTCTGCTCGAGCTGGAGCACGGGCCCCGAGACCGTCAGGGCGCTGAAGCCGTGCCGCGCGTTGTAGAAGACCGCCGTCTCGCCGCGCACCACGCGGCGCGGGTAGAGCTGGTAGCCGCCGGCGCCGGAGGTCACGTAGACCACCCCGTCGAGCGGCCGCGTGCGCTCGTAGGTGTGGTCGTGGCCGGCCAGCACCAGGTCGACCCCCGTGCGCGCGAAGAAGGGCGTGAGCGCCTCGCGCAGGGCCGTCACCTCGGCGGTGACGGAGTTCTCGGCCGAGCTCCACGGGCTGTGGTGCAGGGCCGCCACGCGAAAGCGCGCCGAGGTGGCCCGCAGGTCCTGCACGTGCCAGGGGCCGGCCTGCTGCATCAGCTGCGCGGCCGGCAGGTTGCTGTCGTGCACCACGAAGTGGGCCCCGCCCCGGTCGAAGGAGTAGGCCGTCTCCGGGACCAGGCCCGCCGGGCCGTTGCGCGGCAGGCTGAAGACGCCCAGGTAGGGCGCCCCCGAGGCCGTCTCGAAGTCGTGGTTGCCCATGGCCGCGAAGAAGACCGTGCGCGCCAGCAGGCTGGCGTAGGGGGCGAAGAACTTGGCGTCGTAATCCGTCTCGGCCCCGCGCGGGTAGACCACGTCGCCCACCACCAGGGCGCTGTCGGCCGCGCCGAAGCGGCGGGCCAGGCCGCGCGCCACCGCGTACTGGTTGGAGTCGCCGGTGCCGCAGTCGCCGAAGACCGCCATGCGCAGGCCGTCCGCGGGGACCTGAAAGCCGAACCAGTCCGAGGTGCCCGAGACCAGCAGGCGGCCGGCGCCGTCGAACAGGCGGTACTCGTAGGCCTGCCCGGGCTGGGGCGCCGCCAGGGTCACCTCGTGGCGCAGCGCGGGACCGGCCGGGTCGCGCGCGTCCCGCCAGGCGCCGCCCTCGGCGCGCCACTGCAGGAGGCCCTCCGTGGCGAGGTCCGTGTACCAGGCCACGCTGAGCGAGCCGGGCTGCGAGGCCTGCAGGTAGGGTCCGCGGAGGACCCGCGGGGCCGGCGACGACTGGCCGGCGGCGATCAGCGCGGCCAAGGCCGCCGCGAGGGTCGCCGCGGCCAGCCGGGCCCCGAGCGGGAAGCTGGTCTCCTTCATGGCAGTTGCCCCAAGACGTCGGCCTCGCGAGACGCGATGAAGCCCCTCAGGACGGCCACACCCATCTCGAAGTCCGCGTCGGAATAGCGCTTCTTGTCGTCCGCCAGGGCCGCCTCGCGCACCAGCTCGTGGAGCGCCTCGAAGCGCGGCGCCAGCCAGCGGGTGTTCACGTAGGAGCTCACGGCCCTCCGCAGCTCGGCGTGGTAGAAGGCCAGGGCCGCCGGGTCCTCCAGCAGGCGCCGGGTCAGCACGTTGTCGGGCAGGCCGTGGTCGACGTGCCAGTGCCCGTCGTGGAAGGCGTTGTCCTTGTCCCACGGGATCAGGACGAAGGAGCGCCGGCCGCGGTACTGGTAGAGGTAGAGGTTGTTCACGGCCCAGTCGCCGACGAAGCCGTCCCACTCGGCCAGGGCGTTCTCGACCGCCAGGTAGGTCAGGAAGCGCTGGAGGTCGAGGTGCGGGCGCAGCTCCTCGGACAGCGTGGCCGCGGGCGCCAGGTTGGCGTCGCGCACCAGCTCCACCAGCCCGCCGCCGTCGAAGGGCTCCTCGGTCTGGTCGGGGTCGAAGGGCGAGGGGATGTAGGCCCCGGGGTCGTCGCCCAGGTACTCGAAGTGCCAGGGGCGCACCCACTCGTAGTCGAACAGGTTGCCGCCGTCCTCGCCGAAGCGCTCGTTGAGGAAGTGGCCGCTGACCGGCTCGACCAGGCCGTAGAGGCCCCAGTAGCTGCCGTTGACGTAGAGGCGCGCGTGGGCGGCCTGCGGGGCCGCCAGGCCCATGGCCTCGAAGACCTGGAAGGCCAGCGTCTCGCGCAGGCAGGTCACGTCCTGGTAGCAGTTGTCCAGCACCAGGCTCTTGTAGCCGTGGAACTCCTGGCCCGCCACGTAGCGGTTGAAGTCCAGCTTGAGGCCGGGCTTCTCGGCGTTGCGCGAGCCGTCGCCGCGCGAGCGCAGGCCGACCTGGCGCAGCGCCTCTCCGTCCAGGCTGACGTCCGCGGCGTAGTACTGGTCGGACCAGTACGCGGCCTGCAGCGCGGACCAGTCGGCCGGGTCGATCTCGATCTGCACCATGTGCAGGCGGGACGTGTCGAAGACGGGGTCCTGCGCGCGGACCGGGAGGGCCGCCGCGAGGGCGGTCAGCGCCCAGGCCCGCCAGGTCCGGCGCGTCACGGCCGGGCCTCCGCCCGCAGCAGCGCCGC
>JBDIBD010000260.1:0-7011 GCA_039812725.1 Vicinamibacteria bacterium | reverse complement strand
TGCGCGCCATGGGCGCCGAGCTGCATTCGAGCGGCGGCCGGCCACCGCTGCGCGTGCGCGGCGCACGCCTGCGCGGCCTGCACTGGCGCTCGCCCGTGGCCAGCGCCCAGGTCAAGTCGGCGGTGCTGCTGGCCGGCCTGCGGGCCGACGGGACCACCAGCGTCGGCGAGCCCGCGCTCTCGCGCGACCACACGGAGCGGCTGCTGCCGGCCTTCGGCGTGCCGGTGCGGCGCGACGGCCTGACGGTCGCGGTGGACGGCGGCGCGCTGCTCTCGCCGGTCGAGATGACGGTGCCGGGCGACGTCTCCAGCGCCGCCTTCCTGGTGGTGGCCGCGCTGATCTGCCCCGGCTCCGAGGTGCGCCTGGAGGGCGTGCTGCTGAACCCGCTGCGGACGGCCTTCCTCGACGTGCTGCGCGGCATGGGGGCCGACCTCGAGGTCGAGCTGACCGCGCGCGAGCCGGAGCCCGCCGGGACGATCGTGGCGCGCAGCTCGCGGCTCGGCGGCGCCCGCGTCGGCGCCGAGCTGGTGCCGGCCCTGGTCGACGAGGTGCCGGCGCTGGCCGTGGCCGCCGCCTTCGCCGAGGGCGACTTCGACCTGACGGGCGCTGCGGAGCTGCGGCTGAAGGAGAGCGACCGCCTGGCCGCGCTGGCCGAAGGGCTGCAGGCCATGGGCGTGGACGTGCTGGAACGCCCGGACGGGCTGCTGGTGCGGGGCGGCTCCCGCCCGCGCGGCGCGCGCCTGCGCTCCCACGGCGACCACCGCATCGCGATGGCCTTCTCGGTGGCGGCCCTGGCGGCCCGGGGCGACACCGAGCTCGACGGGGCCGAGGCGGCGGCCGTCTCGTTCCCCGAGTTCTACGAGCGCCTTCGCAGCGCGGCCCGGCCGTGATCCGGGTCCCCCGCCGCGTGGTGCTGGTGGGCTTCATGGGGGCCGGCAAGACCACGGTCGGCCGGCTGCTGGCCCAACGCCTGGGGTGGGACTTCTGCGACCTCGACCGGCGGGTCGAGGTGCGCACCGGCCAGAGCGTGGCCGAGCTCTTCGCCAGCCGGGGCGAGGCCGCCTTCCGCGAGGAGGAGCGTGCGGCCGCCCTGGGGCTGCTCGAGCGTGAGGCCTGCGTGGTGGCGGCCGGGGGCGGGGCCTGGCACGAGCCGGGCACCCGGGAGGTGCTGGCGCGCGACAGCCTGAGCGTGTGGCTCCAGGCCGACCTGGCGACGCTGCTGGCACGCGTCCCCGGCGACCCGGCTCGACCGCTGGCCCGCGACCGTGCGAGAATGGCCGCACTCTTTGCGGAGCGGCAGCCCTCCTACCGCCTCGCGGACCTGAGCGTGGAGACCAAGGACCGCAGCCCGCACGACGTGGCCGACCAGCTGGCGGCGTACGTCCGCGCGCGCCTACGGGGAGAACGCCGGTGAGGTACCTGGTCCTCTCCGACATCCACTCCAACCGCGAGGCCCTGGAGGCGGTGCTCAAGTCCGTGCGCCGCAAGCGCTTCGACAAGGTGGCCTTCCTCGGCGACCTGGTCGGCTACGGCGCCAACCCCAACCAGGCCGTGGACCTGCTGCGCGGGCTGCGGCCCCTGGCGGCCATCCGCGGCAACCACGACAAGGTCTGCGCGGGGATCGAGAACGGCGAGATGTTCAACCGCATCGCGCTCGAGGCGGCGATGTGGACCCGCAAGAAGCTGACCCGCTCCAACCTGCAGTGGCTCAGGGCCCTGCCCAGGGGACCGCTGGCGGTCGAGGACGGCGTCGGGCTGGCGCACGGCACGCCGCTCGACGAGGACGCCTACATCTTCGGCGAGATCGAGGCTCTGAACGTCTTTCGCCGCACCGACTTCCAGGTCTGCTTCTTCGGCCACTCGCACTTCCCGGTGATCTTCGAGCTGTCGCCCGACGCGATCACGACCATCCTGACCGTGCCGCCCACCTTCCGCTACAAGCTGCGCCCGGGGATGCGCTACCTGATCAACCCTGGCTCGATCGGCCAGCCGCGCGACGGCAACCCGGAGGCCTCGTTCGCCATCTACGACGGCACGGCTCGCACGGTCACCATCCAGCGCGTCCCCTACCGCCTGAAGCAGGCCCAGCAGCGCATCATCGCGGCCGGGCTGCCGCGCCCCCTGGCCGACCGCCTGGCCCTCGGCCGCTAGGCTCGCCGCCCGGCGCTTGTCGCCAGACGCCCTGTCGTGCGAGCATGCCGCCGGTTCCAGCACCTTGGACACGGCAGAGCGCTCCCTCCCGCGACGCTGCCCGGTGAGCCCTGCCCGGCTCGCGGGCGGACGCCTGGCCCTGGCCGCGGGCCTCCTGGCCCTGCTCGCCGCGGCCGCCCCGGCCGCGCTCGCGCTCGACCCCTCGAAGGCCCTGACGCAGCTCGGCCTCGACACCTGGCACACCGACCACGGCCTGCCCAACGCGACGGTCAACGCGGTGCTGCACTCGCGCGCCGGTTACGTCTGGCTCGGCACGTACGACGGGCTGGCGCGCTTCGACGGGGAGCGCTTCGTGACCTTCGGCCAGCGCGACGGGCTCGGCAACAACGGAGTGCGGGCCCTGCACGAGGACCACCGCGGCGACCTGTGGGTGGGCACCAACGGCGGCGGCCTGGCGCGGCTCTCCGCCGGGCGGGTGCAGCGCTTTACCACCGCCGACGGGCTGCCCTCCGACATCGTCTGGTCCCTGCACGGCGACGTGCGCGACGGCAGCCTGTGGATCGGGACCAACGGGGCCGGCCTGGCGCGCCTGCGCGACGGGCGCGTGGAGCGCTTCGACCCCGCGCGCTCCGGCCGCGCGATCTACGCCATCGCCCAGCAGCGCGACGGCACGCTCTGGCTGGGGGCCCAGGACGACGGCCTGCGCCGCCTGGCCCCGGACGGCACCTGGAGCGCGCTCACCCAGGCCGACGGCCTGCCGCCCGGGCTGGTCACCGGCCTCGCGGTGGACCGCGACGGCACGCTGTGGGGCGGCACGGCGGGCGGCGGCTTGTTCGCGGTCCGCGACGGCCGCGTGCTGCCCCTGCCCGCGTGGCTCGCCCCCTTGCGCTCGGCCAACGTCACGGTGCTGCTGGCCGACGAGGACGGCCAGCTCTGGGTCGGGACCAACGGCACGGGCCTGGCGCGCTGCGCGGCCGGGCAGGTCTCGTGGCTGTCCGCCCGCGACGGGCTGGGCGAGGTGATCTATGCGCTGCGGCGCGACCGTTCCGGCGCGCTCTGGGTCGGGACCAACGGGGCGGGCGTCAGCCGCCTGCGGGACGGCAGCTTCGCCACCTACACCAGCCGCGAGGGGCTTTCGCGCGACTTCACCTACACCGCCTTCGAGGACAAGGCCGGCCGGCTGTGGGTCGGCACGGCCGGCGGCCTCGACCGCCTCGTGGGCGACCGGTTCGTCGCCTCCTCCCCGCCGGGGCTGCGCCCGGTGGCGGTGCGCTCCATCGCGGAAGGCCCCGACGGCGCGCTCTGGATCGGCACCTACGGGGCCGGGGTCTGGCGCCTGCGCGACGGACGCTGGCAGGGCTTCTCCCAGCGCGACGGCCTGGCCAGCGACAACGTGCGCGCGGTGCTGGTGGACCGGGCCGGCCGCCCCTGGGCCGCCACGCTCGCCGGCCTGTCGGTGCTGGAGGACGGTCGCTGGCGCAGCTATCACGTGGCCGACGGGCTGCCCAGCGACTCCCTGATCGGCCTGGCCCAGGGGCCCGACGGCAGCCTCTGGATGGGGACCGACGGGCGCGGGCTGGCGCGCCTCCACGAGGGCCGCTTCCAGGTCTTCGGGACCCGCGACGGCCTGCCCAGCGCGTTGGTCCTCTCGCTGCGCTTCGACGCCGACGGCCGCCTGTGGGTCGGCACCAACGGCGGGCTGGCCTGGGGCCGGGAGGGGCGCTTCGTGTCGGTGGGCTCCGCCTCGGGGCTGCCGAGCGACGCGGTCACCCAGGTGACCGAGGACGGCCAGGGCCACCTCTGGCTGGGGACCAGCCGCGGCACCGTGCGCGTGAGCCGCGTGGCGCTGGAGCAGCACGTGCTCGACCCCCGGGGCCGCGAGCTCGAGGCCGAGGCCTTCGACCGCGCCGACGGGATGAAGAGCAGCCAGTGCACGGCCCCCGGACAGCCCGGCGCCGTGCGCACCTCCGACGGCCGGCTGTGGTTCCCCACCACCCACGGGGTGGCCCGCCTCGATCCCGGCCGGCTGCTGCGGGACACGCGGCCGCCCCCGGTGGTGGTCGAGGAGGTCACCCTCGACGGCCAGCCCCTGCCGGCGGACGAGGCCCTGGCCGTCCCGCCCGGGCGGCACCGCCTGGGCTTCCGCTACACGACGCTGGCCTTCCAGCCCCCGGGGCGCACCTCGGTGCGCTTCCAGCTCGAGGGCTTCGAGGCCGACTGGGTCGAGGCCGGGGACCGCCGGCGGGTCGACTACACCGGCGTGCCGCCCGGGGACTACGTCTTCAAGATCGCGGCTCGCACCGGGCGCGGGCCGTGGGGCCCCAGCCTGGAGCTGCCCGTGAACGTGGCCCCGCGCTTCTACCAGCGCTGGTCGTTCCTGGCGGCCACGGGGCTGGCGCTCGTGGGGCTGGTGGTGGCGGGACACCGCCTGCGGGTGCGTGGCCTCGAGGCGCGCCAGGCCGAGCTGGCCCGGCTGGTCGAGGAGCGCACGCGCGGCCTGGCCGAGCAGGAGGCGCGCTACCGCGACCTGTTCGAGCAGAGCCTCGGGCTGCTCTGCACCCACGACCTCGACGGGCGCCTGGCGTCCGTCAACCCGGCCGCGGCCGAGGCCCTGGGACGCGCGCCGGCCGAGCTCGTCGGCCGGCAGCTGCAGGAGTTCCTGCCGGAGGAGCTGCGCCCGCGCTTCGACCGCTACCTGGCGCGCATGCGCGCCGAGCGCGCCGTGGCCGGCACGATGGTGCTGCTCCACGCGAGCGGGGAGCGCCGCACCTGGCGCTACCGCAACGTCCTGCGCGAGCGCCCTGGAGGCAGCGACTACGTGATCGGCTTCGCCCAGGACGTGACCGAGGAGGCGGGCGTCCAGGCCGCCCTGCGCGAGAGCGAGCAGCGCTTCCGGCAGCTGGCCACCCACATCGACGCGGCCTTCTTCATGCGCTCCCTCGACCCGCCGGCGCTGCTCTACGTCAGCCCCGCCTTCGAGCGCATCTGGGGGCGGTCGGCCACGATCAGCGCGGCCGAGTTCGCGCAGACGGTGCACCCCGACGACCGCGCGGCCCTGGCGGCGGCCTACGCCCGCCAGCTCGAGGGCTACGACGTCGAGTACCGCATCGTGCGCCCCGACGGCAGCCTGCGCTGGATCCGCTCGCGGGCTTTTCCCGTCGCCGACGACAAGGGCCGGCCCTGGCGCGTGGCCGGACTGGCCGAGGACGTCACCGCCCGCAAGGCGGTCGAGAAGCTGCGCGACGACCTGGCTCACACGCTCGTGCACGACCTGCGCAACCCGCTCACGTCGATCCTCGCCTGCCTGGAGCTGCTGGAGCTGGACGGGCCCCAGGCCACCGAGAGCGGGGAGCGCGTGATCCGAATCGCCCGCGACAGCGGTGCGAAGATGCTGGGCATGGTCGAGGCCATCCTCGACGTGACCCGCCTCGAGTCGGGCGCGCTGCCGCTGCAGCGGCAGCCTTTGGACCTGGCCGAGCTGGCGCGCGAGGTGCTGGCCCAGCAGCGGCCGCTGGCCGAGCTGCGCCGCCAGTCGCTGGAGGCGGAGCTGCCGCCCGGCCTGCCGCGGGCCTGGGCCGACCGGGCCCTGCTGGGGCGCGTGCTGCAGAACCTGGTGGGCAACGCGATCAAGTTCTGCCCCGAGGGCGGCCACGTGCGGGTCCGGGTGACGCCGCCCCAGGGGCCCCACGGCCCGCTCACCGTCGAGGTCAGCGACGACGGCCCCGGGGTCCCCGAGGAGCTGCGCGAGAGCCTCTTCGACAAGTTCGCGGCCGGGCGCCAGATGGGCCGCGGCGCCGGCCTCGGCCTGTTGTTCTGCCGCCTGGCGGTCGAGGCCCACGGCGGCCGCATCGCCCTCGCGCGATTCGGCGGCCCCGGCGCCACGTTCACCTTCACGCTGCCCGTCGCCGGGGACGAGCCGGACTCCCTGTGATCCAATTCCCGGATGCCCCATGAGGTCCTGATCGTGGGCGGCGGCTTCGCCGGGCTCTCCTGCGCCCGGCGCCTCGGCCGCGCGCCCGTGCGCGTGACCCTGGTCGACCGCCGCAACTTCCACCTGTTCCAGCCGCTGCTCTACCAGGTGGCCACGGGCGGCCTCTCCCCCGCCAACATCGCGGCGCCCCTGCGCGACGTGCTCAAGCGCCAGGCCAACACCACGGTGCTGCTGGGCGAGGCCAGCGCCCTGGACCTGGCGGCCCGTCGGCTGCGCCTGGCCGACGGGGAGAGCCTGGGCTGGGACACGCTGGTGCTGGCCACGGGCGCGGGCCACCACTACTTCGGCCGTCCCGAGTGGCAGCGCCTGGCCCCTGGCCTCAAGACCGTCGAGGACGCCACCGAGATCCGCCGGCGCGTGCTCTCGGCCTTCGAGGCCGCCGAGCGCGAGCCCGACCCGCGGGCGCGCGCCGCCTGGCTGACGTTCGTCGTCGTGGGCGGAGGCCCCACCGGGGTCGAGCTGGCCGGCGCCCTCGGCGAGATCGCGCGCCACACCCTGCGCCGCAACTTCCGGCGCTTCGACCCGGCCCAGGCCCGCGTGCTGCTGGTCGAAGGCGGCGCGCGCGTGCTGCCCTCGTATCCCCCCGACCTCTCGGCCCGCGCGGCGCGCTCGCTCGCGGGCCTGGGGGTGGAGGTCCTCACCGGGGCGCGCGTGGCGGACGTGCGCGAGGAGGGCGTCTCGCTCGAGCGGGCCGGCACGCGTTCGGAGGTAGCCGCCCGGGTCGTGTTGTGGGCCGCCGGGGTGGCCGCCTCGCCCCTCGGCCAGGCCCTCTCGCTCGAGAACCTGGCCAAATCGCAGCCCTACTACGACTACGCCGGGGCCAACGGCTGGATGCTGGCCCTGCTCTACGACAAGAGCAAGGACGCCAT
>JBDIBD010000259.1:0-7063 GCA_039812725.1 Vicinamibacteria bacterium | reverse complement strand
CCGATCGTGGTGCCCGACGCCGAGGACCGCGAGCTGCTGGCGCAGGTGGTGGGCTACTACCACCGGACGCTGAAGCAGAGCCCCGAGGCCCTGGCCTATCTCGAGGAGCGCGGGATCCGGAGCGACGAGGCCATCGAGCGCTTCCAGCTCGGCTTCGCCAACCGGACCTTGAACTACCTGCTGCCGCCCAACGGCACCAAGGCCGGCTTCGACGCGCGCGAGCGCCTGCAGCGGCTGGGTGTCATCCGGGAGACCGGCCACGAGCACTTCAACGGCTCCTTGGTGGTGCCGATCTTCGGGGCGTCTGGCGAGGTGCTGGGCATGTACGGGCGGAAGATCACGACGGGCCTTAGGAAGGGGACGCCGCTGCACCTGTACCTGCCCGGTCCCCACCGTGGCGTCTTCAACCTCGACGCCCTGCGGACGAGCAAGACTGTGATCCTGTGCGAGGCCCTGATCGACGCGCTGACCTTCTGGTGCGCGGGCTACAGGAACGTCACCAGCAGCTACGGGGTGGAGGGCTTCACGGCCGAGCACCTGCAGGCCTTCAAGGCCCATGGCACCGAGACGGTGCTGCTGGCCTACGACCGGGACGAGGCCGGGGAGCGGGCCGCTGCGGCGCTCTCCGAGAAGCTTCTGGCGGCGGGTCTGACCTGCTACCGCATCCAGTTTCCGAAGGGGATGGACGCGAACGAGTACGCGTGCAAGGTGACGCCGTCCGAGAAGAGCCTGGGTGTGGTGGTGAGGAACGCGGTCTGGCTGGGGAAGGGGCAAGCCCCGGCGGTGGACCTGCAGGCCGCCACGCGGGCGGTGGCGGCCCTGGCGGCGGCTGTGGCGGCCTCTCCGGCCGTGCACGAGCCGGCCCCGGCCCCCGAGGCCGTACCCGCCCCGCCGGTCCCGAGCACCGCCGTGGCGCCTCCTTCTTTAGCCGCTAAGGAAGAACCCCCGGGCGAGCTGGTGCTGAGCTTCGCCGATCGGCGCTACCGGGTGCGGGGTCTGGAGAAGAACCTGGGTCCCGAGTCGCTCAAGGTGAACCTGCTCGCGAGCCGTGGCGAGAACGTCTTCGTGGACACGCTCGACCTGTACTCGGCGCGCCAGCGCGCGGCCTTCCTGAAGCAGGCCGCGGCCGAGCTGATGAGCCACGAAGACACCTTGAAGCGCGACCTGGGTCAACTGCTGCTGAGGCTCGAGGAGCTGCGCGAGCAGCACATCCGCAAGACCCTCGAGCCCAAGGCCCAGGAGGTGACGCTGAGCGAGGACGAGCGCGAGCGGGCGCTCGAGCTGCTGCGCGACCCTGGCCTCTTGGAGCGCATCCTGCAGGACTTCGCCGCCTGCGGTGTCGTGGGCGAGGAGCAGAACAAGCTCTTGGGCTACCTGGCGGCCGTCTCCCGGAAGCTCGAGGAGCCCCTGGCCGTGATCATCCAGAGCTCGTCGGCGGCCGGGAAGACGTCGCTGATGGAGTCGATCCTGGCCTTCATGCCCGAGGAGGAGCGGGTCAAGTACTCGGCCATGACCGGGCAGAGCCTCTTCTACATGGGCGAAACCGACCTCGAGCACAAGATCCTGGCCATCGTCGAGGAACAGGGCGCCGAGCGCGCCAGCTATGCCTTGAAGCTGCTGCAGAGCGAGGGCGAGCTGACCATCGCCAGCACCGGCAAGGACCCGCAGACCGGGCGGCTGGTGACGCACGAGTACCGGGTCTGCGGTCCGGTGATGATCTTCCTGACCACCACTGCGGTGGAGATCGACGACGAGCTGCTCAACCGCTGCCTGGTGCTGACGGTGGACGAGGGGCGGGACCAGACCCGCGCCATCCACCGCCTGCAGCGCGAGAAGCAGACGCTCGAGGGGCTGCTGGCGCGGCAGGCCCGGCCGGGGCTCTTGAAGGTGCACCAGGACGCGCAGCGGCTGCTCAAGCCGCTCCTGGTCGCGAACCCCTACGCGCGGCACCTGACCTTCCTGGACGACCGCACGCGCACCCGGCGCGACCACGTCAAGTACCTGACCCTGATCCGGGCCATTGCGCTCCTGCACCAGTACCAGCGGCCGGTCTTGACCGTGGAGCACCGCGGCCAACTCGTGCCCTACATCGACGTCACGCTGGACGACATCGCCGTCGCCAACCGGCTGGCCAACCAGGTGCTGGGTCGGTCGCTGGACGAGCTGGCGCCGCAGACCCGCCGCCTGCTCGTGGCCCTCGACACGCTCGTGACCGACGACTGCCAGGCGCAGCAACTGGCGCGGGCCGAGTACCGCTTCACGCGCCGTTACGTGCGCGAGCGCCTGGGCTTGGGCAACACCCAGCTCAAGGTGCACCTGCAGCGCCTGGAGGAGCTGGAGTACGTGCTGGTGCACCGCGAGGGGACGGGCTACGCCTACGAGCTGCTCTACGAGGGCCAGGGGCAGGACGGCCAGCCCTTCCTGGCCGGCCTGATCGACGTCGAGACGCTGCAGTACGACGGCGACCGGTCGGGGGTTTCGGCGCAGCGGTCGGGGTCTGGTCGGCCCTCGGTCGGCCCCTGGTCGGGGGTGGGTCGGGGGGTGGTCGGATCCACTTCGTCCGCTCCTGGAGTGCCAGAACCGGCTTTCCGGCCGGAATCGCTCGAAAACGCACATCTGGAGCCGTCCCCGGAATCACGTCGTACCGTGCCCGGGAACGGTGGGGCGGGCCCGGCGCTCGTGCCCCAGCCGGCCGCGCACTGATGCCGCGAGAGAGGGCGCCCGACGAGCTGGACCGCGATCCGTGCGGCCTGCCGGCGCTCATGCGCGACTTTCTGGAGTGGCTGCGTGTCCGCAACTACTCCGAGGCCACCGTGCGCAGCCGCCTGGGCGCCCTGCAGCGCTTCTGTGGCTGGTGCGCCGAGCGGGGCGTGCTGCAGGCCGGCGAGGTCACGAAGCCCATCCTGGAGCGCTACCAGCGCGCGCTCTTCCACTACCGCCGGCCGAGCGGGGCGCCGCTGAGCTTCCGCTCCCAGGCCGTGCACATGACCGGCGTGCGGACCTTCTTCCGCTACCTGTCCCGCACCAACCAGATCCTCTCGAACCCCGCCGCGGACCTGGAGCTGCCCCGGGTGGAACGGCGCCTGCCGCGGGCCGTGCTCTCGGCCGCTGAGGCCGACCAGGTCCTGAACGTCCCCGACGTGAAGGACGCCTTTGGCCTGCGCGACCGCGCCATCCTGGAGGTCCTGTACTGCTGCGGCCTGCGCCGCAAGGAGCTGGTCCAGCTCTCGCTCTACGACCTCGACCGGGAACGCCAGACCCTGCTGGTGCGCCAGGGCAAGGGCAAGAAGGACCGCATGCTGCCCATCGGCGAGCGCGCTCTGGCCTGGGTCGAGAAGTACCTGGCCGAGGTGCGGCCCGGTCTGGTGATGGAGCCCGACTCGGGCTTCCTCTTCCTGACCATGTACGGCACGGCCCTGTCGGCGGCCTGGCTGACCGACCGGGTACGGGGCTACGTCGAGGCCTCGGGCGTGGGCAAGCGCGGCGCCTGCCACCTCTTCCGCCACACCATGGCCACCCTCATGCTCGAGGGCGGGGCCGACATCCGCTTCATCCAGGAGATGCTCGGCCACGCCGACCCCAAGACCACCCAGGTCTACACGCTCGTCTCGATCAAGAAGCTGCAGCAGGTCCACGCCGCCAGCCATCCGGCCGCCCGGCTCCAGCACGTGGCCCGGGCCGACGACGGCGGGGGAGAGGAGGCCCCTTCCTTAGCCGCCGACCTGCGCGCCGAGCTGCTCGAGCAACTCGAGGCCGAGGCCCAGGAAGAGGAGCAGCCCGGCTCGGCCGGAAGCGGGTAAAATGGGCGCTATGGCAACGGCAGCGGCCTACGTGATGTATCCCCACATCACCAAGAAGCCGGGCGTGTGCGGTGGCAAGGCGACCCTGGGCGCGACCCGTGTGCGCGTCAACAACGTCGTCTTCATGCACAAGCAGGGACAGTCCGTGGAGGAGATCCGCGAGGCCTACCCCGACCTGAGCCTGGCGCAGGTACACGCCGCGCTGGCCTACTACTACGACAACACCGCTGAGATCGAGGCCGAGCTCGCGCGTGACGAAGCCTTCGAGGAGCACTTCGAGCGCCTCAAGGCCGAGTACCTCGCCCGCCGCGCCAAGTAGTGCCCAAGCCCTTCCCGCTCTACGCCGACGCGGACGTGCGCGGGCCCGTGGTCAAGGCCCTGCGTCAAGCCGGCTGGGACGTGGTGCGCGCCATCGACCTGTACCCGGAAGGGACCCTCGACCCCGTGCACTTCGACCACGCCGCCCGCGAAGGCCGCGTGCTGCTCGTGCACGACATCGACCAGATCGTCGACGCGCACCGGCGGCTCGAGCAGCGGCTGCCCTTCCCGGGGCTGATCATCTGGCCGCAGAAGTCCTACACCAAGGCCACGGTCGGCGCCTTCGTCGCGGCCATCGAAGAGCTGGCCAGCCGAGACCAGCCCTTCAACCCCGACTACCCGATCGTCTACATCACCGTGCGGCGCTGAGGCGCTCCGGCGCCGCCATAGCGCGCCTACAATACGAGCCGTGATCCCTCGCCGCATGACGGTCTGGCGCGCCCTGCTGCTGGCTGCAGCCGCGGTCTGCGCCGCGCCGGCACACGCGTCGCTGCCCGGCCTCGACGAGCTGGCCACGGCCAGGCCCGAGCTGGCCACCACGCTCCAGACCGAGCTGCCGCGCGAGCTGCCGAGGCCGTGTGAGGGCGAGCAGTGCGGCGAACCTGAGGTCCCCCAGCCGAAAACTCGCGTCAGGGGTTTCGAGCTGGATTTGTACTGCCGGCTTGGGGGAGATGACGGCCTAAGCTGCAGGCCGCGTCGGGTTTGGCTCGAGGAGTACGGCGAAGGCACGTCGGACCGACTTGTTTACGCCAAAGCTCGATACTTCGACCCACAACTCGGTCGCTTCCTCAGCCAAGACTCGTACCTGGGCGAGCTGACCGAGCCGCCGAGCCTCCACAGGTACCTGTACGCCAACGACAACCCGACCTTCTACACGGACCCGACCGGGCACTACTCCTGGAACGAGCTCAAGGACGACGCGCGGAACCTCGCGTATCTCGGACTGGCCTACAACGCGACGATGGCCGAGAACATGTTCGGTGGCCCGCAGGCGTCGCTCGCCGCCGCGGCGGAGGTCCGGGACAGCCTTGCGTCGTTCAGTAGGGGAGTCGGGAGCCAGGGTGTGGACCTGGTCAAGGGTGGCGTCGGCTTGGCTGTGCAGGACCAAGTCCTCAAGCAGCGGCTCTCGCAGGGTCTGGCTGACCTCGCGCTGACCGGCAAGGGGACCGGGCTGAAGCAGCTGGCTGACGACACCGTGGGCATGGGCTTGGGCGCTGTGCGCGAGGCTCAGCTCGGTCTTGGACTGCTGGGCCACGGGCTACTCAACCCCGGAGAGGTGCTGGACGTCGCGGCCACGCTGGGCCCGAACGCGACCAGCAGGGTCGTCGGCCGTGCGACCTTCGATACGGGCTTGTTCGTGGCACCGATGGCCAGGGGCGGCCAGGCTGCGACGGTGGGCGAAGCTGCTGGCGGCTTTGCCAACATCACTCCAGAGGCGCAGGCGCTCGCCGAGTTCGCGCTGGGCGTGCCTGAGGGCGCCTACGGTGTTGGGAATGCGCTCCCGAAGGCGATACCTGCTCTCGCGGCTCCTGCAACTGCCCCAGTTACCGGTGACGCGTGGGCTGCGCACTTCCGCGCGACCTACGGGAGTAGTGCTGTTGAATGGACTTCGGTCCAGACGGATGCCTACGGAGATCTAGCCACCGCTCAGCGGGGGACTGGCGTCCAGGCGAATCATCTCAACCAGAACGCTGCATACGGGAGCATCATCCCGCGCGATCAAGGCGTGTCCGTTGGAATGCGTGGGAACGCTTTCACCGAGCGCGGTTCGGAGCACTTCCTCTTCCACGAGTCACTGGAGAGGTTCTGGGAGCCCTTCCGAAGGGGAGGTGCTCGCTTCGGACAGGTTCCATCGAACGGTGACTACATTGCGGCAATGGAGAGCGCCCTTCGCGAGGCGGGCCATAGTCCGGGCAAGGCGGCTGAGTTGGCGCAACGAGCAGCAAACCAACAACTTGGTGCAGGGCTGAACCCCGCCGCGCCTGTGCCTCGGATCCCCGGCCGCCTTCCGCAGATTAATTAGGACCATGGTGCACGCCAGGACGCTCGCAACACTTGACGACCTGAGGCGGGTCACATGGTTCAGTAGCGTCGGAGTGCGTGACTCTGATGGGGTTGTCGTCTTGGCTTCCTGGGAAGAGGCGATCGCGTCGTGCGCCGCCAACGAGTGGGAGAACCTGCTCTTGGAGGCAGCAAACCAGTATCGAACCCGGTTGGCCGAACGAGCTCCCAACGAGTTTTCAGGCTGGAATGCGCGCGTTGAGCGGGTGAAGGCACTCACTGTTCCGCTTGTGGAGGAGAAGACTAAGGACGTGGTCCAGGCGCATTCCCTCCCACGTGTCTTCGTCGACACGGTTCAGTGGGACGTGCTGCACCTCTGCATGGAAGCGGAGTACGCGGACGTGTTTCCCCCGGGCTTCTTTGCAAGTCAGGCGTTCTGGTATGTCCGAGGGCACTTCCCATGTGGATGGGAGGGGGCCTTTCCGGAGGGCAGACTGATTGTCTACTGACGCCCAGCCGGTCGGCACAGGCTGTGCTGGCCGGCGGCGGCCAGCGGCGGGCCGGCATCGACTGAGGCGCGGCGGGCCCCCAGCGCCGTCCCAGCGCGTGCAGGGACGGCCGGACGGGGAGCACGCGCTGGTCCAGCGCCCGGGCCCGCCGCGCACGGCCACGGCGTCAGGTGCGCTGGCCAGCGTGACGCGCGACGGCCTGACGAGCGCGCACCACGCCGCCCAGCGAGCGTCGATCGAGGGCGGGCCGGCGGCGGCAAGCGGTGGCTCGTGGCTGTGGTGCTGGCTGTGGCCAACGGACGGGAGACGCCTGGCGGCGCGGCGTCGTTGAGGGTGCATCCGATATCGCGAGCCGAGCACTCGCGTCGACCAGGGAGGTGTGAGGTCTTCCCCCGGGAACGAGCCACGGACCCGGTAGCCAGAGGTCAGGCGTGA
>JBDIBD010000258.1:0-7067 GCA_039812725.1 Vicinamibacteria bacterium | reverse complement strand
CCGAAGGCCATCCGCAGCCCGGCGCGGACGCCCTCGAGCCGGGCGAGGTCGGAGGCCAGGGCCACCTCGCGGGGCGGCGCCAGGCCCAGCAGCCGCGCCACGGCGCGCACCAGCAGGGCGCCGGGACCGGCCTGCTGCTGGCGCAGGGCCTCCCGCTCCAGGCTGTCACGCAGGGCCTCAAGCGCGTCCCAGCGCTCCCCGGTCGGGACCAGCCCGGCCTCGGTTTCCTCCCACGCCTCCACCAGCACCCCGAGGGCGCGGCCCACCCGCAGCCGGTCGGCCGTCACCCGCAGGTCGAAGGTCATCTTCACGCGGCAGCCTCCTCCGGCGCCGGCCCGGGGCCTCCGGGCGGCTGCGCCTGCATCTCCCCGCCGCCCTCCTCGGGCGGTGCCTGGCCCTCCGGCGGCGCGGTGGCCGCGTTGAGGGCGTCGAGCTCGGCCTGGAGCTCCTGCGCCGGCGGGATCGGCGGGACCATCTTGCGGCGCAGGGCGTCGTTCTCCTTCTGCACGGCCGCGAGCTGCTGCTGGAGCTGCTCGACTTGGCCCTGCGCCTGCCCCTGCTCCTGCGCCTTCTGGAGATCCTGGCGGGCGGCGGCGATGATCTGGTCCGCGCCCTGCACCCGGGACAGCGCCAGGAGCCGCTGGAAAATCAGCATGAGCGCGTCACCGCCCTGCTGGAGCAGGCCCGTCTTCCCGCCCAGCTCGATGCTCTGCTGGAGCTGCTGGATCTGGAGGGCGACCTCGCTGATGAGCGCGGCCGGCATGAACATGTAGTTGGCCCGCATCGCCGGGAGCAGGGTGTCGGAGGCCATCATGTCGAACGGGTCGCCGTGCGCCACGTTGAGGATGTGCTCGGGCTTGCCGAACTGCCAGAGCTGGGCCACGACCAGCGGGATCAGGTCGGCCGAGCACATGGCGCCGAAGCGGTACATCTTCTCGCGCGGCCGGTTCTGCTGGGCCTTGGCGCGGATCTCGACTTCCTGGCCGGTGACGCGGTTGAGCTGCGCCGCCTGGCCGCGGGCGAGGTCGTCCCAGCCCGTGCCGAAGTCGATCTCGCCGGAGAGCATCCCCATGTACGCCTGGGCCACGTCGATCTGCGCCTGCCCGTTGAACAGGGGCGCGATGCGCTCGCCAGGCTCGCCCGGGATGATCTCGAAGGGCCGCACCTCGAACTTCCGCCCGGAGGTCGAGCCGCCCAGCTCGTTGGTGATGACGAAGGGGCTGTAGACCGACATGGCGATGTAGTCGGCCAGCGTGCCGCGCATGGCGTCGAGGTGGTCGTGCATCGGCGCGTTGATCTCGTACTCGCTGATCCCGACGAGCTGGCCCGGGGACGGGATGTTCTGCTGGGCGACGTAGGGGTGGAACGGGAAGGCGAAGGGGAAGTACCCCGGCTGCGTGATCGGCACGCCGCGCTGGCCGATCCAGCACCAGCGGTAGTCGTCCAGCGCCTGCGGCTCCCACACCTCCACGATCTCGACGGCCCGCTTCATGGCCGGGTGGGTCGAGGGCTGGTCGTTGACGCCGAGCACCTCCAAGATGCGGTTCTGGAGTTCGCCCACGCTGCCCATCGTCCCCCACGACCCGCCGGGCGTGACGCCCTCCGGCAACGCCTCGATGGCAGCCAGGTCGAACGGGATCACGGGGGACTTCGCCATCATCGCCCGCTCGTTCTCGCGCTTGCAGTAGTCCAGCAGCACCAGCTTGTCCACCACCATGCGCTGGTAGACCCGCTTCTGGTCCCGCATGTTGGCGATCTTCCGGTCGAAGATCAGGTCGAAGGGCTCGATGTGCAGGAGCTTGATGCCGACGTGCCGCTGGACCTTCTCCTTCCGGGCCACGGGCGGCGGCGGCACCTGGATGCCGAACTGCTGCGCCACGAACGCCTGCCAGCGGGCGAAGCCCATCAGGTCGGGAACCTGCACCTGGCCGTCCGGGGCGACCGCGAACGGGATGTCCTGCTCCCGGCCGCCGGCCTGCAGCACCATGTCGCGGGCCATCTTCACCCGCTGCCGGAAGCGCTCAATCTCCCACTGCCGGGGCAGGATGTTGAGCTCGGCCCACTCCTCCGAGTAGACCGACTTCATGAAGGCGATGCCCTGGACGTTGGCGCGGCGGAACAGCTCCACCACCCACTCGGCCTTCGGGTTGATCCCGCACAGCTCGTGCTCGATCAGCGCCTCGATGGGCTGCTCGCCGCCGAGATCCTCGACGCCGCGCCCGCGCACCACGAAGGTCGGGCTCGTCTCGGTGATGAGGTTGCCCATCGCGCAGGCCGCCGCCTCGGAGTTGACGAAGCCCCGGGGGCTCATCAGGACGTGGCGCCACTTGCGCTCCTCGTCGGTGCGCTTGTCCACGAGCGAGGTGTCCTGGTGGTGCCGGCGCCACCAATCGGTGATCTTGGCGTTGCGGGCCGCCTGCGACTCGAAGAGGTACTGGAAGTCCTCGCACCAGTCCTTGACCTTGGACGTGAAGGCGTCGGTCGGGTCGGCTGCGGTGGTCAGCGTGTCCATGTCTCAGTGCTCCCTGACCGCGTTCTGGAGGCGGCCCCAACTGCTGCCCGGCGTGGGCTGGTACTGCGGGCGCTTCGTGACGATGCCGCCCTGCGCCTTGCGGCGCTGCTCCTCTTGCAGCGTCTCGAGCTGCGCCAGCTTGTCGGCGTAGGCCAGCGGGAAGGCGCCACACGCGGCGTTGCACAGCGCGTCGTGGGTGTCCTCGAACTCCAGATCCCGCTTCGGGCCACCCTGGCGCTGGGGCGTGGTGGGCTGCACCAGGCCGCCGGCCAGGCCCCGCAGCGTCCACTTCATCGAGGAGTCCACCAGCAGGCGGGGCGTGTCGGGGACCGCGCCCTCCCGCATCAGGAACCGCATCACGATCTCGCGGTGCTCCCAGCTCTCGGTCGCCATCCGCAGGTTGATGCCCTGCTGGTTGAAGATCCGGCGGATGCTCATGCTGTCGCGGTCGAGCGCGACGCCGCTGCGGATCTTCTGTTCGTGCTTCATCATGATCGGCACGATCCGCACGTCTGCTCCGGGAGGAATCCAGGGCAGCTCGTACCCGTAGAAGGGCTGTCGCTTCTCCTGGGCGATCCAGTTGAACACGGCGCCCAGCGGCCAGCGGCCTTGCTTGTGCTCGGCCTCGAGCTGGGGCAGCGTGGCGACGCCGACCAGGTA
This sequence comes from Vicinamibacteria bacterium, assembly GCA_039812725.1. Taxonomy (GTDB): domain Bacteria; phylum Acidobacteriota; class Vicinamibacteria; order Fen-336; family Fen-336; genus JBDIBD01. Next base: position 3,895 of record JBDIBD010000258.1, on the reverse strand, counting down.
GCGCAGGAGGGCGGCGACCTCGTGGGCCAGGAAGTCCAGCAGGCGGGCCTCGCGCATGGCCCAGAAGATGCCGAGGCGCGGGTCGTACTGCGCCATGCAGATCGCCGGGCGCTTGTAGCCGCCGTCGAGGCCGATGTAGACGGGCAGCTTGGGCACCACCCCGGGGGCGTCCCTGACGTACCAGCCCTCGAACTGCCACGGCGCCACCTCGCGCACGCGGTCAGCGACCTCCGGGTAGTAGGCCATGCCGGAGGGCACGTCCCAGCGCTCGCCCTGCTGGATCTCGAAGGCCATCGCGGAGCCGATGCGCCGCGTCTCCGCCTGGGCCCACTCGGGATCGCGCCGGTCGGGGTGGCTCCAGTAGTGGGGGCGCATCACCACGATGTCGCGCTCGTTGCGGTGGACCTCCCACCCCGGGCCGCGCGGGTCGGCGGTCTGCTCGCGCCGGTCAAAGAGGGGCTGCGTGCTCATGCGATGGCCGCCTCTCCGGCGAAGGCGCTGACGTCCTCGGTGTCGTCGGGGTCGTCCCCGTCGTCGTCCGCGGGCTCGAGGCCCACGACCGTCTTGGCGAGCGTGCCTTCCGGCAGGCCCTCCATCAGCTCGCGCATGAAGGCCACGCTGTCGGGGTCCACGCGGGCCCCGCGCTCCGGCGGGGCCGAGACGGCGACCATGCGGGGTGCCTGGGCGTCGGCCGCGGCCCACACCGCCCGCAGGCCGCGCAGGCGGATGCACTCGTCCAGCAGCACGTCGGCCGTTTCTCCGATGGCCTCGCCCGACTCACCGAAGGTGCGCGACACGGGCGTGATCTTGGAGCCCGTCTCCCGCACCTCGAACCGGCCGGCGGGCTTGTGCGGCACCGTGCGCCAACCGAGGCGCGAGCGGGGCCCGCTGATCCCGGCGAACCACTCGGGCAACCGGGAGTAGGTGAAGCGGACGCGCTCCTTCACGAAGCGCTCGGCCTCCGGCGCCTTGTTCTTGGCGATCAGCCACTCGGTCGCCTCGTGGAACAGCACGTCCCACAGGCAGCCGACCAGGATGCCGTTGGTGCAGAAGATCTGTCGCGGCTTCGGGATCACGGCGCGGAGCTTGAAGGGCGACCCGTCCTCAGTCGTGCGCGGGGCGTGGAAGATGGGCTCGAGCACACAGTCGCGCAGGTACTCGAAGGACGCCGGGAAGGGCCTGACCTCGTGGCGCAGCTTGTCCTGGGTCCAGACAATCGGCTTGGGTTCGTGGCTGCCCTTGGCCCCAGCGTGGCGCGGCAGCGGCCACACGCCCGTGCAGAAGTTCCAGACGTTCTCGCGCCAGAAGGCGACGGCCTCCTCCTGCTCGGGCGACAGGCGCAGCTCCCCGGAGTCTCGCCGCTGGTGCAGGAACGCGCGCAGGCCGCCCCGTGCGACGGGCACGCGCTACTCCTCCACCGATCCGGGCTTGGCGACCTTGGCGGTCGGCCCGGACATGATGACCCGCTCCCACAGCTTCATCGCGTCGAGGAAGTCGCGGCCCTGCGCGCGGCGTCCGATGTAGCGCAGCCGCACCACGAACTCCAGGGAGGCCCGCTCGAGGAAGGCGTCGAGGCGCTTGGGGTCGCGGGCGATGCGCCGCGACATGCGCTTGACGGACTTCTCCTCCTCGGGGGTCAGGGGCGGCAGCTCGTCGCGCTCGCGGCGCGGGCGGCGGCCGCTGGGGGTCGGCTTGGGCTTGTCGGTCAGCGTCCACCCCCGAGCCCGAGGGCCTGGCCCAGCCTCTTGAGCTGGTCGGAGGACCGGAATACCATCTCGGCCGCTCGCGGCGAGTCGATGGCGGCGTTCTCCAGGGCCCCGAGCGGCGCCAGGCCCGGAGCGAAGCGCGCCACCGCGCCCTGCACGGACGCCAGCCGGCGCAGCCAGGCCGGGCGGAGGTCGCCCGCGTTGAGCGCCTGCATCTGTCCGATGCGGTTCTCCTCCACGTCGGCGGGGTCCCAGCCGGCGGGGCCGACCGTCGAGTGCGTGATGGCCTTGTCCTTGAGGAGATCGCTCCAGGCGAGCGCCGTCTGGAGCCCGCCCGTCACCGCCTCGTTCCCGTAGCCCAGCAGTTCGGCCACGCCGGCGGCGGCGATGGGCGGCAGGCCCACGCCACCGTTGAGCACCTGGGTCAGCTTCCGCGAGGTGTCCGCGTGCAGGCCCGCCAGCTCGCGGTGGTTGCCGGGCGTCTCGCCGGCCGTGCCGGACAGGGCCGCGGCGAAGCCGTCGAGCGCGTCGGCCAAGTCCTGCCGTGCCACCAGCCGCGCCTTGTTCGTCTTGGTGTACCAGTCCGGCTCGGGCATGTCCTACCTCCTCCCCCGCCGCGCCTCGTCGCGCAGCTCCTTGAGCGTCTCGGACATCTGGTCCTGCTGCTGGCGGATCGCCCGGAGGTCGCCCGACAGCTCGGCGCGCAGCAGCACGACGCTGGCCGACGCCTCACGGGCTGCGTCCCGCGCGGCCTGATCCACGACGGCTTGCGGTGCAGCCTGGGCCACGCGGTCCTTCGCCAGCCAACCGGCGCCGCCGCCGCCCAGCGCCAGCATCACAGCCACCGTCACGCGACCCACCGCCGACACCAGGCGGTCTTCGGTGCGACGGCGTGGCGGATCGTCGTCCCGTGGTGGGTCGTCCTCGGACTCGTTGCGTCGCAGGATCATCGGATCACCCTCCTCGCCCGCCACTCCGGGCGCTGGCCGCAGTCCACGCTGGTCTGCGAGTAGATCAGCACGTCACCGCCGGCCGAGACGCCCGACTGGTTCGGGTAGAAGTCCCGCGCGTCGAAGGCGTGGCAAATTGAGCCGCCCGGCGCCTCGCCGCGGCCCACCCCACCGTGCGTCGTGGCGCAGCCCGTCAGGATCACCGCCCCGAGGGCGATGGTGGCCACGGCCGCGAGGGTGTCGCGCAGGCGCATCAACTGCAGGTCCAGGTCCCGTTCTTCGACATGACCAGCCAGAGCCCGCCGCTGCCGCCGGAGACGGCGCAGATGCGGGCGGTCGCGCCCTTGGCCGTGGCCGAGAAGCTGGTGGCGCAGGCGGAGGCCCCGTCTTGCAGCGTCTCTCCCGCGCTGGGCGCGATGGCGAAGCTGTTGCTGGTGTCGGTGCTGGTCAGGGCGAACTCGAAGCAGGTGCCCACGGTCGGGTCGTTGATCAGCGTGATCGCCTGGCCGTCCACGTCGGCGCCGTTGGTGTAGAGCTCGGCGCTCTCGACCACGCCGGGCGTCTTGGTGGCGGCCACCGTCTCAACTCCCAGCAGGTGCAGCAACGCCCCGGCTCCCGATGCGCCTGCTGTGACGCGCACAACCCCCGCAGCGTCACGGATCAATCCCGCGTCTGCCGTACCAAACGTTGACGAAAATCCGATGGGCCGCGAGCCGAAGTTGGCGGTGCCTTGATCGAATCGGAGCCACTCGCTTCCGGCAACAGCAATAGACATGCGGTCGCTCGTGGGCAAATACAACCCGGTCGTGAGCCCGAGGCCGAACACGAGAGCTGGTTTCGCCGCTGATCCATTCCCAATGACAACAGCACCCGCTGTCCCGGTACCGATACCGGCTCCGGCTGCGAGGATGACGTCGCCACCGTTGGCGTTGCCGCTGGTCAGACGGGCCGCGTTGCCGGCGGTGATCGTCACCGATCCTCCCGCCGCAGCGCCGGCATTCGAGCTGCCCGCCACCGCGTTGCTCGCAGTGATCGTGACAGCCGCTCCAGCCTGGGAGCTGGCCCCCTGCACCGGAGCCGTAGACGAGATCGCCTGCGCCGCTCCCGCCGCGCTCACTAGGTTCGGGCTGGTCAGCGTGGTGGCCACGGTCAGCTTCGTCGCGCTGAGCGTGTCGGTGGCGAAGGTGAGGTCCGCGTCGTCGCTCAGCCGCCCCGACGCGCCCGCGAAGGTCACCCGGC
>JBDIBD010000257.1:0-7070 GCA_039812725.1 Vicinamibacteria bacterium | reverse complement strand
TGTGGCCGGGGCGGGGTTCTGCTATCTTCTTCCGCCTCGCCTCTGGCCGGCGTAGCTCAGCGGTAGAGCAGCTGATTCGTAATCAGCAGGTCCTCGGTTCGATCCCGAGCGCCGGCTCCAGCACCTCAAGCACTTAGCCGAATTGCCGTCCATCGTGTTTTAGCCGCGGTGAGCGCTACCACGTTGCGGCCGACGCGCAGCCGCTCGCGCATGTGGGTGGCGAGGATGTGGCGCAGGTTTCGGACGGCCACGACGTCAACCTGGCCCCTCTTCTTCTTTGGTCGCTCGATGCCGTGCTGCTCGGCCCAGGCCAGCCCGACCCGACCGCAGCACCTGCGGACCCGGTTGGCGTGGACGGACGTCCGCTTGGCGATCGGCTCGAGGAAGGCCCGCACCTCGGCCCGGCGCAGGTCGGCAGCTTGCCGGTGGCCGATGGCCGGCCCGATCACTCGCCTCTCGACCCGCTGGTACCCACTCAGCGTGGCCGGCCGCACCTGGATGGCGTCGAGGCAACGGCTTGCCAGCTCGAGGACGGTGGGCTGGGTGGCGACCCGCTCTCGTTCGGTGATGCGGTCGGCCTGCGGGTCCTCTCGCCCGAGATGGACGCGCGCCAGGGCCTCGCCGCCCTTCCCGATCGAGCCCGCGCCGCGGCTGCCCTTCGACGTGAGCGAGTCCAACGTTCCCCGCACCGTCAAGATAACCGGCGCGGCGCCGCTCCTCTGGACTTCCTAGCTGACCCTCTAGATCTCAGCTGGTCGCTCCGGGTTCGCGACGACATGACCCCTAGCATCGCCTCGATCCTCTCGACGCTGAGCCAGTTGCCTTCAAGGCGATCCAGCAACGGAACCTGGGACCGTGGTCCCACTCCCTGCTCGTGCGGGTTCCAAGTCGGAAGGTGCGGAGCACTGAATGGTCGGGAGAGCCGACGCAGCGCTGACACAAGCAGGTCGGCGGCCTGGAGGGCGGGTTCGCTTCGCTTGTTGGCCTTCGCTAGAAGAAGCACGTTGGGGTCCCTGATCTGGTCCTCGATATCGCCCAGCAAGCCCACACCTCGCTGCCCCGCCTCGAAGGTCACCGCTACTCTAGGGTCAGGGCGACGATTGGCGATCATCTCCGCTGCGGCCACACACCCCAACGAAGCCAAGTCGTATGCGACCTGGATCTGTCGGCCAGGAGGCATCCTCTCGCCCCGCCCCAGCACCGTCTGAAGATCAGCGAACGATAGGCCAATCCAGACTCCCGCGGGGACGTGCCTCTCCACCGCGCGCGAAAGGCACACGATCAGGTCATCGCGATCGTCTTTCGGCAAAGTCCGAAAGGCGCCGCGCCCATTGAGGACATCGGCAAGCCCGAACACTCGCAGCTTCCTCTGGCTCAGAATCGCGTCCCACTCGCTTCGTAGGGCCTGCCAGGCGGACTCTGAAGCAACAAGCCCGCCAACAAGAAGCACTGATTCGTCAAAGCTCTCGTCGAAATACGCCTCTAGCACGCCCGCAAAACCTCCCTCTCGGGCAGAACGAATGGCATGAGCCTGGGGCTTTCGTCCCTCCCCAACCAGATCCTACTCGGAGTTCTGGGACACCCCACGGGTCCCTCCATCTTCGCTCGAACGTGGCCTTGCTTCGATCCCAAGCAATGTAGGATCCTGTCGTCGAGCTTGTGCGACGCGGCTGGCCCACAGCCCATGTAGTGGCTGCAACTTTCAGTATGCGGATATCTCAGTACTTTCGGCTAGATCGAACGCAACCCACGCTGGACTTTGTCGACGTTGACGTGTTCGGTGATGCCCGGGTCTTTGTTGACCCGCGCGCACTCCGACTCCTTCCGTCAGCGTGGGGTGACGAGTGCGTTTCACTCGTCCAGCACTTCTTCAGGGACGTCCTTCAGGCGATCCGGGGAGGAGATCACGCGCGGGCACAGCATCTACTCGGCGCCCTCAGAGAACCGAACGAGACGCACCTCGGCCTTTCTCGCGCTCGCGCGAGAGGCCGTGCGCTGGGCAGGGAGTCAGCGCGCGACGTGTGGGAAGCGCTCCAGGAGAGTGACGCCGTGGCGAGTGGCCTGCTAGAGGATCTAGAAGACGCCATTCTCATGGTCGAGGGCATCTCGTCGGACATCATCTCCGACATCACCACGAACATCATTCGCCAGCCGCTAGTTCAGTACACCCAGTCAGTGGCGGATCTGTACGGCATCCCCCTCGCACCTGACGTTGACTCAGGGCCGATGTGGGACCCGGGGCGGAGGGCGTGGTTTTCAGAGTTCACTCAGCTCCCGACCACCAGGCACGGCAAGCTGCTGTTGGTCCCCAAGGTCATCGTTCGGCGCCGGATGGACTACGACGCCAACGAGTACTACCGTGACTATCTTCTCGAGTACCTGCGAGGCGTTGAGATGGATGCAAACTCCGCGCTCGTAGAGTTGCTCAAGGATGGCCGGATACGCGTCACAAAGAAGGAGCTCATCAAGAAGTACGGGCAGGGCAAGAGCGCCATCGTGCGCGAGACACGCAAGCATCCCGAGGTGTTGCGCCGTTACCGTAGCGACAAGCGCGACATCTACCAGCCACCGTTGGACCACCTCGATCTCGCCCGTACGGAGGGTTCACCGGAGCCCGATTGGGGCGCCTTGAATGATGCACTTCAGGCGATCCCCGCAGGACTGGACGCAGCCTCGCAATACGAGCGCTCAATCGAAGCCCTGTTGTCTGCTCTCTTCTATCCGTCACTCTCCTTTCCGCAGGTTCAGCGAAAGATCCACGACGGTAGGAAGCGAATCGACATCTCCTACACCAACGCAGCAACGTCCGGCTTCTTCGCTTGGGTTGCTGCGCACTACTCCGCACCTCACATTTTCGTGGAGTGCAAGAACTACGAGGGGGATCCAGGCAACCCCGAGTTGGACCAACTATCCGGGCGCTTCTCGCCGAGCCGAGGCCGGGTCGGCGTGCTCACCTGCCGGAGGTTTCGCAACAAGGGCCTCTTCCTTCAGAGATGTCGCGACACTGCGGACGATCAACGAGGCTTCATCATCGCCCTCGACGATTCTGACCTGGCGGCACTCGTGGAGGAACGGAAGGCTGGAAGGGCCGACATGCAGTACGAACTGCTGCGTGAGCGTTTCCACGGCTTGGTGATGTAGCAGGGTCCCACGGTCGCACCACGAAGGGGCGGCGATTGGCGCTAGCGCCTCTTTTCCGGCTGCGCGACGCGCACGATGCCGCATCTGGTCAGCGCCAGACCACCAAGACCCGCGTGCGCAGTGTGGCGCGAGGGCGGGTCGAGAATGACCGCCAGGCCGTCGCCCGGGTCAGTCGAGTCCACCGACACACCCTGGCAACTGAAGCGCCCGACCTCCGCTGGACATGGGCCCGGGTGTCGAGGGCGCCAGCGCCGACGAAGACGTGGCCACCGTCCGGGTCAAGCACCTCGAACTCCAGCATGAAGCGCACCAGGCCAGGCGCGCAGTCGGACGGGTCCGTCTGGGACGGCGATCACTGGCGGAAGCGCTGAGGGAGAGAGGCGCGATGGCACGGCGAGGGAGCGAGTCGTTCCGTCCATGCTCCCAACGTCGGGACTGTCGAGCGCACCCTGCAAGGGCCGTCGAGCGCTCGACTACTCAGGTAGGGGCGCCGCTACGGCCTCCAGAGATGGAGTCCTGGCAAGAGCTGCGCGGGTGGCGTGAGCACGCCTGAGCGAGAGCACTGCAGGAGCTCTGGCCGTCCACCAGCTGCGGAATGTCCGGGTTCCAAAAGATGGGTCTCCGCGAAGCGCTATCTCAGACGCTGAAGTTCCTCTAGGGCGATCACAGCTGTTCGAGGGCGAGCCGTCGACTGGACCGCAAGGCAGCGGTTGATGAACTCAACGAGCGGACCGTCCTCGCTCGCTCTCGCTACAGCTCGCGCGGGCGCTTGGATCATCTGCTCGACGATGGCCCCTTCAGGACCCGCGCCGCTGTAAGGCGCTCGCCCCTCATAACAGTGGTACATGACGCTGCCGATGGCGTAGATGTCGGCGCGTTCGTCGAGTGGCTTCCCCGTGAGTTGTTCGTAAGGAGCAGAGTGCTTGCTGCCAAGAAACGCAGTCGAGGCGGTCAAGGCCGCGTCGGTGGCGAGGCCCACAATGCCGAAATCCAGCAATTTCACGAGCGTCTTTCCGGGATCGGTCAGGATGACATTGGCGGCCTTGATATCTCGATGAAGGGCCTGCTGGGAGTGAAGAGCGTCAGCGCCCTCCAGCAACTGGCGACCAATCTCAGCAACCTCGCCCGCGCCCAAGTGGCCGGTGGCCTCAACGTGCTCCTTGAGCGTTTGGCCTTCTACGTACTCCATCACGAGAAACGTGTGCCACGGTCTTGAGGGTGAGATGACCACATCGTAGACTTTTCCCAGCGACGGGTGGTCGAGCTGCGATGCAATCGTGAACTCGCGCTGAATCCGAATCGACTCTAGGCCAGCCAGGAGTTCCGGGCGATAGACCTTGATAGCAACCACATCGCCCCGAGACAGGCCAACCCCAGGAGGTACGCTGGTGACCTCCGCCTTCCACACCGTGGCTGAGTAACCCTGCCCAAGGCGGGCGATGAGGCGATACGAGTCCAGTGTCGTACCGGGTGCCAGTGGCCGGTCCCCCCGGGGCAACAGGCGCGACCCGGGAGGAAGGTCAGGCCAGGTTCCACCTGGTTCGCCTCCGGCCGACTCGACCGTAGGCACTGCGCCTCGTGTCACTCTCTGTGCTGTTGCCACCATCTCGAGGTTCGCCCCTGGCTCTGGAAGGGGCGGCGGCTCCCCTTCGTAAACCTCTACTTGAACCACGTGGAAGTGAGCGTTCGCGGTATTGTGCTGCCCGTCGATCCTGACGTAGCGGACAGGGAACGGCTCATTGATCCAGAAGACCTGCCAGCCAGAGTGGCCGACACCGGTCGTCGTGTAGAGCAGGGACCAGAATGACTCGCTGTCAGCCCTGGTCAGCATGGCATAGCGATAGCGGCGAGCTGAGGAGGTCGGCTCACCCGCGCCTTGCTCGTTCCAGAGGAGGACGCGAATGCACCTCGGAAGGAAGTCTCTGCCGAGGTCGACGGTTAGCGATCCCGGCCAGCGGAAGCTCGCATAGCCACTAGTCTTGGTGTACCCGGTGGTCCTTCCATCAGTCGCCGCAGCAGGTTGTGAAACCTCAGGCTCAAGGACTGGCTTGCGTAGAGCGACGTTCGCCATGGCGTTCCTCCGGCGAGACGATACCTGTAAGGGTCGAGCGATTCCAGAGTCTGGGATCTTCGCGATCCTCGACGGGCCGCTCCGCAAGTCCGTCGGTCGGGTCCGCAGCAGATTGAGCGCTAGCGGCGTGTTCCCGACGTGGCTGGCTCCAGCTAGTGGCAACCTGATCCAAGGGCCGCTGGCAGGTCAGCAGCTTTCCCACTTCGCGCGGCTCGCGACAGTCCGCTAGTGCCTTCTCAGGGCCCTGAGCGTTGTCGACCAACCCCGCGCGACCGCCCTCGGCGCAGGCAAGACCGCCCCGCCGCGCCATTCGTCCGGCCTGTCGCCAAGTCAGCGCAGGTGCGCGAGCCGAGCCGGCCGCTCCGGAATGTCGAGCGCAGGGCAGCTCGCCCGGGCGCGGGCCGTCACGCCCGCATCGCCGAGCTGCGCGATCGCCTCGGCCAGCGCCGTCCGCCGGAAATCGTCGGTCGCGAGAAGCGCGCACCGTTCCAGCGCCTGGCCGACGTAGGCGAGGCGCCGGGAGCGCGACGGGGCGGCGCTCAGGGGCCAGGCCGCCCGGTCGTCCACCCAGTCGACCTGGAAGGGGCCGGGGGGCGGTGGGTCGAGGAGGAAGGCGTAGAGCGCCGCCTCCAGGTCGGGCGCGCGGTCCTGGCCGCGCGCCACCGCGAGCAGGAAGCGGATGTGCGGGTCGTACGACACCGGACCAGGCCGGGAGATGATCTCCTCGATGGCCGGCACGGCGAGGTTCGTGCCTCCCTCCCAGGTCCGGTAGTCGAGGAAGCAGCGCACCGTGGGGCCGGGGGCGGCGCTGGCGAGCAGGGTCTCGAGCGCGCCCGCGGCCCGGCTGTGGGCCAGGTACGTGGCGTCGTCCCAAGACTCGGCCAGCGCGTCGCGGCAGTCGCCGCCCTCGTCGACCCAGGCCTGGCCCACGAACACCCGTTTCCCGAAGCGGAAGGCGGTGACGAAGTCGCGGCCGGCGTCGCGGATGGCGACGCGACCGGCGCCCGAGCACAGGGAGATCCGCCGGGTCGCGACCGCGCCGTCGCAGTCCTCGTCGAGCACCGGGTGGTAGCCCTTGTGCACGAGCGTGCGCGCGCCGTCCACCACGGCCTCCGCGGTCCAGCCGACGCCGCAGCGCGTCTCGGCCGAGTACCAGCCGACCCCTCGCCCGGCGCCGGAGAAGCCAGCGCTGCGCCGGCTCACCGAGCGATGGTTCCTGACCTCGAGCCGCAGGCCCTCCTGCTCCACGGTCGTGACGAGCAGCGGCGGGCCGTCCTCGCTGGTGACGCGCGAGCAGCTCGTCAGACCGCCGGCCAGCACGGCCAGCAGCAGGCCGCGCAGCGCCCGGCGGCTCGTCACGAGGCCCTCACGAAGCACTCCCGCAGCCGCCGCAGGCCCTCGTCGATCCGCGCCTGGGCGATGGCCCCGTAACCCAGCACCAGGCCGGGCTGGGCCGGCGGACCGGCGCAATAGGCCGACAGCCGGTCCAGCCCGACACCGGCCTCCGCCGCGCGCAGCGCGAGCTCCGCTTCCAGCCGGACGCCCCCCGCCCGCAGCCGCGCGGCGACATGCAGCCCGGCCAGCGAGGGGACCGGGGCCAGCCAGCGTGAGAAGTCACGCTGGAGAGTGCGCAGGATCCGGTCGTGGCGGATCGCGTACTCGCGCCGGGCCCTGCGCACGTGGCGTGCCAGCAGGCCGTCGCGGATCAGGGTCGCCAGGGCGGCCTGGGCCGGACCTTGCGCGTGCCACCCGGCCACGTGGCTCGCGGCCCGCAGCGCCTCCCGCAGGGCCGGCGGGGCCACCAGAAAGCCCAGGCGCAGGGCCGGCAGCAGCGACTTCGAGAACGAGCCGACGTAGA